>JAAYCK010000044.1 GCA_012729835.1 Syntrophomonadaceae bacterium
CGGTCATTATTCTCCCATGTTTTACCCTGGCGACTTCGTCTATCTGCTCAAGCGCCGCCCGGAACTCATCGATTCGATACTGGGTCTGGACAATGTCACGATCTTGGATAGTTCGGTAACCGTCAATAAGACCATTGATGGTGATTCATACCACTGCAGTTTTCACCGTACTGAGGGCGGATGCCTGCTCGAACAGGACGAACGCGAATCTATCTGTCGTCATTTTGTCTGTCCGGGAATCAATTGGGAGAGCGAACCTGCTCTGGCTCACTGGAAAACCTTTTTTGACCAGCTCTTTGAATATGAGATAGAAATCAACAATCGTATCGCGGAGATCATGCGGCAAAAGGGCTTCAGTCTGAGAGATGCAACTGGCCGCCGGGAATACTTCGCCCAGCTCCTGTTAGCTTTTGCGGAGATTGACGCCAATCCTCCAGATTTCATGCGGGAGTGCCCGGCTGATGAAACGGCGGTTATTAACCGTCCCATCACCTATGGCAAAGACTGGCCCTTGTAAGCTATAATATTCTGCAGTGTGATAACAAATTTTATTAGTTAGTCAAAGCGAATTAGGGGGAGAGTTCATGGATTGGGAGAGGAACAACGGGATTTTAAATAACGTTCTGGAAGCAATCGGCCTTACACCGATGGTCCGCTTGGATAAAATGGCTGCTGATATTAATGCCGACATCTGCGTCAAGCTTGAATACACTAATCCCAGCGGCAGTTTGAAAGATCGGGTGGTTCATAAGATAGTGGCCTTAGCCGAAGAAAGCGGTGAACTCAAGCCGGGCATGATACTGCTGGAAGGTACTACGGGAAATACTGGTATCGCAACTGCCATGGTGGGTGCTGCCAAGGGTTACCGGGTCATTATTGTAATGCCGGAAGGCATGAGTGACGAGAGAAAGAAGACCATCCGCTCTTACGGTGCTGAACTGGTTTTGACCCCGGGGGCGGAGACCGATGTCGATCTGGTGCTGGTCGAAGTGGAGAAGCTTAAAGAAAAGTATGGTGAACAGGTATTTGAAATCGGCCAGTTTTTCCGGCAAGGTAACCTGAAGGCCCATATGGACCATACCGCACCAGAGATATGGGAACAAACGGCCGGCCAGCTGGACGTTCTAATAATGTGTCAGGGTACCGGCGGTACGGTTACTGGCACAGCCAAATATCTTAAAGAAATGAATCCTGACATCAAGGTCTATATTTCTGAGCCAGCTGAATCTCCTATTCTCGCCAAAGGCAAGATTGGCCAGCATAAGGTGCAGGGTATCGCCGATGGACTCATTCCGGAAATTTTGGATCTGCAATATGTAGATGGTATAGTCCTGGTCAGCTCGGATGAATGCATGGAAACAGCAAGAGAAATGGCCCGCAGCGAAGGAATATTCTGCGGCACATCCTCCGGCTGCAACGTGGCCGCCGCCCGCAAAGTAGCAAAAAAATACCCGGATAAAAAGATGATCGTCACCTTAATCAATGACAACGGCCTGCGTTACCTCTCAACTGAACTCTGCGGCAGCGAAAACCCGCGCCAAGTGCTGGAGCGTGATTACGCCCTGAGCCAGGATAACCTCGACAAACTGGACAGTTATAAACTGGAGGTCATTGAGTAGCGGGATTTTTTTGCCACAGATTAGCACAGATTCACACAGATTTTTCTGATGAACCAGGGATATATGTTAAAACCGAATGATGGTCTGCTAGAGCAAGGGATGGGCTATTGATTTGCCCGACAAAAACCTTGGGCTTTAAAACAGTATTATGTGAAAATGGCAGACAATAAATAAGCCAAATTAGATAGGATTGTTTCCCATCAATCTGGCTCTTTTAATTTGCGTGAATCTGTATCCATCTCTGGCAAAAAAAGTTATCTAATCTGCCCATCGCCGTAGATGATGTATTTGATAGTAGTCAGCTCAGTCAGGCCCATAGGGCCACGGGCGTGGAGCTTCTGAGTAGAGATGCCCATTTCGGCACCAAATCCGAATACTCCTCCGTCTGTAAAGCGAGTGGATGCATTGGCATAGACTGCTGCCGCATCTACTGCTGCCATGAACCGCCGAACCGCGCTGTAGCTCTCACTTACAATGGCCTCGCTGTGACCGGTGCCATGACGGTTGATGTGCTCAATGGCCTCTTCCACACTGTCTACTACCTTGACCGCCAGTATGAGATCCAGATACTCGGTGTCCCAATCCTCAAGGGTAGCTTCTTTCAAGCCAGTCACTATCTGACGGGTACGATCACAGCCTCTGATCTCCACACCGGCACCCATTAATTCAGCCAGCATTCCGGGCAGAAAAACCTCAGCAATACTACGGTGTACCAGCAGTTTCTCCGCAGCGTTGCATACAGAAGGCCGCTGCACCTTGGCATTGAACATAATCCTTTGCGCCTTTTCCAGGTCAGCAAACTCGTCTACATAGACATGACAGTTTCCCATGCCGGTCATGATATAGGGAACGGTGGCATGGTCCAGCACCACCTGTTTCAAGCCCTTGCCGCCGCGAGGTATTACGACATCAATATAATCATTCATTTTCAGCATAAAGACCACCGCATCGCGGTCTTCACTGTCAATCAGCTGTATCGCTCCGCCTGGTATGCCGGTTTGTGAGGCTGCTGTGGCAATAGTCCGGGTGATGACCCGGTTGGAATTCAGGGCCTCTTCCCCTCCCCGTAGGATGATTGCGTTTCCGGCCTTCAGACAAAGACCAACCGCATCAGCAGTCACATTGGGCCGAGATTCATAGATGATACCAACTACTCCAATGGGGGTCCGTATACGCCCGATATCCAATCCATTAGGCCGGCGCCACATGGAAAGGACCTCGCCGACTGGATCAGGCAAAGCCGCCATTTCGCGCAACCCCTTGGCCATATCCCTTACCCGGGCATCGTTTAACATAAGACGTTCCAGCAACGCAGAACTAAGGCCCTGTTCACGCCCCTGCTGCAGATCTATCTCATTAGCAGCTATGATAGCTTCACTGTTCTCCTCTAGAGCAGCTGCCATAGCCATCAATGCATCGTTTTTGACGGTAGTCGAAGCAGTAGCCAGAATGCGTGCAGCCGCCTTGGCCTGATTGCCCTGTTCCAAAAGCATCGCTTGTAAATTGCTGTCCATTGTCCTAACCTCCCCGTATCTCATTAATTTACCACTGATACACCAGTGGCTATATCGTAGGGGCGGATTCCATATCCGCCCATTCCTCATTCAGGCGGCATGGAATCCGCCCCTACAAAACTCATAACACCTTTATAAAAAACAATCTGTGGCAAAAATCGTTCCTACCCATTTACCCACAGATTATTACGATGTATAACTTCGTCGTAGTCCTTGCCGTCCAGGATCTTCTCGATCTCCGTGCTTTTTTTCCCGGCGATAAGCCTGATCTCTTCCGAACTGTAATTGACCATGCCGCGGGCGATCTCCCGACCGTCGGCTGAACAAACTGCTATGACTGCGCCTCTTTCAAACTCACCATCCACTCCTACCACTCCAGATGGAAGCAGACTTTTACCCCGATTTAGCAGCGCCTGCTGGGCTCCGTTATCAATCATAACACTGCCCTGGGTCAAAGTGCCGAAAGCGATCCATTTCTTGCGGGCATGCATCTTTTCCTCCCGGGGGACAAACAATGTACCTAAATTATCACCGTCAACTACGCGGCGGATGACATCCTTTTCTCCGCTGTTGGCAATTACCATGGGTACACCGGAAGCCATACAGATGCGGGCTGCCTTAAGTTTAGTGAGCATTCCGCCACTGGCAAAGCTGCTGCCCCGCGTCCGGGAATTGTCTTCCATGGCGTCGTTTATCTCAGTGACTTCACTCAGCAAAGCCGCCTGAGAATTGCTGCGTGGGTCGCAGTCATACAGGCCATCAACGTCAGACAAAATGATCAGCAGGTTAGCATCCACCAGCCCGGCTACCATGGCCGACAGGGTGTCATTGTCACCAAACTTGAGCTCTTCGACTACCACAGTATCATTTTCATTAATAACCGGGATAACTTCCATTCCCAGGATTGCCAGCAGTGCATTGGTGGCGTTAAGATAGCGCAGACGCTCGTCCAGGTCACCGCGGGTCAAAAGGACCTGAGCCACAGTCTTATCATATTCGGCGAAAAATTTTTCGTAGAGGTGCATCAAGGCCCCCTGCCCGATAGCGGCCAGGGCTTGTTTTCCCGGCATAGTGCGGGGTATCTTCTTGAAACCCATCCGGTTGGCTCCCACCCCAACGGCTCCAGAACTGACCAGCAGGACCTCCACCCCGCGATTATGTAAATCTGCCATTTCCCGCACCAGGTTTTCGATCCTTTGCAGGTTGACCTTGCCATTGGCATAGGTCAAAGTGCTGGTGCCAACCTTCACCACGATTCGTTTGGCTTGCCCTAATTCCTCCCGCCAGCTCAATTCTCCCATCTCCTCAACGTGTTCACTACTCGCTGTAATCAAATTCCATGCTGCTTATCCTTACGGTGTCGCCTTCCTTGATGCCCATTTTCCTCAGTTGGCTCTCCAGTCCCATGTGTTCAAGCGTCCGCTGAAAGCGTTTTAATCCTTCATCAGTAGTGAAGTTGGTCATGGCCATCAGCTTCTCAATGCGTTTACCGCTGACCTCGTATACCCCGTCAACCACATTGATCATAAAGGCTTCCTCTTCCTCGAAGCGTCTTAACACCGGCTCCTCGCTGATGACCACTGCCTCACGCGGAAGGCTTTGCAGCAGTTCCCATGCCTTATCCATCAAGGGCTCTATGCCGTCTCCAGTTGCTGCTGAAATCGGATACACTTTGTCGCCAAACAGCTCCTGTAAGTGTTCCAGATTCTCTGCCGCCTCCGGCAGATCCATTTTATTGGCTGCCACCAGCCACGGTCGCTCTAATAAATCAGCCCGATAGTGTTCAAGCTCCCCGCGCAGGGTCTCGTAATCTTCTATGACATCCCGTCCCTCGGTCTGGGCCGTATCCAGCACAAATATTAACAATCTGGTGCGCTCAATGTGACGCAGGAATTCATGCCCCAAACCAGTACCCTCGTGGGCTCCTGCGATGAGGCCTGGTATATCGGCAATTACAAAGGCATCCCGGCTTTTGGTCTGGACCACTCCCAGATTGGGCACCAGCGTGGTAAAGGGATAATCGGCTACCTTAGGTCGGGCTGCCGATACCCTGGATATGAAAGTCGATTTGCCCGCATTAGGGAAGCCTACCAGGCCTACATCAGCCAGTAGTTTCAATTCCAATCTTATATAGCGTTCTTCCCCGGGCTCGCCATTCTCTGAAACCGAAGGCGCCCGGTTGACAGAATTAGAAAAGCGGGCATTGCCACGGCCGCCACGCCCGCCACGGGCTACTATCGCCTGCTGTCCGACCTCCACCAGGTCGCCTATCAGTTCACCAGTATCGTCATCGCGGATTATGGTCCCCACCGGCACCTTAACCAACATATCTTCGCCAGCGGCACCGTGCATGTTCTTGCCCTGACCGTGCACCCCGCGTTCCGCCTTGAAATGGCGATGGTATTTGAAATCCATTAAGGTAGCCAGATTATCATCAGCAATAAATATTACATGGCCTCCCCGTCCGCCGTCACCGCCGGCGGGTCCGCCCATGGGTACGTATTTTTCACGACGAAAAGCAATGATGCCATTGCCGCCATCGCCGCCTTTTACATATATCTTAGCGCGATCTACAAACATTGGTACACTCCTGGCTGTAAAATTTCTACTGGAATAATTTAAGCCGTAACCCGGCTTTCATAAGGGGACTCCGGCAGGTATTTGCTAGTAAAAACCAACCGGCAGGAATTGCCCTCCTGGTAGATGGACAGGGTCACGGTGGCATAATCCTCATCATCGCCAAATTTGGCCAGTTTTTTACTGAGATCCTTCAATGCCTGTCCTGGCTGCCCATTTAGCAGCAGCGGATCAATGGAGTCGGTTTTAATCTCATTATACTCTAGTATTATGCCCAAATCCCGGGCAGCTAACATCTGATTATAAAGATATAATGCCACTTGCGGCGGAGCCTGCTCAAAAAGAGCTCTCTCGCTGGCTGCCTGTTCGGCAACACTGACAATATATTTTTTAGCCATCTCGTGTCGCCCCAGGTCAATATAACTCATAATAACCTGAAGGTGATTCCCATAATCATGGCGTACTCTCCTGAGCAGCTGGACCATATCCGCACTCTCCAACGCCGTCCCCCCTCGTCTAAAAACAATAGTAGGGAAAGCAGCAACTTTCCCTACCTTAACTCTAATATGATATCTATCCTGATGCGTCTATGAGCTCAAACTGCTGTCAACAGGGTAAACACTGACCTGTTTCTTGTCTCTGCCTTTTCTCTCAAACTTAACTTTTCCATCGACCACGGCAAAGAGAGTATCATCTCCGCCGATCATAACGTTGTTACCCGGGTGGATCTTGGTTCCACGTTGCCGGACCAGGATATTGCCAGCGCGAACGACCTGACCGTCATACCTTTTGACTCCCAGTCGTTTGGATTCGCTGTCACGACCGTTCTTAGAACTGCCGACACCCTTTTTATGTGCAAAGAGTTGTAAATCAAATTTAAACATTTCAAGACCTCCTTATTACATCAAGAAACTCACTATATACTTCCTGCATGGCCAGCAACCCTGCCTCCATGGTGGTTAGAATGACCTGGGCCTTTTCCTGTTCCCACTCGTTCAATCCAACCGGGAGTTCGCAGCTGATCCATCCGTCGCTTATCTCATATATTACCTCGTGAGAAAGATGTTTGATCAGCCCCAGCAGAGCAGTCTGAGTGATGGCGGAAACCCCTGCACAGTAGATGTTCTCCCCTGCCTCCAGATTTCCGGCATGACCCTGGACTGAAAAAGATTTTATCCTTTCATCATCCAGCTTCAGAATTACTTGTATCATCAGCTTATGCTATGATTTTTTCGATCTTGATCTTGGTGAATGGTTGCCGGTGACCCTGCTTTTTACGATAATTCTTGCGTTTTTTGTACTTGTAGACCACTATTTTTTTGTGTTTACCCTGCTCCAGAACCACTGCTTCGACCTTGGCTCCGGCCACCAGCGGATTGCCGATTTTGACTCCACCGTTTTCCTCGCCTACCATGAGGACCTGGTCCAGGGTGATCTGCTGGCCGGCTTCGATCTCAAGCTTTTCGATCTTAAGCACCGTGCCTTCGCTGACCTTGTACTGTTTCCCGCCTGTTTGAATGATTGCATACATCGTTTAGAAAAACACCTCCACGCTTTTTAGACTCGCCAGTCTCAAGGCAGGCAAAATGCCATTTAGGAGCCCGGACCGTGCGGTTGCAAAAACTGCAACCAGAATAGACCTTACCATATAAAAGCCATACCGTCAAGCGATGCCCGGTAGGATATCGGTAATGGCTATGCTTTATCACTGCTGCCGGTGATGTTGTATTCAGCTATCGACATCTCCGGGTTGGGCAAAAGCTTGATTTTCTTCTTTATGCGCCGGGTTATATAATCCATATTCTTCTCGTCATTAGCTATAAATTGGAGTAAGTGAGGGTTGGCTTCACATACGATAACCTCATTCTCCAGATAACCCATGTTAGCCAGCTTGCGTTTTACTTCGCAGGACAGGGCAAACAGGTTGATGGTTCTTCCCCTGCCGTTGCAGATGGTGCATTCATCAGTAAAGAACTCGGATACACCATAACGGGATTTTTTCCGGGTCATTTCCAGAAATCCCAGACCGGACATGCCGATAATCCTGGTGTGAGCCTTGTCCCGGGCTACCTCGCGTTTAAAGGTTGCCAGTACCTTCTCTTCATTGCCCTTGTCTTTCATATCTATAAAATCCATCAAGATGATGCCGCCCAGACTCCTCAGCCTTAGCTGGCGAGGTATCTCTACCGCAGCCTCCATGTTGATGCTGAATATCGTCTCCTCGAAATTGTCCTTACCGGTGTACTTGCCGCTGTTAACGTCTATTACCGTCATAGCCTCGGTCTGGTCTATGATAAGATAGCCGCCATTCTTCAGCCAGACCTTGCGGCGCAGGGTGCGGCGGATATCCTTCTCCAATCCATATTTCTCGAACAGATCACCTTCCTCGTACTGCACAGTAAAATCAAAGGTGACCTTCTTCTTATCCATGTAATTGGTGATCTTATCCTTCAGCTTCATATTGTTTATTATTACCCGGCTGGTGTCGATATCCAGATAATCACGCAGGGTGCGCTCCAGGACATCTATGTCTTCATAGATCAGGCTGGGGGACTTCTGCCGCTCATAGCGGTTATTGATCTCCTGCCATACCCTGAGCAGTTCGTCTAGCTCCGCCAGTATTTCGCTATCCTCCGCTTCGATGCAGGCAGTGCGCAGTATAAGGCCAACATCTCCGGGCCGCTTGGCCTCTACCAATTTCTTAAGATGCTCACGGCGCTCGTTGCAGGTCAGTTTGCGGGATATGGAAACCTCACGCTGATGCGGTAGTAAAACCAAAAAATGGCCGGGGATGGTCAAATGTCCGGTAACCCTGGCCCCCTTTTCGGAGAAAGCCTCCTTCTTAACCTGGACCATCAGGTCCTGCCCCTGTTTCAGATGGTCAAACACCTGACTTCCTTTAGGTACACCGGGTATCACCACGTCACCGGCATAAAGAAAGGCATTCTTGGCCAGACCGATATCGATAAAGGCACATGACAGCCCCGGCAGGATGTCTTTGACCTTACCCTTGAAAACATTACCTACGCTTTCATCCTGATCAGCCCAAAAAACTTCAGCGAGGCGGCCATCTTCAACAATAGCCACCCGCGATTCCCAGGGATAGACCTCAGCAATAATCTCCCGTATCAATTACTTCACCTTTTCCAACGGAGTGTTGAAGGCAGCGTCATGGTAAATATAGTTTCCGCTGCGATAAACGTCTTTCAGGCTACCCGGCGCGATACCGTTATGCTCCAATAGCTCAATTAGTTCATCATAACGGACATTTACCGGCTCACCCGTACTCACCCACAACTCCATAATAACAAACTCTTGATTTTGATTCACTTCTATTTTAAAAATTCCTGCACGCAAATCTTTGTTTTGATCCTTTTTTTTACCTCGGCTGCGCACTATCAGCTCACTTGCCTTTAATAGTCTCTGACTAAGCTCTTCCAGCCTGTCGGCAGGAGCATCTATCACGAAACAGTAAGCCGCGCTATTGATTACCTTCATCAGAGCCGGGCTATGGCTATCAATGATCGCAACCCGGTTTAAACCCATCGTGGGGGGAAGATGCTCGTTAAGGTTGTTTTTGAATATTTCAGGATCCATCGGAATCCGGAGCTCCAAATCAAAGTATTCCTTCTGCCCCCAAAGACCCACCGGTAGAACTGTACCCAGAGACATCTTCAGGTGCGGGTTAAAGCCCTCACTTAGAGCATAGGGTATGTGAGCTCGACGCAAGGCGCGTTCCATTAGATGCATCATATCCAAATTGGACAGGAACCTAAGATCTGAATCTACATGATATTCGCATCTTAACAGCATATTAATCCACCTGCTCCTCATCCATGATAAAGACCGGTCGTTGGGAGGCCACCAACCCCGCATCCGGCAAATCCAATCCCACCGCAAAACGCGGACAAATCCCGCAACCGGTACAGCTGTTAGCTCGGCAGTCATCAGTCAATGCAATATCTTTGGCCTTCTCCGACTCCCGCCACAGGTAAGCTCTACCTACTCCAGTATCAATGATATCCCAGGGAAATATTTCTGTACGCGATCTCTCCCGGGTGGTATAGAAGTTCGGATCGATCCCGCATTGACGGAAAGCCTCCTGCCAGCGGCCATAATCAAAGTACTCGCTCCAGCCATCAAACTTGCAGCCCAACTGCCATGCTTTATATATAACAGGCCCTAGACGACGATCACCCCGCGCGATTACCCCTTCCAGAAAACTCACGCGATTGTCGTGAAAGCTGAGCTTTATGTTCTTCTGGCGATATCTGGTCATATATCTCCGCTTGGTTTCCAATTCCTCCGGGCTATTCATGGGCTGCCATTGAAATGGGGTATGGGCTTTGGGCACGAAGCAGGCAATACTAGCCCTGATCTCCACCGGTCGCCGTGAAAAGCGGCTCCCCACCTCTTTCACCTTCTTCAATAATTCCAGGATAGCATCCAGGTCTTCTTCAGCCTCATAGGGCAGTCCTATCATAAAATACAGCTTTATTGCCAGCCAGCCTGATTTGAAGGCCGCCTGGGCTGCTTCCAGCAACTGTTCCTCGCTTACGTTCTTATTTATGATATCCCGCATACGCTGGCTTCCGGCTTCGGGGGCTAGCGTAAGCGTGGTTTTGCGTACCTTTTGGACTTCGTTGGCCAAATCGATGGAGAAAGCGTCAACCCTCAGGGAAGGCAGAGAAACTCCGATCCCCTGGCTCCCATATTCCTTGACCAGTTCGTGCACCAAGCTGTCCACTCCCGAATAATCCAACGTACTGAGTGAAGCCAAAGAGATTTCTTCGTAACCGGTGCTGTATAGCTGGGCCTGAGCCTGTTTGCGTAAAGTCTCCAGACTGCGCTCACGCAGTGGGCGATAAACCATACCTGCCTGGCAAAAGCGGCATCCGCGCTGACATCCCCGCATGACTTCCAAAACAGCGCGATCATGCACAATAGTCATATATGGCACTATAGGTTTTTCCGGATAGTAAGCTTCATCCAGACTCTTCACCACCCGTTTGCGCACTCGGGCAGGAATCCCTTCTCCCCGGGGCTTGATTTCCTGGATGGTCCCGTCGGAGCTATATGATGGTTCATAAAGCATCGGAACATATACTCCTGCGATGCCTGACAGTGCTAAGAGCAAGGTAGCGCGGCTTGCTCCACGGTTGCGGCTTATTACATCCAAAAGCTCCGGCAGCAGGTCTTCTCCGTCTCCTATCTGAAAAGCATCAAAATAATCTGCGAACGGCTCAGGATTGAATGCCACTGGGCCTCCGGCTACAATCAACGGATGCTCTGCGTTCCTTTCCCGGGATGTGAGGGGTATCCCCGCCAAGTCCAACATGTTTAAAACATTGGTTATCGACAGCTCATATTGCATGGAAAAACCCACCACGTCAAAGTCAGTAAGCGGGCGAAAGGACTCCAGGGAATAAAGCGGAACCGCCTGTTCTCGCATCACTGCTTCCATATCCGGCCAGGGCGCGAAACAGCGTTCCATTAGATGCGGGGTGCGTTCATTAACTAAACCGTACAGTATCTTGCCACCTATGTGAGACATACCGATTTCATAAACATCAGGAAAGGCAAAAACCATCTTCACGTCCGCCTTATCCCAATCCTTTATTATCATGTTGACCTCACCGCCCGTATAACGCGCAGGCTTGGAAACCCGGGGCAAAACCTCCCGGAACAACCTGTCCTTCATAGTAATACCTCCAAGGATACAAATTCAACGCAGATTTACGCAGATTTCAAATTGATGAACGCAGATATAATTATTGAAAATGATAGTACCCTAATACGTTATTCTAACAGACTAGATGTTTAATGACACCATAATTACTTTGTTCATATCCTACCATAATAAATTGTTCTTTAATCCTGCCAGTCATTTTACCTTGAGGCTAGTCGAAGAAATCTGCGTAAATCATATTAAATCTGCGTTGTCTGCGTCCATTAATCAGCAGTCCTGGAGTGTTGCGCGGGGGCCGGTTTCGAGGAGGGTTTCGATGAGATGGGCTTCACCCAGCATCCCGACTACACTATCTCTTTCATCCATTACGACTACGATCAGATAATGGGTCGGCTGTGCGTTATCCAGGATCCTGGTAATAAGGGTTGAAGGGCGGGCTACTACCTGGCGCGATTCCAGCAAACCGGTCCGGGCCAGTTCTGCTTTTTTATTTATCAAAAAACGCATAAATGCATAAGCCAGATATAATTTCTCACGGTGGGCTGCCCACAAGAGCAAGATACCTAATATGATCAAATTGATTGCACTGATATCCCGAAGACTAAGCCAAGTTCCAGTGCCGACCATACCAACTCCGATGATCTGCCCCAGTAATGCTGCGTAACTGGTGGCTCGTTTAAAGCCCAGATGCCCTGAAAATGCCGCCCTAATGATTCTGCCTCCGTCGAGCGGCAGGGCTGGCAGCAGATTGAATAACCCCAGACCGAGATTCAAACGTATCAGGAATATACCCGCCGGGGTCGGCCAAATATGCAGAAAATAGCACATGCCCGCCAGCGAGAGACTCACCAACGGTCCAGCCAGGGCTATATATATCTCGATTTCCGGTTCTAAACCATTAATATCCTCCATACGAGCTTGACCACCAAAAGGCAGTATCTCTATATCGCTGACTTTGACCCCCAGCAGCCTGGCCACTAATGCATGGGCCATCTCATGGATAACCAGGGATGTCACGATAATGAGGACCTCCAGACCCATCCCTAAAACCACATACAGAGCAGCCAGCAAGAGGAAAACCAGGTTCACCCGGATACATACCCCGGCTACTCTTCCCACTATCATGCACTATTCCCCCTGGTGCAAACCAGTCAGAATTCATCCGGTATCTTAAGGACCAGCAAACAAGCTTTTCGGATTCAACGGTCCCTCAGCGTTTTGCAGTTCAAAATAGAGTTTTTCGCCGGTTTTACCCAACACGTCCTCGGTCCTGACCTCTTCCCCTTGACCCACCAGAACCTCTTGCAGTCCGCCATAGATAGATGTCAGCCCGTCATTGTGAACTATTGTCACTTGTCTACCATCACCTTTTTTGCTGATACCATCTACCTTTCCGCTCATGACCGGTTGGACCAGAGTACCTTTACGTACTTTCAGGACCATTCCAGGATTGAACTCCTGCTTTGACCGACTTTCGTTCCAAAACCACCCATAATTCTCGGCTATCCCATTAACAGTACAGGGTTTTTGCAGGATGATATCTCCTGAAGCCGGCACTTCTTCTCCTTGACCCTTGCCTGCACCGCTCATGTTTTCCCAATAAAAAGCCAGTTTTTCCTGAACGTTATAGTCCTGCATTACATACCGCAGAACAGGAGCAACTAGATTATGACTACGGTTGTCCGATTGCATAGCAAGTCCACTCAGGGCAGCAATCACGATAACGGCCAGCATGCGCAGTTTAAAACT
Organism: Syntrophomonadaceae bacterium; assembly: GCA_012729835.1. GTDB lineage: Bacteria > Bacillota > Syntrophomonadia > Syntrophomonadales > Syntrophomonadaceae > Syntrophomonas_A. The sequence goes on from JAAYCK010000044.1 coordinate 13,149, forward strand.
CCCCAGCAATATTTATCACCTCTTTTTGAGATTGACATAATGATACTGGTAAAATATATCAATCATCAGCTGTTTTTATGCCTCTTTTGCCCACAAGAAAATATTAATTGGCTAGAATAAATTTATTGATATCGATATTACTTGTATGTAATAATGTAGACAAGGCCGTTAATTACCCGAGATCATAACTAAGGCCTGATAAAACACGAAGCGGAGGTTTTGGTATGAAGACCAGGATCACAGAATTATTTGGCATTGAATATCCGATAATCTGCGGAGGTATGCTATGGCTGGCCACTCCTGAATTATGCGCTGCCATATCCAATGCTGGAGCACTGGGAAACATTACAGCCTGCAATTATGACACTGGCGAAGACTTGCGCGAGGCTATACAAAAGGCCAAACAGCTGACTAACAAACCGATTGGCATCAATATCACTCTGCTTCCCTCCATGCGTTTTACTGAAGCTATTTACGATGATTTCTTCCGGGTATGCGCCGAAGAAAAGGTGGCGGCGATAGAAGTATCCGGCAAACCCGCCGTCAAATACCTCGACATGCTCCATAAAGCTGGGGTCAAAGTAATGCACAAGGTTGGCGCGGTTCGCCATGCCAAGAATATTGAACGCTATGGCTACGATGCCGTTATCGCAGCCGGTATAGAAGAAGGCGGTCATCCCTTGAATGATGACGTTACACTAATGGTACTGCTTCCGCGCATAGCGGAGACAGTCAATATCCCGGTTATCGCCACCGGAGGAATAGCCGACGGTCGGGGACTGGCAGCAGCCATGTCGCTGGGAGCTGAGGGAGTATTAATGGCGACGAGATTCATTGCCACGCGGGAATGTGATGTTCACCCCAAGATCTATGACGAATTGATCCAGCGGCAGGAGAATGAAACGACCCTGATCTGCAAGTCGCTAGGACTGCAGGGACGGGCCCTGAAGAATAAATTAGCGGAACATGTATTGGAACTGGAAGCCCAGGGCTCCGGACTGGCCGAACTGATTCCGCTGCTTTCCGGCCAAAAGGCAAAAGAAGCCTGGAAAACAGGCGAAACCGATACCGCCGCCTTCATGGTAGGTCAATCGGTTGGTTTGGTAAAAGAAGTAACCACCTGTGAAGAGTTGATCCAGTCTATGGTCCGTGAAGCTAAAGAAACCCTGCAGAAGAACCTGGCCAGATTCTAATTCGAGAAATATCTGTAATAAAAAAAGCAGTGACGCAAATCACTGCTTTTTTATGCTCAACTATTTTTCGTTGACACTAAATTGGACGTCAGTATAATCCTTTTCGGATTTCTTAACCAGTTTGTCGTAGATACCCTGCGGCACTAGTAGCATGGAGAAGTTCACAATCTTTTCAACCAGTATGAGGAGATCATCACTGCCATCCCAGTATTGCAGCATGAGATCGCGTCCCGCACTGTCCATAAGCCGTTTCAGGACCAGAGCAATCAGCAAAATATCGTCGACCTTGCCTAAGAAGGGTATGAAATCAGGCAGAAAGTCGAGCGGAGAAGCTACGTATACGATGGTAGCCAAGAGCAACGCCTTGTCTGTCTTGGATACCGTATCATCCTGAACCAGACGATACATGAGTTTGATGAAATTAGGTATAAGCATCAAGGCTTCCTTGGCCATATTGGATGCCTGCATCTTTTCTGTGGCACTCATTTGATCGACCTCCTCACCATTATTATTGCCCGTGAACTAGAATACTATTTTCTTGCCCCGCAAGTTTACACATAGTATCAGCCCAACAGCTATGAGATTGGTCAGCATTGAGCTTCCGCCATAGCTAAGGAAGGGCAAAGGTATGCCGGTGATCGGCATCATCCCAATGGACATACCTATACTCTCGAAGATGTGAAACAGCCACATAGCGGTGATTCCTAGCACCATCAATGTACCATAGAATTCCTTACACTGGTAACTGATTCTAATAGCGCGGACAATAAGAATGCCATACAGCATAATAACAAAAGCGGCTCCCAGGAAACCTAATTCTTCACCTATTACAGCATAAATGAAATCGGTATGGTGTTCAGGAAGGAAATTCAACTGGACCTGAGTACCCTGGAAAAGCCCCTTGCCAAAGATTCCCCCGGACCCAATAGCTACCAGGGACTGTATGATGTTCCATCCTGCCCCTCGCCCGCCCTGTCCGTCATTATACGGATCAAGAAACACGACCAAACGGTTCAGCTGGTAGTCCTTCATGGGCAGAGGCAAACCCATTTGAAAATGCAATACCAATACCAGAGCCACCAACAGGAGTCCGCCTCCGAATAACAATCCCAATATTTTCGGATTAGCCCCGGCGACAAACATCATGACGGCAGTAACAGCGATGTATACCAGAGCGGTACCCAAATCCGGCTGCGCCATTATCAGCGCCAACGGAACACCCATATACAGAAAACAGGGCATCATCTTGCTCCAGGTATCCAGGTCCCCTTTGCGTTCGTTAAGAAAATGGGCAAAAGACATAATCAGCAGGATCTTAGTAAACTCCGCCGGCTGTACGGCAGGAAGCGGACCCAGGTTAATCCAGCCTGTAGTGCCCCGGATCTCTTCGCCGGCAATCAATACCAGTAGCAGCATGAATATGGAAAGACCATACAGCCACCAACTGTAGCGTCGCAGATTATTATAGTCATACTGCAGAATAAAAACTATTGCCACTAGCCCAATAAATATCGTGAATATCTGTTTCTTTACATAAAAATAGCGATCTGCAGAAATACCATAACTGGCACTGGCTAGGACAACCAGCCCAAAAACCAGCATTATCAGCAAAGTTCCCACAAAACTCTTATCAATAAACTTCAGGCGCTTTATTTCCAATTCCCCTACCCTCCCCGCTTATTATAAAGCCAGGTTAAAGACTGTGTCCAGTTTGCAAAAACAGGGAACCAGAAGAACCAATAGACGCAGATAACGCTGATTAATATGATTTTGCAGAAAGATGCTTTTAATGGTTAGGGATTAAAATTGTAATCGATGCCCACGGAAAAAGGGGCACCGTGCACTGTGCCCCTTTTTAGGTGATCCTCATCGGAAACTTGTTTCGTTTTCATACCCCCGTTATACTCCCGGCTATCCCCTCCCTTCGTCAAAGCTCAGATCCTATCCCGGATCAGTAATTGGCTATAGATCATTTGAACTAATAACAAATTTGCATCTATTAATCGTTCCTCTTTCCCTACACCGCCCGGCGGAATCCTTTTACCGGGATGTTGGCGACGAGAGCGACTGACTCGTCGTCGTTCTCAAAGTTTACCGCCAAGGCTTCCTCATCAATATCCATGTACTGACGGATGACCTTAATTAAGTCCTCCTTAAGGTTATTCAATACCTCAGGAGATACTGATGAACGATCATGCACCAACACCAAACGCAAACGTTCCCTGGCGATATCTTTACTGTTCATGGCATCTTTTATAAACAATCTGGTAAGGATATCTAACAACATGTCATCCCCCCTTACCTGGCCAGCTTCAGCATTTTCCTGAAACGGTCAACGATTCCAGTGTTTTCTTCTTCCATAGCCATAATGGGCAACTCTTCCCCCATTAAACGGCGGGAAATTCTACGATACGCCCCTCCAGCCCTGGAGGCATTCTCCAGCACTGCTGGCTCTCCGCGATTGGTAGATACAACTATAGACTCATCCTCGGGAACCACTCCAATCAAACTAATGGAGAGAATATCCAGTATATCGTCAATATCCATCATATCCCCGCGCTTGACCATCTTACTGCGCAGGCGGTTAATGATAAGATTACTGTTTTTTAGACCGCTGGCTTCCAGCAATCCTATAATCCGGTCAGCATCACGAACCGAAGATATCTCCGGTGTGGCAACCACTATGGCCTGATCGGCGCCGGCCACCGCGTTTCTAAAACCCTGCTCAATCCCAGCCGGGCAATCAACCAGAATGACATCAAAATCCTTACGCAGCTCGTTAGTAAGGTTTTTCATTTGGTGCGGAGTAACCGCGGTTTTATCCTTGGTTTGGGCAGCTGGCAGCAGGTGCAGGCCTTCAAAGCGCTTGTCCCTTATCAAGGCCTGATTAAGTTTGCAATTGCCATTGACTACATCTACAATATCGAATACGATACGATTTTCCAGTCCCAACACCACATCGAGATTCCTTAACCCGATATCGGTGTCGATCATAACCACCCGCTGGTTCAGCATGGCAAGAGCTGTTCCCAAATTCGCCGTGGTGGTGGTTTTTCCCACCCCGCCCTTTCCTGAGGTAATGACGATAACTTTGCTTTTCATTATATAGCCTCCATTCATAATTTTAGCTTCTCAATAACCACCTTATCTGTCCTGATTCTGGCCACTTCCGGTATGCTCACATCTACGTTTTCGCCATCTGGTGGTCGAGTTATGTGGTTAGCGATCCGCAATTGAGTGGGATTCATTCGATATGCGCTGACCACTGCTGTTTCATCGCCAAAGGCTCCTGCATGCACCAGGCCTCTCAATGAACCCATTACAAGAATATTACCGCCCGCGATGACTTCCGCCCCGGGGTTAACATCCCCTAGTATCACAACATTCCCCTCACTGAACAGCTTCTGTCCGGAGCGAAGATGGCGACATATCATTACGGTATCGTTATAGTAGGGCATGTGGTCAAAAGGGTGCTCATCCGCTTCTTTATCTCCTTCCGACTCGGGTGGACCGTTGGACATCAGATCCTGTAGATAGAAGCCGTGATCCAGGAGCATATCTTCTACCTCCCTGACCTGTTTGCTGGTAAGTCGCTGCTCTCCTATGTCGATTCTCACCAGAGTTCCTGGCGGGTAGCTCGAAAGATTACTCAACTGATACATCAATTCATCTTCCAATTCGGCAAAGCTCGGCAAGGTGCCGATATTCAGGTAAATCTCACTTTTGTTGGTAGTAGCAATAGCCACCTGTTTGCCCCCCATTCCAAACCATTCGAGGTATTGTTTATATGTTCTATTGTTTGAAATTTTTTCCTTCTGAGAAAAAACAAAAAACAGGAGAATGATTCACTAATTCTCCCGTTTTACGTCAAAAAGCTACCCAAAAATTATTACATTATCTGCTATCTGGATTGGGTTTCCGTGCCAGGTTCCTGCATAGACCTGGTATCGCTATCTGCAAGGGCTTCGCTGCCTCCCTTTTTTACGCCCGCATTCTTTTCATCCGCCTTGATTGCAGCCATATGATCAACAATACCAAAATATTGTTCGAAAACATCCCTGGCAATATATCCTGCAGATCCACCGCCACTATAACCATATTCCACAACGCCTGCAAAGGCTATTTCCGGATCATCCGCCGGTGCAAAGGCAATAAATACACCATGGAATTCCTTGCGGGCATTATCTCCGGCTCTTCCCGTCTCGGCAGTTCCGGTCTTAGCCCCTACTCCGATCTCAGGCGGGAAGTGTCCGAATAGAGAATATGCAGTTCCTCCAGGTTGGGTAACTGCTAACATGGCCCGTCTGGTTTCAGCCAAAGAACTGATCGAAACATCGGCACGATTCATGATATGGGGTTTGATTACTTTAAGGACTTTACCCTCATGCGTGACTATTTTCTTGACCAGATGTGGCTGCATTAGATAACCGCCATTAGCAATTGTAGCGATATAATTAGCCAGTTGGATAACGGTAAATTCGTTAGATCCCTGACCTATCGACATATTAAAGGTATCGAACTGCTGCCAGTGGGTATCGAAATTATAATCGATGTCATATTGTGCCTGCAGTATCGCCCTCTCATTAGCTTTGTTTTGGATTAGCCTGCTCTTCTCTTCCTCGTCCTTGGCATTGGTTATAAGAGCAGCATACTTCTGGTCCAACTCTTTGAACAGCCTTTTGTATTTACTATCTACCATTATTGAACTAATTTCTTTCTTCCATTCTGGAGTAGGCAGCAGACCAGCTGTTTCATAGGGCAGATCTATCCCGGTATTGGAACCCAATCCAAACTGCTTGCCCACGTGAATAATCTCATCTTTGCCCGCACGTCTCCCCATTTCCTGAAAATAGGTATTACAGGAAACGGCCATGGCGCGATAGTAGTTAACATTACCATGCACGCCGGTACATTTTATATATGGGGCTATCCAGTAGGCTCCAGCACAGTTGACAAGATCGCCCTGCGGATCCATACCGCCTTTTTCCAAAACTGACATACCGGTAATCCCTTTAAAGGTTGAACCTGGTGGGTAGGTGGTCTGAATAGCGCGATTGGTCAAGGCTCCTGGATTCAAAGGATCATAGCTGCCATCTGGCAGATAATAACTGGCTAGTACCGGTTTTAAGTTTCCCTTCCAGTCATCAGGGTATATATTAGGAGCGCTGGCCATAGCCAAGACCTCACCGGTTTTAACATTCAAAACAACTGCCGAAGCCACCCTGGCCTTGGGGTTTTGTGCCTGCAGCCGGGCTAGATTTTCAGCCATACTCTTTTCCATGACCTTTTGCAGTTTAGTATCAATTGTTAGATAAATATTGTTACCAGGGTGCGACTGCAAGGTGACCAATTGCCTGACCGGACGACCGCTAACATTGACCTCCACCTGCCTGGCTCCGTTGGTCCCGCGAAGTTCTTTCTCATATTGCCTTTCGATACCGGCTTTTCCTATAAGGCTGTTAATGCTGTAACGGGAGGCCTCAGAGCCATTTAGTTCTTCCTGACTGATTGAATGGATGTATCCCAAAGCATGTCCGGCTAAAGCGCCTTCAGGATAATTGCGCAGAGGTTCTACCGAAACCTCTAGGCCAGGAAAATCCTGACGCTTTTCTTCTAGCTGCACTACCAATTCCCATGGTATATCACGCATAACGACCACTGGCTCAAACAGTCTGAATTTCTGTAATTCTATTTTGTCCATGATGGTTTTTCGATCGATATCAGGATAATAGGGTGCCAGCATTACCACCAGCTTATCTACCAATGCAGTTCGATCAACCTTGTCCAGATAGCTCAGACTGAGGGTGTAAACCAGTTCATTGGCAGCAAGAACCGAGCCATCGGCGGCATATATCTCGCCACGCGGTGCCTTCACAGGTACCAACCGCACTCGATTGTCCTTGGCCTGGGTCTGATAATCGTCATTCAAAAAAAGCTGGACCATAGCCAGGCGTAAACCCAGTATAACCAGCAAGGCGATCACAAAATAACTATAAGCTCTCAGTCTAAATTTCAGGTCACTTGTGTTCATTTAGAACTCCCCATAATGCCTCAAACGCCCATAATTGGACGAATCGTAGTACCACAGATAAAGTGGTACCGCCAATGCGATATTATATACAATCTGATATATTATCGCTGCAACCAGTCCCATGTCCACATGAAACACTGGCAGGAACACCAGACTCATAAGAAATATACAAAGGGCATTGATACAGGTAGCCAAGAATACGCAAAAAGCACCAACTAATATATTTTCCTGAAAAACATTACCCTGGAGTTTTCCCAGGATGTAAGCGGTCAACCCCTTAGCCAAAGCGTTCATGCCAATGAATCGGCCAAGTACCAGATCCTCTAACAATCCACATAGAAACCCATAGACTGTACCCTCCCGGACCCTATTGAGCAGCGCAAAAAAAGCTACAAAAATTAAGACGAGATCCGGCACCGTACCCTTTATACTATAAGTACTGAAAACAGTCGACTGTAAAAATATTGCCAACCATGGCAGTAAAATCAGGATAAAAATCCGCACATACCTATCCATCTGCCGCATCTTCCTCCAGTGCTTCTACCGGCGGGAAATAGTCTTTTATAACCAGGACTTCCTCAAGTTTGTCGAAGTCGGTCATCGGTTTGAGCTGCGCAGTCAGCAACAAACCACTGGGTTCTTTGGTAACCTTGCTTATCTTGCCTATGGCTATGCCCTTGGGGTAAACCTTAGACAACCCCGATGTAACAACTATATTGCCTTTTTCTATTTTGGAGTAATACGGTATGTTGACCATGCGCAATTGGCTGCTGTTACCCAGCCCTTCAACTATACCTCTGGTTTCTCGGGTTTTCTGTAGAATAGCACCAACTGCTGTCTCCCGGTCGGTTATCAGGATGACTTGTGCTGAGTTCCGGCTTACACTGCCGACCCTTCCCACTAGGCCCTGGGGACTAATCACAGCCATATCCTTGACCACACCTGCCTCCTGACCCTGATCGATCACCAGATATTTGTACCAGTTTTGTGAATTGCGGGCTACCACCCGGGCAGATATAAGATTGTATTCATCTCTTTTAGGCTCGGCAAATGCCAGTATTTTACGCAACCGCAGGGCTTCTGCCCTGTACTCTAATAGCTTCTGGTTTTGCATAACCAGGTTGTTGTTCTGCTTTTTAAGCGACTCGATGGTTCGACTTTGATTTTTCTTGTTGGCAAAAGCAATAGTCCAGCCATCCCAGTTGTATTTAACGCCGCTAACCCCGCTTTGCAGCGGGGTATAACTGTCTCTTATGATTTTTTCAAGCAGGGTAATGTTTTCGCGGTGAATGGAGGTTTTGCTCATTATGATTAGAGATAGCACTATTACAAACAGCACCAGCCAAAAGTACCTGCTCCTAAGAATTTTAAACAAACTCCCTCACCTGGCTATACATTTTTCTTGGCGGGAACCAGTACCTTCTTCAAGACCTCAATATTTTCAAGTACCCGTCCAGTGCCCCTGGCAACTGCCAGCAAGGGTTCTTCACAAGGGTAGACCGGTATTTGGGTTTCGCGGCTGATTAACTTATCCAGCCCTTTGAGCAGTGCTCCTCCGCCGGCCATGACGATCCCGCGGTCTATAATGTCCGAGGCAAGTTCCGGAGGCGTTTTCTCCAGGCACACCTTGATTCCTTCGATGATTTGGTCGACGGTTTCCTTCAAAGCCTGCTGGATCTCCAACGAAGATATCCGGATGGTCTTGGGTAGGCCGGTTACCAGGTCCCGACCCTTGACCTCATAATACTCCTCGGGGCCTTCCCACATGGCTGACCCTATGGATATCTTGATATCCTCAGCAGTCCGTTCCCCTATCAACAGGCTGTAATTTCTCTTAAGATGCGCTAATATGGCATCATCCATCTTGTCTCCAGCCACACGGACAGATTTCGCAGTTACAATACCCCCCAAAGAGATAACCGCGACTTCGGTGGTCCCGCCACCGATATCGACGATCAGATTGCCGGTAGGTTCATAGACCGGCAGTCCAGCTCCGATGGCTGCTGCCATGGGTTCCTCAATCAGATAGGCTTCCTTGGCCCCGCCAGCCAATGCTGCTTCGCGTACAGCTCTTTCCTCAACTGTTGTGCAGCCGGTAGGGATGCTGATGATCACCCGCGGACGAGCAAAAGGCGTGCGTTGTCCTAAGACTTTGTTGATGAAATACTTGATCATGGCCTGAGTTACATCGAAATCAGCTATGACTCCATCTTTCATCGGGCGGATAGCCACTATGTTGCCGGGGGTCCGACCTATCATTTGTTTTGCCTCATCTCCAACAGCCAGGACCCGACCATTATTACTCTGGATTGCTACTACCGATGGCTCAGTGAGAACTACGCCCCGGCCTTTAATGTGTACCAGTGTATTGGCAGTTCCCAGATCTATGCCCAAATCCTTTCCAAACACCACTGTTCCTCCTTATCCTATATTAATCCTCGGCCTTTTAGGCTATACTGGTTGTTTTCCCCGATTATTATATGGTCTAAAACCTCGATACCCATTATATTACCCGCTTCAATCATGCGCCGGGTCAGCTCAATATCTTCCGCGCTTGGTGAAGGATCCCCGCTAGGATGATTATGGATCAATATCACCGAAGCGGCACTTCGCTTCACCGCAGTCTTGAATACCTCGCGCGGATGAGCTATGGAACTGGAGAGTCCGCCTATCGATATCTCATCTACCGCCAGCAGGCCACCCTTACGATCCAAATACATGGCTCGGAAATGCTCCCGGTCATAAAATCGCATATCATCAGCAGCCATTTCGCGAACCGCATTAAATACGTCTTCCGGAGACTTAATCTGCCTTTTGGCTGCCTGTTTGGTCAATACCCGGCGACCTAATTCAATCGCAGCCTTGATTGAAACTGCTTTGGCCGGGCCGATACCCTTGTTATTCATCAGTTCTTCAATGCTGGCGTTCATGAAGTAACGCAGGTTGTTGTCGTGATCTCTCAGCAGGCGTTTGCCAAGGTCTACAGCATTCTCCTGCCGATTGCCGCTGCCCAATAGGATGCCTAACAATTCAGAATCATCCAAACTTGCTTCACCCTGTTCTATCAGCTTTTCCCGCGGCCTCATGGTTTCAGGCAGGTCCTTGATGCCTATTTTGTATTCGCTCACCAATACCACTCTCCAACAAACACAGTCCCTGCCTCTTCAACATCATGTATAGGCGGCTCAAAGGCAGTCCTACTACATTGTAATAACAACCTTCCAGACCGGCCACAAAGATAGCGGCGCGGCCTTGAATGCCATATGCACCCGCTTTGTCCTGCGGTTCGCCACTGGCGATGTAGGCTTCGATCTCTTCTTTATCTAGCTCGCGAAAACGAACCAGGGTCTTCTCAAAATCTATATCCCGCATTCCGCTGGTTGAATCCAATACACAGAGGCCGGTTATGACCTCATGCACATCTCCGCTTAGGGTAGACAACATCATAAATGCTTCTCGATCATCCACTGGTTTGCCCAGTATCTGGCCTTTACATACTACCACCGTGTCCGCAGCTATCACGATAGCATCGGGATTTTTGCTGCCAGCAGCTTCAGCTTTGGCTGCCGCAATTCTCATGACTGCATCAACCGGTTTTTCATGCGGCAGGATACTCTCGTCAATAGCGGCAGGAACAATCGTAAAATTTAAGCCCAGGTTGTAGAGGAGCGTGGCACGTCTTGGTGATGCAGATGCTAATATAACCTTTTTCAAGTCCATATCCTCGTTATCTGTTCAAAAATCTCCTGCGGGTGCCCGTACCCCCGCCATACCTTAGTTACGGATAATGATTATATATTCTTTCTCATGTCGGGTGCTTACATACGGCGATAGATGAGATAGGCTAGTATAAAGCCCAGCAAGGTAAAAAAACTGATATGCATCATAAACCCAAAAGTAAAGGTGAAAACATTCAAATCGATAGTAAATCTGGGTACCCCAATACTTTGGGCTTTGCCCAGCATCCCTAGAACCGGCCATAGTTTAGTCAAGACCTGACCAAGATAGGAACCGATGATGCCTCCCAGCACCAGCAAGAGGACTAGCAGCTGCCATCCAGGATAATCACGAGAAATATTCTTCACGATTGCCTCCGAACATATGATTTCCCTAAAAGTTTAGCATTACAATACTACAAACACAAGCAGTACAAGTGCTAAGGGACGTAACCAATGATACCTTTTCGGTATGACTGATTACGTCCCTTGATTCCTCAAATACTCTTTACCGGTGATTTAATGCCAGATTAAAACTCAACACTTCCAAATTCACCGACAAATCTACATTCCTGAGAACTACATCCTGAGGCACCTTAAGAATCCGGGGCGAGAAATTCAATATGGCTTTTACTCCGGCTTGTATCAACTGGTCAGTAACCTCTTGGGCTACCGATGCGGGGACAGTGATTACCCCGATATTTATCGCCTGCTCCTTGACGCGTTCTGCCAACTTGCCCAATGCTTCTACTTCGATCCCATCTAATCTGGCACCGATGATCTGCGGATTGATATCCAAAACCGCCTTTATATTGAACCCGCGGTCGGCAAACCCTTGATATAGAGCCAGTGCTGACCCCAGCTTGCCGGCTCCGATTATTATGGCATTCCACTGACGATCCAGGCCCAGTATCTTCATTATATAACCATAAAGCTCATCAACCTTGTACCCTACCCCGCGTGTACCAAATTCACCAAAATAGGCCAGGTCCTTTCTGACCTGAGCAGAACTCACGCCTACACCCTCTGCGATTTCGCCGGACGACACCGTTTCGCTCCCCTCCAGCATGAGCTGATGCAGGAATCTGGAGTATATGGACAGTCGCATAACGGTAGCTTCCGGTATCTTATAGGCCTTCAAGTTCTCACTCCCTTACAGGAAATCAATATAAGCCTGTCCGATTAAAACAAGACAGGCAAGACTTGGAAAGATATTTAACATGCCTTATTATACTAAGATTGCCACGACCTTGTAAACAAGAATCGCAACCAGAGCGGAAGACGGGATGGTGATAATCCAGGCCGCCACTATCTGCCGGGCTATGTTCCAGCGAACACCTTTCAAACGTTTGGCGGCGCCAACTCCCATAATAGATGAAGAGACCACATGGGTCGTACTGACCGGGGCTCCGATATGACTGGCCATAAAGATAACCAGCGATGATGTGAAATCAGCGGCAAACCCATTGATAGGCTCGATACGAAAAATCTTGCCCCCCATGGTTCGGATTATCCTCCAGCCGCCAATCGCAGTGCCAAATGCCATTGCAGCTGCACAGGCCATCTTTACCCATAAGGGCACTTCAAACACATTGATTACATTACCAGCCATCAGGGCCATAGTAATAATTCCCATGGATTTTTGCGCATCATTGGAACCATGGGCAAAAGCGGCCATACAAGCCGAGACTATTTGCAGCCTGCGAAATGAACTATTTGTTCGAGTAGGGGACGCTCCACGAAAGAGCCAAAAAAGCAGGGTCATAACCAGACTGCCGGCGGTTAATGATACTATGGGTGATATGACTAATCCAGCAAATATTCTAGTAAACCCATGCCACAAAACCGCTTCATATCCGAATCCCGCGATGACCCCTCCAACCAGACCACCAATCAGAGCATGAGAGGAACTGCTGGGTATCCCAAAGCGCCAGGTAATGAGATTCCAGGTGATGGCACCGATCAGAGCACAGCATAATACTAGTCCGGTCACATTATCGGGGGATACGATGCTCTTGCCGATTGTAGCAGCAACAGCAGTCCCAGCCAGAGCCCCGGAAAAGTTCAGGGTTGCGGCTATGATAATGGCATTACGAGGGGACAGGGCTTTGGTCGAAACTGAAGTAGCAATGGCATTGGCAGTATCGTTGAAGCCGTTAACAAAATCGAAGCATAAGGCCAGCAACACAACCAGAATAACCAGAGCGATACTAAACATACTTGACTGCTACTCCCTTAATAATGTTGCTGACGTTCTCGCAATAATCAAGTGTGGTCTCCAAGTGCTCATAGATTTCCTTCCACTTGATGATATCGATAACATTCTCTGTTTTCTCAAAAAGAAGGGCGATTCCTGCTCGATACAGGTAATCCCCCTCGTGTTCATATGAACGGATCTTCTCACAGGATTCAATAATATCCAAACTGTTTTGCCTGACATGCGGCAACTTTGAAACTGCCAGCTTTATCTCGGCAGAAGCATCTTCCAAAGTCTTGACCAGTTTAAGTACATACATATCCTTGGGCGAACCAACCTTGAATATAACGATTTTCTCCATGGTGCCTTGGATATGGTCCAATACATTGTTGAGTTCCCGGGCCAGCATCAGTATATCCTCACGATCAAAAGGGGTAACGAAGGACGCATTGATACGGTCCATTACACTGGCCAGAATATTGTCTCCGCGTTCTTCGACCTCATTGATCTTCTCCAGGTCAGCTGTAGTATCGGTCTGCTTCTCGAGGAAAACCTTTAAAATATCGGTAGCTTCACAAATGGCCTCTGCTAATTGTTCGAAATACTTGAAAAAGCGATCATCACGTGGCTTCAGCCTGACCACTCTCATACCTCCCTTACATAAATACCCGTGTATACATTATAATTTATCACCATTTAAGCGTTGTTAAGAATCTGTTATCAATTCGTTAACATATACTTAACTTGTCTATCATTTCTAGAAGGTGTGACCGGGCTCGATCAAGTATATAAAATGACCCGGTGATCAGCAGGTACTCATCTTCCTGCAACAATTGCAGACCAAGGTCTACTGCCTTATTAATATTTTCCTCCATCAGGCAGCTTATATTCGGAAAAGTTACCTCCCAAATCCGGGCTACCCGCTGCCACCCTGTCCCACGCGCCCCTTCCGGTCTGGTAACTATACAAAGCCTGGTGTTCTCCCCCAGCGGCAACAGCGAATGAATAACATCCTTGTCGTTCAGCCAGCCACAAACCAGCACATGCTTTTTTTTCGGCAGCATTACTTGCAGCGATTGGGCCAATGCTCTGGTCCCCTGGGGATTATGGGCCGCATCTACTATGACCAGCGGTTGTTCACTTAGAATCTCCAAACGCCCCGGATGATGTAAATGGGCCAGACCCTTACGCAGCGCAGGTTCCATCCCCGCCAAACCATGTCGTTTCATTTCTTCTCCATTGGATATAGGCTTAAAACCGAGCGGCGTAGACAATTCATCCTGCATAATAATCAGAGTAGTTAAGGCTGCGGCCAGATTAGATAACTGATGCCCTCCCGCCAGCGAAAACAAGACATCACCTATTTTATCCTCGCCATATCTGATATCAACTTTTTGAGCCTGCAGCCCAGTTGCTGGCTTATTGTCAATCTCAACCAGGCCGGATGAATATAATGGAGCCTGCAAATCGACTGCCCGAGAAGTGATCACAGTGAGGGCGCTCTCATCCATCGGGCCAACTACCACCGGCCGCCCTGGTTTGATGATCCCGGCCTTATTAGCCGCAATCTCGGCCAGGGTCTCCCCCAGATAAGCAGTATGGTCATAGTCTATGCCAGTGATAACCGATATCAGTGGATCTATCACATTGGTGGTATCAAAGCTCCCCCCCATGCCTACTTCCAGAATAACAAAATCAGGCTTCTGGTCGTGGAAATATTGAAAAGCCACAGCAGTCAGGATCTCGAATTCACTAGGAGATTCCAGTCCCTGCTCACTCATCTTTCTGACATGATCCGCTATCTTGAAAAACAGCTTCGAAAGCGCCTCAGCCGCTATGGGCTCGCCATTAATGCAAAACCTCTCTCTATAGCTATGCAGATGGGGCGAACTATAGGTTCCTACCTTGTAGCCGGACTCTTGCAGAATACTGGCAATAATTAGTCCAGTAGAACCCTTGCCATTGGTCCCGGCTATATGGATATATCTCAAGCCCGCTTCCGGATGGCCCATCATCTCCAGCAGATTGCTGATGCGTTCCAGTCCTGGTATGATTACCCCTGGTTTGCTCATACTGGCCAGGGCATCGCTTATCCCTTTTTCAAAATCTCCAAGCGTTGCAATAAACCCTCTTTCTTTAAACGAGCCTCTTCCGCTTTGGCCTTTTCCTTATCAATGACTGCTTGGGGCGCCCGTGCCAGGAAACTATCATTATTAAGCTTGGCCTCTGCCTTTTCTAGCTCGGTCTGCGCCCCCTTCAATTCCTTTTCAAGGCGGGCCGTTTCTTTTTCCAGATCTATGACCCCCTCCAGCGGAACATAGATCTCAGCACCGGAGGTCAATGCGGTCAAGGCCTGGGTAGGCTTATTAGCCAGGGCAGCCATTATCTCCAGTTCACGCACCCCGGCCATCTGTTTTATATAGTGCTGGTTGGCTGAAACCAATTCGCGCCCAGCATTATCACTAATTAATAAGATGGCCTTGAGTGGAGCACCTGGATTTATACCAAATTCTGAGCGTATATTTCGCAGAGCCCGAATTATTCCCATGATCTGCCCCATCTGTTCTATCGCCTGCAGGGAAACCTCTTTTTCATTCTTGACCGGCCAGGGCTCCTGCATGATAGTCTCATGGTGCCCGGGCAGGTATTGGTATATCTCTTCGGTGATAAAGGGCATAAAGGGATGGAGCAGCAAGAGAATATCGTTCAGCACCCGATAGAGCATATTTTGTATTACCATACGCTCCCGAGCAATTCCCGAATTCAATCGTGGCTTGGCCAGTTCTATATACCAGTCGCAGAATTCATCCCAGATAAAGTCATACATGTTTTTGGCCGCTTCGCCCAGATCATATCTCTCCAACAGATTGGTTATCTCTTCTTTTTTTAGGTTGAGCCTGGCGAGCATCCATCGATCAGCCAAAGTCAACTCATTGTCTTCTATCTGAGTCTGCTGGTAGTCAGCCAGATTCATCAAGACAAAACGCGAAGCATTCCAGATCTTATTAGCAAAGTTGCGGGTGTTCTCCACCTTGTCCCAATGGAAACGCACATCGTTTCCTGGCGTCACTCCGGTTATCAGCGAAAACCGCAAGGTGTCGGCTCCGTACTTTTCAATAACCTCGATAGGATCTATACCGTTGCCCAGGGACTTGCTCATCTTGCGTCCCTGCCCATCCATGATCAAGCCGTGAATGTTTACGTCGTAAAACGGCACCTGTCCGGTATGTTCGATGCCAGAAAATATCATACGGGCTACCCAGAAGAAGATTATGTCGCGACCGGTGACCAGAACACTGGTGGGATAGAAATGCTTCATATCATCGCTAGCAGCCGGCCAGCCCAGGGTGGAAAAGGGCCAAAGGGCACTGGAAAACCAGGTATCTAAAACATCTTCATCCTGAATCAGATCACTGGATTCACATTTAGAACAGTGATCTGGGTCGATCTTGGCGCAGATAACCTCTCCGCAATTCTGACAATACCAAACCGGGATACGGTGTCCCCACCATAATTGCCGGGAGATACACCAATCCCGGATGTTCTCCATCCAATTGATATATATCTTGGTAAAGCGTTCGGGTACGAAACGGATCTCACCGGACAGAACCTTCTCCATGGCCGGTTGGGCCAGCGGCTTCATCCGTACAAACCATTGTTTGGATATCAGAGGCTCAATGACCGTATCACAACGCTGGCAATGACCCACAGCGTGGCGGTGGTCATCCACCTTGACCAAGCAGCCCTGAGCTTCCAGATCAGCCACTACTCGCCGGCGGCATTCGTAGCGTTCCAAGCCCTGGTATGGACCGGCATTATCATTCATGACCGCCTGGCTATCCATCACCGCCAACTGTTCCAGCCCATGCCGGAGTCCCATCTCAAAATCATTGGGATCATGAGCGGGGGTGACTTTCACAGCTCCCGTGCCAAATTCACGGTCGACATAGTCGTCAGCGAATATCGGTATCAGTCGATTCATCAAGGGCAGTAATACGTTTTTCCCGATCAAATGCTGGTAACGCTCATCATCCGGATGAACTGCCACCCCGGTGTCGCCCAGCATAGTTTCCGGACGGGTAGTAGCCACCACCACGAAATCATCACTGCCATCAACCGGGTATTTAATGTGCCAAAGATGGCCGTCGCTATCCTCGTGTTCGACTTCAATATCTGATATAGCTGTATTACAGCGAGGACACCAATTGATAATGTAGTCTCCCTGATAGATCAGCCCTTTGTTATAGAGATTGACAAAGACCTCACGGACTGCCTTGGAACATCCCTCATCCATAGTAAAGCGTTCACGGGACCAATCACAGGAGGAACCCATCAAAGACAGCTGATCAGTTATTCTCTGACCGTATAAGCGCTTCCATTCCCAAACCCGGTCCAGAAACTTTTCGCGACCCAGATCATGCTTGGATAGTCCCTCCTGGCTGAGTGCCTCCTCTACCTTGGCCTGGGTGGCAATGCCGGCATGGTCAGTACCGGGCAGCCATAAGGTATTGTAGCCCTGCATCCGGCGCCAGCGAGTCAGTATATCCTGCAAGGTGTTATCCAGAGCATGGCCCAGATGGAGCGAGCCCGTTACATTGGGCGGAGGCATCACGATCGAAAAAGACTTCTTACTATGATCATTGCTGGGCGCAAAATAATTGTTTTCTTTCCAAAATGCATACCATTTTGCTTCCACCTGCCCGGGTTCGTAAACACTGGGCAAATTCCTGGCCGTTGACATGGGATACCCTCCTTAATAATCTATATAATTGTACAGGTTAAATTGTACTGAATATTTTCATGCAATGCCAGCCCCAACCAAGAGTATTCCTATATCTTGTTATTTCAAACGGCCTTATGCTCATTCTATTAGATAAGCAGGCTATAGAATTGCATTCCATGATAGCTGGATCCTGGGCTGAACAGGGCGAAAACGGGGCGCATCGACGCCCCGTTTTCTAATAAAACTCCCAACCTTCTTCGCGGAACCTGTCCTGCCAAATCATTTTCAGTAAAGCCAGGTCTTCGCTATAGTCGTATTGAGGATCCTCGCTGTGGTATTCCATGGTCTCAAGTATCTCAATAACAAAATCCTCTGCCCCGTTTTCGTTCCAGGCCTCCTGCAGCCTGCGGTTGAGCAAATGACCCCCTCCCTTTAATTTAGCAACGGTGCCGTTCATCACTCCTTTGAGATCCCGGGCAGTTTCAATACAACATCGCTGGCACGATCGAGAGCGGATAATAAAAACCCCCATCTGAGGTTTCATTTGTTTATACTGTTCCTTTAACTCTTTTTTTCGGTCCATCTTCAATATCCCATTTCCTTTAATACTCTGGCCAGCGTGTGCAAGCGCTCACCGAGCAGTTCATCATCATTGCTCAAGGCCTGACGGAAAAGCTTTACATCCTCATCGATCCTGTCATTATCGGTGCATATCGCGACCGTCATAGCATCTCCCTGGAGTCCTACCCGATCAATTACCGGCTTATCCGGATCATATAGTTTTTCATAGCGGTAAGCCTCTGCAAAATGCTGTTTGGCCCTGCATAGCAGGATGGCCAGATCCAACACACGGTGCAGAGGCAGTTCTTCTGACTGCCTGGACCACTTTTCGCCGGTATAGCGCCACACCTTGGCTGATATATCCACCTTGCCGCGATCATTCCATTGAGCCAATCCCAGGGATAAACCCTTGGCATCAGAATTATAGGCATAGCGTCCATCAACATTCTCATAGTTCTCCACTACTATGACCGGCTTGTGCTTAAGTATGGTAGGTATTTTCATACTTATATCTCCTATCAATATATTTCCTAATTACTAATCTAGTATATTAGTAACTTAGTAATTACAATAATACGTTTATTTGCACGGCAAGTCAATGCTTAAGTAATAAAGCATTACCATTCCTGCATATGAAGGTATTTGCTTCCTGAACGCAGAAATGAAGTGTTAGATAGAGGTCCCATTGGGGAAATCTATTTATAAACCAATGATGTACTAGAGAGGTAGTTATATATGCTAAATATCGGCTGTCATTTATCATCCTCCAAATGTTACCTGCACATGGGTAAGGAAGCTATAAGCCTGGGGGGCAATACCTTTCAGTTTTTCACCCGTAACCCTCGCGGCAGTAAAGCCAAAGCCATTGACGAAGCTGATGCCGCTGCCCTGGTTGCCCTGGCCGCCCAAAATGGCTTTGCTCCCCTCCTGGGACACGCCCCCTATACCTTAAATCCCGCTTCAAGTGATCCCCGGGTGCGAGAATTTGCGCTAATGGTAATGAAGGACGACCTTGTCCGCATGGAGTATCTGCCCGGTAATTTATATAATTTCCATCCAGGAAGTCACCAGGGACAAGGAATTGAAGCCGGTATTGGCCTGATTGCACAAATATTGAATGAGGTCTTAACGCAGGAACTTAACACTACTGTCTTGCTGGAATGTATGGCCGGTAAGGGAAGCGAAATCGGCACCAGCTTCTCCGAAATAAAAAGTATACTTTCCCGAATTGAACTGCCAGAAAAGATGGGGGTGTGCATGGATACCTGCCACATATACTGTGCAGGCTATGATATCGTGGATAACCTGGATGGGGTTCTGGAGGATTTCGACAAGACCATCGGACTGAATCATCTTAAAGCGGTTCATCTTAATGACAGCGTGTATCCGCTGGACAGCAGGAAAGATCGCCATGCCCGTATCGGTCAGGGCACCATCGGGCTAGAGGCTATGATAAATATCATTAATCATCCCAGATTGAGAAGACTGCCTTTCTATTTGGAAACACCCAATGAATTATCTGGATACGCTGAGGAAATCCAGCTGTTGAAGGCAAACTTTCGCGAGGATTGAGAATCAATAGACGCAAAAGGGAGGAAGCCCGGCTTCCTCCCTTTTATTATTGCTTCTTAAGGCTGGGGCAGTACGATGTTGTTAAAGTTTACTTTTATTCCATTGCCTCGGTTGGTGGAAAAGCTGATAGTCTGATTGCTCACTGTTATAGAGTATCCTGTAACATACCTGGATGCCCCATGTGAGCGTTCCCACTGCCCGACTATGCTGCCGGCGTTGTCGAAAGCCACGACACAGATGGCATTTCTGTCATCAACATAATCGTAAGCGAAGTATCTGTATTTTCCCCAGACAAAACCCGGACAGTTAAAGGTTGCTTTTAATCCGGCCGGCGGTGGTGGCTGCACTCCTGCTCCCACTATCGGATCACCAAGTATTACTGTGATATTGTAGGTATTGACTGTTCCGTCAGCAGCTTTGACCACCAACATATCACCGAACATTAGATTGGCAATGTTAGTCTTGCCCGTGGCATTGTCAAAAGAAGCTTGGTCGATAACAGCCGTACCCTGTACAACTACCTTCCAGGCTGCGTCACTGTCCTTGACCAGCTTACTCAGGAAGGTATCAACCGAAACACTCGTCGTAATAGATGAGGTCCCGGCCGTTATATTATTAGCCCCCACCGTGTAAGCACCGCTCGGGCAGGTCACGCTGGTATTGCTGCTGGGCCGGTAGATCTGCAGCTCATACACCTGGGTGGTAGAGTCGGCAGCAGTTACCTTGATCCATACCTTATTCAAACCGTAGTATAAGTTAATGGGATTTGCCGCTGGCACATTACATAAGGCGTCACTGTAAATCGCCCAGCTGGCTCCATCGCTTACGACAGGATCTAAATCAAACATGGCATCCGAACCGGATACCTGGCCGCTGATAGTTGTACCATTGATGATTGTCCCACTCAAATTACCTATCGCCAGAACATTGCATGCATTTGACGCTGGTGCCACCCGACTGACTGTTAGAGTGTATACCTGACTGCTAACGCCATCCTGAGCTGTGACCTTGATATAGGCCGTGGTCGCTAAAGTAAGATTCATGGTATTACCGATCATCGGCGTAGTGCAAGACGCATCAGCGTATAATTTCCAATTGGCATAGGGGCTGATCGTCGGGATCACCGTAAGCAAAGTAGCAACACTGGCCAGATCGCCCGATACATTGGTTCCGCTGATATTGACATTGGTCAGAGTGGCAATAGCAGTCAGATCGCAAAGAGGGCTGACCGTGCCGCTGGAAGTAAAGGTTTGCCCAGCTATTACTACAGCATAAGCACCATTTATTGTCCAGGCCAGGGGGACCTGTTCAAATACCACCCCGCTCACATTGATGGTTGCCACCGTAATCTTACCGGTTCCCATAATACTTACTGGAGCATTGGCGATCAGACTAGTTACCGTCGTCCCCGCCGCCAGATTCAGCGTCGTGTTGGCGGCACCGGCTCCTATATTGACCTCTCCGATACTGCCAGATTCCAGCATGATCATCAGGTTGGGTGAATTGACGGTCAAGCTGCTGAAATCTCCGCTGAGGATGACCCTGGCATTGGCAGGTATCCCGCTGGCCAATATGACATCGGAGAAGCCGGCTCCGGTCAAAGCGTTTTCCTCCAGGGTCCCCCCGGAGTTCAGAGTCAGGGTAGTAACCGAGGTAGATCCCTCGGCCACTATGCGAATGGTATTGTTTTCCTTATCGACAACAAAGCTATTAAAGCTCGAACCGGCCAGGTGTATACTGTGGCCTCCGCCGCCTGCTGCCAGAGTGTTGCCAGCCACTGAGCAGTTTATCATAGCAACATCTCCTTCAGCTATTCCCGGACCCAAGATCGCATTTCCTCCGATAGAAACGTTCTGCAGTATGGCATTGGGCTGGTTCACCGTAAGATTTACCCGGGCAAGTGTATTGCGCAGGGTCACTCCGGAGGCGTTAATCGTCACATTATCGACTGTCATGAGCGGAGAGCCGTCTTCCGGTCCGTAGGTTCCCGCTACCACATAGGTAACATCGACCGGAGAACTGCTGGTTCCCCCACCGTTTCCGCCATTAGTGGATCCGCCC
>JAAYCK010000045.1 GCA_012729835.1 Syntrophomonadaceae bacterium
TAGTTCCTTGGCCAGATCCCTAACCATACGGGGGAAGCGGTTGAATACTTGCTCTATGGGAACCATTCTCACTTTCATTACCACTGACTGGAGATCGGTAGTAATACGGTCGATCTGCTCCATAGTCTCATTCAGTTCTGAAATTTTGCGTGTCGCACCTATTTGTTCCAACCGGCCCTTATGCATGACCAGTTCCCCCACCAGATTCATCAGATTATCCAGGCGCTCTATATCAACTCTGACCGTTTGCTTAACCTTGTGAGCAGTCGCCTTTTTGGATTCGTCCGCTTCGGCCTGAATGCCCTTGACCTCCTCCACATTCACTTCAACGAGGGTTGGCAGATTTGAGCTGGTTGTTATAGAACCAGGATCTATCTTATCAATTTCCGCTACCCTAACTTCGCTGATAACGGAGAGTCTATGTTTCAATTCATCCTGCTCGGAAGCGCTAATAACCAGCACCTCAAAGTCGTTTTCAAAACGTCCTTCGTCAAGATCCTGGGCGGAAGGAAGCGATTTTATTACTTCCCCGTCTTCTTCTATAGCTTTGAATGTCATGAAAGCTCTAACTGCCTTCATCATACATTGTTCATCAATGGATATCTTTATATGGTAAACATTAAGATTTCGGCTTTCGGCCTCTTTGATCACCGTCAGATCATATTCGTTAAATTCAAATGTATCATGTACTGCGAGCTCTTCAGGTTTCACCTCGGCGCTGATCTGCACTTCAATGAGTTCTTCTTCTGATACGGCGGCCGCTTCAAAGTTGCCAGACTTCACACCTTCCAACAATACAATCAGGTCCCGGTTGTTTACCTCTCCGGAACCTTCCGTCTCTATCTTATCGACCATCATCTGAATACGGTCAAAACACTTAAAGATAACGTCAATAACCCCCGAATTTACTGGCAACAGGCCTTCCTTAAGATCAGACAGAACATTCTCCATGTGGTGAGTAAGATCTGCCAGGTCATCGAAGCCCATAGTGGAGGACATCCCTTTTAAGGTGTGCGCAGCACGAAAAATCTCATTAAGTGCCGGTATGTCATTCGGGTTCTTCTCGAGATCCAACAGCTTCTGGTTCAGGCTACCGATATGCTCCTTGCTCTCCTCTAAGAAAACATCAAGGTACTGTGACATGTCCATCTTCATACTAATCAACTCCTAAGGCATCTTATTCACCACGTCCAAAGTCTTTAGAGCATCTTCATTACTTCACGGTGTATTTCTGGCAGCGGAACCACCCGGTCTACCAGTCCTGTTTCAACCGCCGCTTTAGGCATGCCATAAACTATGCAGGTTGATTGATCTTCGGCAATTATCTGAGCACCTTTTTGTTTTAACGCAGGCAGGGCCGCTGCACCATCATGACCCATACCTGTCATTATCACACATACCATATGCGACCAGTATTCCTGAGCTACTGACTCTAGTAGGACATCTGCAGCAGGCCGCAGAGCACCTCGTGGAGGTGACTTGTCCAGGTTGATGGTCAACTCTTTTGTGCCACCTATGGATTGGGCACTAACTTTCAAATGAAAATCTCCGGGAGCTATATAGGCTGTGCCAGGGTGAATCTTTTCCCCATGTTCTGCTTCCTTCACCCTAATCTCCGACAGTGTATCCAATCTCTCTGCCAGTGACTTGGTAAATCCCGGAGGCATATGTTGAACCACCAGTATGCCAGCATTAATGCTAGCTGGAAAGCGAGGTATAACCTGATATAGGGCCTTTGGCCCACCAGTTGATGTACCTATCATAACCAAATTATTGAGCTTGCCGCCCCTGGGTACAATTTTAGGTCCGGTTGTACCAGTACTTGTTATTCTTGTATCTGTTATACTACTACTAATTAAATTCTGCAGTTTTTTCTTGGCTCCTGCTGCAATTCTGATTTTTTCCAAAATATCTTGTTTAATCTTGGTCATATCAGGAGAAAGCTTTCCGCCCGGTTTAGCAATAAAATCAACAGCTCCCAGCTGCAAAGCCTTCAAAGTCTGTTCCGCACCGCTCTGGGTGAGGCTGGAAAGCATAACCACGGGCACTGGATGTTCCTTCATTATCCTCTCCAGTGCACTCAAGCCATCCAATTGCGGCATTTCTATATCGAGGGTAACTACATCAGGATCCAAGTGATGGATTTTGGCTAATGCATCAAGGCCATCACGAGCAGTTGCTATTACCATCAAGTCTTCGCTCCGATTGATTATGTCAGAAATCACGGTTCGCATAAAAGCCGAATCATCAACTACCAATACCCTGGTCTTGGTCATTAGCTCATCCCCCCTCTATGGCAACTAAACTGTTAATTACTACAGACCCTTCTTGATCCATTCCCGCTGTTTATCAAAGATGAACTTAAAAATGCGATCTCTCTGCCTTTCTTTGATATCTTCAAAAATAATGGCGACCTTCCAGTCTTCATTCTGGTGTTTGCGGGGGAAAACCCGCACAACACTAGCCTTGCAGTAAATCGACTCATTTTCAGATAGTTCCACCTTCAATTCAAGCAACTGACCAGCCTCCAGGAGTGCTTTGGTGGTTAACAGCAGCCCGCCGGCACTGAGATCGATGGTCATGCCTTCCTGGATTTCCGGTGCCTCATCCGGTTTGACTTGAGGGTCCTGTTTTACTGCCTTGAACCGGACATGCAAACTGACTGGCAATCTGACAAACTCTCGTTTCTGATTAATAGGGACCAGTTTTTGCGGTCGGGTGACTATCAGGTGTGGCAGAGGCTCCCGACGACGGCTTACCACCCTGGAAACCCCTCCTACACTGCTGTGTTTATCACGAAAGACCAGCTTGATTTCCTGTCCTGGCCACAGGGGCACCAGTGCTCCCTTTTTCATTGGCATCGAGATGAAAAAGTAATCGTCTTTTATCTCTTCTACTCGGCTGGCCAAGCGGGCTTTTTCGCCTTCCATCTCTATTTCCAGTAATTGATTTATTTTAATATCTTCAGGTTTCATATTGCCTCCAAGGAATTGCTATTTCACCAAGTCTACTATCTTCCTGAAAAACTTCCTGATTCCTCCGCTGGAACCTTCACTGGGGATGCCAGTCCGGGGATTTGCACTTATAAGGTTGCCGGCAATATCATTTATATTCTTGGCAGCAACATTATAGGGAAACATACGGCTAAATGCCTGTTGACTTCTGATACCTTCTCCTACCAGTGGGTCATTGACTACATGACCCAGAATCTTCATTTCAAGATCCAGGAACTTTGAGCAAACCAATCTGAACTTATCTGCAACCATAATACCTTCAGCATTGTCGTTTACTCGGTTTACAACCAAATAGAGGTTCTTGCCGCCGGATTCTCGGGCAATGGCCTTTACTACTCCATACGCATCGGTTAAAGCTGGAGGTTCCGGGGTAGTAATAATAACTACATCATCGGCCGCCAGTAAAAAGGTCAGGACATTTCTCGAAATCCCTGCACCGGTGTCGATTACCAGGTAGTCATATTCACCATCAAGTTTCCCCAGCTCAACCATGATCTTTTGTAACTCACTGCTGGAGAGATTAGCCAATTCAACCATGCCAGAGCTTCCCGGAATTATGCTGAGGCCTTCAGGTCCTTCGATGATTATATCCTTTAACCCCTTTTTCCCCTGGACAACATGCTGGATATTGTACTTAGGTACCAGTCCCAGCATTATATCGATATTGGCCATACCCATGTCAGCATCCATCAATAGAACCCGTTGTCCGCGTATACAAAGGTTAATCGAAACATTAAGTGCCAGAGTGCTTTTACCCACTCCCCCTTTACCGCTGCTTACCACAATCACCCTTGTTACTTTTAGTTCTTGACGGATTTCGGTCTCGATTTGCTGTTTTACATTGAGGGCAATTTCCCTCAGACGTTCGGCCTGATCATTCATGATAACGTCCCATCCCTTCTCAGCAATAAACGAGCCATCTTGTTGGAATCAGGCACCTCTATATCGTCAGGTACATTCTGACCCGTGGTGAAATAGGCAATGGGTTTTTTAATTTCATGAATTGTATTGAGAATAGTTCCGTAGTGATAGGTCTCATCGAGTTTGGTAAAGATAACCTTATCGATACCAACCTTTTCGAATTGCTGATAAATATGTAGAAGATCGCTGCTTTCGGTAGTGACACTGAGTACCAGAATGGTCTCATCAGGATGGGCAGTATCTATATAACCTCGCAATTCTTCAATCTGCTCCTGGTTATTGGGGCTGCGACCGGCAGTATCTACAAAGATCAGGTCCTTTTCTTTATATTCCTCGATAGCCGTTCCCAGATCAGTGTTATCAAATACTACACTGATTGGTATACCGATTATCTCGGCAAAGGTTCTCAATTGTTCTGCTGCAGAAATCCGGTAGGTATCGAGGGTAACCATGGCTACATCCTTGCCTTCCGTAAACGCCATGTTGGCAGCTAATTTGGCAATGGTAGTGGTTTTGCCTACCCCGGTAGGTCCTACCATGAATACAAGAGTTCCCTTCTTATCAGGCGCTACCTCTATCGGCTGCACTTCACAGAAATATTCCTGCAAAGCCAGCAAACACAATTCGCGGGCTTGGTTGTACCCCTCCAGACCACTCTCCGATAAACGGGAGGAAAGATTGGATACTATATTAAGCGCAATCTCCCTATCTACATGGTTATTCACCAGTATCTCATAGAGTGCCTGCAACTGCTCAGGTAGACCCCCAATCTGCTCCAGTTCGTACATACTGGATTTGATATCTTCAATCAGACCTTTCATATTCTGCAGTTCGCTCAGTAATTCATCATCCCTGCTAGCCACTGCAGTATTGGTCTGAGCTGTAATCAGCGAATCTGTCTTGGCTGGTGCCGGTGTCGACGCCGGCGACTTTCTCATGCGATCGGTATGTACCTGCAATGCATTGTCAGCCGCCACCGTGATCTCAACCTGAGGAGCGTAAAAGAAGCTAAGCAGTCCACGCCGCTTGACCTGGCGGCTCTGTAAAATGATGGCATCACGCCCCATTTCTTCTTTAGCTTGTTTTAATGCGGTCTGATAATCCTTGGCTATGTACTTCTTAATCTTCATGGCGACACCATCCCAATAACTTCTACTCTTACATTTGAGTCAA
>JAAYCK010000004.1 GCA_012729835.1 Syntrophomonadaceae bacterium
AATGCGAAGCATTTCCACATTAATTCATAATTCAAAATTTAAAATTCAAAATTATGACTTGTTGCACATCATTAGTCAATTGCGACAGGTGACTTAGCAGCAACCGCCATCGCCGCAGCCGCAGGTTGCTTCTCCTCCCGTCAAACCCGCTTTGATAAGGGCAGACGCGCAGCCCACTCCGGCCCGTACGGTGATCGCTGCAAAAGGACAATTGAGCGCACAGGCTCCGCATTCGATGCAGGCATCGCGATCCTGTATCACTACCCTGCTCTCCTTTTCAACCAGCACCTCACGGGGGCAAACATCGAGACAGATACCGCAGGAAGTACATTTATCAGAATCCAAGTTAAGGGTGGCAACATTCTTCAGATACTTCAGCTTCATAATCTATTCCTCCCAATTAATCGTTCTATTTGACAAAGAATCCAACTCCCAAGGCGGCAATACCTACGCACAACACTATCGCCATAGCCGGCAGGGCAGTTTTCATTTCCTTCTGTACCCCGGACAGAGATGTATAGGTCGACGCGCCGGTGAAATTAAGTGCCAGATACGCGGATATAGCCGGAAGAATACCCAGGTAACCAAGTGCCTGCAGGATACTATGCCAGGTGTCCCACTGCCATCCCTTAAACCAGATAACCGACAAGGCCCAGAGCGCACCCAGTAACCAGCCTTTCCAGGCAAAGGATCGGCCCGGTATGATGGGAAGCAGAAGAGGAAAACCTACCGTCCCTGCCACAATGGCACCCAGGTAAGGATAAACCATAGCCCAGGAAACCGTCATTAATCCCGCTACCTGAAGCGTAAGCAAAATCAAAGCGGCAATAGACATGGGCCTGATGACCCCGACCACTTCGACCGGGGCCAGTACCAGGCGATCAATCAGATTAAAATTCACCTTGCGCATAGCCGGCGTCGCCTTCATCCCTGACTTTATAAAAACTGGAAGGTCGGCTGCCCTTACCGGTCCATAGACTACCCTGAAGCCGGATCGCCCTTTTACCTGATGGGCGGATACGCCAGGAGCACCCAGCTGAGGAACGATGATCGTCTTGTGGTTTACTATCCCGGCTAGGTTGACCTGCGCGATCCGATTGACGATCTCCTCGGTGCCAAAGGTTCCCTTGCCGGCAGCACACCATACATTGACCCCCTTGGTGTCGATAACCAGGATCCAGGCATCAATTCCGCCCAGTTCCCGTCGCAGGTAATCGAAGCTCATTTTATAATTGGCGCTCACCAGCACAGGAGAATCCGCTTTCGGATTACCTACTCCGTATAGTCCGGGCTGTACCTGGTAATTCATACGGTTGATGTCCCAACGCACCTTCCAGGTACCCCAGTGGTCCCGCCAGTTCAGCCGGGTCGATACCAGCGGCACCTCCCCTCCATTTACAGCTAATCTGCCGGTAATGAAGTGAGCGTCTGCGATAGTATTCTGCATCGGTGATGGACCACAGCAGGCGGGTGCTTGCATATCTATCTTCTGAAAAGCCATATTATTAACCCCTTTTCTCTTAAGCGATACCTATTTGCAGTCACATTCTGAACAGCTGATGGCGTTGACTTCTTCCCAGACCTGCAGGCGCTGGCATTCTGCAGACAGGTCTTCTATGTCACCCAGGGAACTGTCCATGAAGTGTTCGAAAGCACTTAGCTTGCCGTCAGCCAAAAGAGCACTTAACGAAACATATGACCACTGCTTGATCTTGCGCTCTTTGACCAACCCGGCCTCCTTCAAGACTTTTAAATGCTGAGAAATACGCGGCTGGTTCATCTCCAGCAGGGCCTCCAGTTCGCAAACACATAGTTCCTTATCCTGTAAGAGCTTAATGATTTTTAACCGGGTCGGTTCCCCAAGAGCCTTGAATTGTTTTACTAGTTGTTCCAGCATGTGCATACCCCACATTCTCACTTAAGCATATTCGTATATACGCATATTATGATAATATTAAAACATAGCTGCACATAATAATAAAGGATTTTTTCTTATTACAACCAAGTTAGCTCATCCTTCGCAGTTGATATAAGATGTGCAGCAAGGATTTTTTAATTAGCCACAGATGAACACAGATGGACACAGATTATATGTACAATGGCATTAATAATATGTGAAGCAATCCCAACGTGTCATTTCCGT
>JAAYCK010000046.1 GCA_012729835.1 Syntrophomonadaceae bacterium
TGTGTCAATTCCCGTTTCATTGACTGCCTAATCAATATTCTCTCAACCTGAGATTTTTTGGGTGTTAATAACCACCACCCTTAGTTTAGTGCGGCCCGAAAGTAGAAGTATTCATAACAATGACACGTTGGGGCATCGGGGCGGCAATATTTTGTGTCATTGCGAGCGCAGCGCGGCAATTTTACCCCGTTTTCGCAGCAATGACAAGCCAGCCTGAGCATAACCGGTCAAATGATAATGATAACAGTGCTCACTTTACGTCGATAACCGCCATAGTACAGCGGGACACGCAGACCAGCTTTTCGTCCTCATTATAGATTTTTATATCCCAGACGATAGTGGTGCGCCCCACATGAATAGGCACTCCGATGGCTTTGACCATGCCGCTGCTTACACTACGGATGTGGTTGGCGTTTATCTCCAGACCGACTGCCCGTTGTTTTTCCCGGTCGACAAACTGGTAGCTCCCGGCAGAAGCCACGGTCTCGGCGATGACCAACGACACTCCTCCGTGCATTATGCCAAAGGGCTGATGGACCCGGGGAGTCACCGGCATGGTGGCTACCACCCGCTCCCTGGTATATTCCACGATCTCGATCTCCAGGGTGGCCATGACCGTCTGGCTGATATCAAAGGTCGATGCATCTTGCATAAAAACAAATCCTCCTTCTGGCGTGGCAAAGGAACGGTCCTATTACCACGGATGTAAATGCAGGGCGTATTTAATGTAGGGGCGGATTCTATATCCGCCCGACCACAATTACCGTATTATTAAGACTGATCAGCGGATGATCCATCACCGCAGGGACTCCTTTTCATGTAGCGGCCCGCTATCTCCCGAGCCAGGGTATAAGGATCGATATGACGCTTCATCAGCTGATCGACCATCATTTCAAATTCACCTTCGGCGTTAAGTTCGTTCAATACCGGCTGCATGATGCTGGCCCACAGGGCTTCATTGAGCTCGGCTGCCGTTTTGTTGCGTATGCGAGCTTCAATCAGGTTGTTTGCCACCAGGTATTGATGATGTTCTTCTATCTTCTCCCCCAGTGCAGCAACACTCGCGGCAAATTTATGCGGTTCCAGTACGCTCTCCACCATTAAGACCGGGATGGTCCAACCATCGCCGCCGCAGTTCCGGGACGACATCTCGATGACGCTGAGGACTTCCTTGTAGAGCTTGCCGGCCCCGTCACGGTCGGCCTTGTTGATAACAAAGATATCGGCGATCTCCATCAGCCCCGCCTTCAAGGCCTGTACCTCGTCACCCATGCCGGGAACTAAAACCACGATAACGGTGTGAGCGTGATTTATGATATCGACCTCCTGCTGGCCAACCCCGCAGGTCTCCACGATGATGACCTCCTGTCCCAATACGTCCATCACGTGGATGCTCTCACCCACCGCCTTGGACAATCCGCCCATATTGCCGCGGCTGGCCATGCTGCGCACGAACACCTTTTTATCCTCGGCATGGCGCATCATGCGGATGCGATCGCCCAGGATGGCACCGCCAGTAAAAGGACTGCTGGGGTCCACCGCCATCACGCCAACCGAACGGTCTTTCTTGCGAAAGGCGGCGATAAGCTCATCGGTCAGGGTGCTCTTGCCGGCTCCTGGCGCCCCGGTAATGCCTATGACATGTGATTTTCCTGTCTTGAGGAAGATATCCTTCATTATTAGATCGGTATCAGGTATCCCATCCTCCAGGTTTCTGATCAAGCGGGAGGCAGCGCGGATATCGCCCGCCAGAACTCTTTCTCCTAAATTAGCCATTTGCTCAATCCCTCGGTTTGACGTTGTCATTGATCCAACCAGTAATAGCATCCAGCGGCGTGCCCGGTCCGAAGATCGCCGCTATGCCCGCTTCATGGAGCGCGGCGTGGTCCTGCTCGGGAATGATCCCGCCGCCCATCACCACGATATCATCAGCGCCCTCTTCCTTTAAGAGCCTGGTGACCTGCGGAAACAGGTAATTATGAGCGCCGGACAGGCAGGAGAGCCCTACCAAATCCACATCTTCCTGAATAGCGACGGCTGCTATCATTTCGGGTGTCTGGTGACAGCCGGTATAGATAACCTCATAACCCTCATCGCGAAAGGCACGGGCCAGTACCTTGGCTCCCCGATCATGACCGTCCAACCCGGGCTTGGCAATAAGAACACGCAGTTTTCTTGACATCTAAGTTTTCTCCCCTCAATCCTGGATTAGTATATACCCGGGTCACGGTACTCGCCGTAGACCTCTCTATAAACATCACAGACCTCCTGCACGGTGGCATGAGCCTTGACCGCAGCAATAACTGTCGGCATGACATTGTCGCCCTTCTTGCAAACTGTCAGCACATCATTCAGGCACTCTGCCACATAACGGCTGTCACGGCTGCGTTTGACCGCGGCCAGGCGGCGCAGCTGCTCTTCCTCAATGGATTCATCAATATCCACAATGGGTATGTTGACCTGTTCCTCGGCTTCCACATATTTGTTAATGCCGACCATGGTCTTCTCACCGGAATCGATCTGCCGCTGGAACTTGTAAGCCGCGTCGGAGAGTTCCATCTGGGGGAAGCCCCGCTCGATGGCCTTGACCATGCCGCCCATGTCATCGATCTTATGAATGTAGTCCCAGGCTGCCTCTTCCATCTGGTTGGTCAGAGACTCCACAAAATAAGAGCCAGCCAGCGGGTCGATGGTGTTGGCCGCCCCGGTCTCCTCGGCGATGATCTGCTGGGTCCTTATCGCAATCTGCACGGCCGAATCAGAGGGCAGGCAGAATACCTCGTCCAGGGAATTGGTGTGCAGGGACTGGGTGCCGCCCAATACGGCTGCCAGCGCTTCGATAGCGGTCCGCACCACATTGTTATAAGGCTGCTGAGCAGTCAGTGAACAGCCTGCCGTCTGGGTGTGGAAGCGCATCCACAGGGAGCGGGGGTCCTGAGCACCGTAGCGTTCCTTCAGGGCTCGAGCCCAGATCCGGCGGGCCGCCCGCAATTTAGCGATTTCCTCGAAGAAATCTATATGCGCATTGAAGAAGAAAGATAAGCGTTGAGCAAATTGATCGACATGCAGTCCCTTGCGTCGGGTGGCATCCTCGATATATTCCATGCCGTCACGCAGGGTGAACGCCAGTTCCTGCACCGCAGTGGAACCCGCTTCGCGGATGTGATATCCGCTGATGCTGATGGTGTTCCATTTGGGAACATGATGAGTCCCGAATTCTACGGTGTCGCTGATGAGTTTTACCGAGGGATCGGGCGGACACATGAAGGTCTTCTGGGCGATAAACTCCTTCAGCATGTCATTTTGGATGGTGCCGCCGATCTTATCTAATGGAACTCCCTGCAGCTCGGCAGAGGCTATGTACATGGCCCACAATACCGAGGCCGGCGGATTAATAGTCATGGAAGTAGTGATCTTGTCCAGCGGTATCCCCTGGATCAGGTCCTGGAAGTCATCGATGGTGTCGATGGCCACTCCGCATTTGCCGCATTCACCTTTAGCTCGTGGCGAGTCGGTATCGTAGCCCATTAGAGTGGGAAAATCGAACGCAGTACTGAGTCCGGTCTGACCTGCCTGCAATAGGTAGTGCCAGCGCCGGTTGGTCTCCACCGCCGTACTCATGCCGGAGAACATACGGAAGGTCCAGTATTTGCCCCGGTAGCCGGTGACCTGATTACCTCGCAGATAGGGGAACTGCCCCGGATAGCCGATATCCCTGGCAAAGTCCATGTCTTTGATATCCTCTGGTCCATAGAGGCGTTTTATGTCCATATCGGAGAGTGTAGTCCAGCTTTCCTTCTGGTCGGCGTGTTTCTCCACCGTCCGTTTGACCTCATCCTCCCATTTCCTGCGCAGTTGACTCGATTTATCTAATAAGTCCGGTGTGAACAAAAATAGTACCTCCCCTAAATGAAAAGATCTTTTCATTCTATAAAGGCAGGTCTAGTACTCGATCCCTGGCTGCCCCTTGACGCCGGCATAGTAATGGTGCTTTACCTCGGTAATCTCACTCACCATATCAGCCAATTCCCGTACCGAGTCAGCAGCATAGCGGCCGGTCAATACCAGGTGTAACAGCGGTGGTTTAGCCTGAATCAGATCCAGCAGACCCTGCTCCGGAACCAGCCCGTAGTCGACTGCTACATTGATCTCATCCAGAATAACCATGTTGAATTCACCGCTCCTGATCACCTCTTGCGCCGTGGCCAAGGCCTTTTGAGCCAGTTCCACATCTATGGGGGCTGGGTTACCCCGCATCACAAAGCTATCCAATCCGTATTGATAAAATACGAAATTGTCAGGAAGATATTTTTCAGCGGCGATGATCTCTCCGTACTTTCGCCCCTTCATGAACTGAATCATACAAACCTTATATCCCTGTCCTAAAGCCCGCAGCGCCAGACCAAAGGCTGACGTGGTCTTTCCCTTGCCATTGCCGGTAATGACCATGACCAGCCCCTTTTCGGCCATATCAACAACGGTTTCCTTGGTCAGCATATATTTCACCTCTCAGTTTCTATGCTTAATGCGAAGCAAGCTTATAATCCCATATCATATTATCTAGTCGCGAAATTAGCGTTATTCTACGAATGATATCATATTTGCCATGGTGAATCTATATTTTGGATAGCATATCTGAACTTTTTCGTCATTGTTTTACAGAAAAATAATGATTTCCAGACTTCACCCGCCCCGCGAGGATAACCCCTGCAGCTTTCACTTGCCAGCCAAATCTCCATAAATCAAAGGCGCTTCTTGTTTATTCATGCTATTTATTATATAATTTGGAAAAAATATATTATATATTAGATTTCTTAAAGGGCCACAAGTGTTATTTATTTGGCCATGAGTTGTTTTTCAACCAAATATCTTGTTCGCGAAGGGGGTGATCAAGAGCCCGAAAAGTACAGCGGTGTTAAGAAACGTGAAACGGATTGGGGGTAATTTTAATGAAAACAGGAATTGAGAGTCTTGGCGTATATGTGCCCGACGAAACTGTAATGACCAGCAGCAGTTTAATGAAGAAATGCAGCCGGGAACCCTCCTGGGATCTGGAAAGATCACCGGGATCCGGCAGCGCCATATATCATTGACGGAATCATCTTGTGATCTTGCCCTGGCGGCAGCTTCAAGGTCGATCAACCTTTCCCGCTATGCAACCGATGAACTGGACCTCATTATATGCACCAGCATATCACGCTAAGACCATTCCAAACAGTATACCTATGAGCCCAGCCTGAGTGCCAGGCTGAAAGGTGGGCTGAAGGCCACGAAGGCCCGGCATTTTGATGTGACCAATGCCTGCGCCGGGATGTTTACCGGCATAAATATCTCCAATAACATGCTGAAAAGCGGTGCCATAAAAACGGCCCTTATCGTCAGCGGTTAAATGATAACCTATACCTATGAATCCGCCCTCAAACACGTTGAAGATAATTTCAACGGACAGTTCGCCGCCCTGACTCTGGGGGATTCCGGTGCAGCTCTGATCCTCGACGGCAGTCCCAACGACAAATATGGCTTCCATTACATAAAGATGGCCACCGGTTCCAAATGGAGCGACATGTGCATCGCCAAACCCTCTGAGGAGGAGTCCGGGAGGAATGATGAATACCGATTCCGGCCCGCTCCAGCACCTGGGGGGGTGGTCCAGGCCGTACCGTTTTACCTGGAGGCAATGGAAAAGACCGGCTGGACCCATGACGAACTGGATGTTTTCATGCCCCACCAGACCTCCCGGCGCGCCATTACCAAGTTTATAGACCTGGCCGAGGAAGCCATCGAGCAAACGTTCAAAACAAAATTCATTTTCAACCTTCAGAAATACGGCAACACTGCATCCACCACCTATTTTGTGGCTCTGCGCGAAAGCATCCTGAACGGCAATATACAACCTGATCAAAACATGATGTTTGCCTCCGTGGCCTCCGGACTGCAGATCGGCATGTCCAGCTATACTATGGATGATCTGCCCCTGCGTTACCGGAACTATATGACGAAAGGGGCGATAGCATGAGTTGCCGAATCGAAAGCATCGGAACCAGCCTGCCCTTGGACGGCCTATCAAACGGCTCTGTTCATCACGCCGTAGCGGCTGCCCGGGAATGCTTGGCCTTGTCGGAACACCCGGCCACGGATATCGATTTAGTGATCAACGCCGGCGTCTACCGGGACGAGCACATCAGTGAACCTGCCATGGCAACATTTATTCAGAACGAACTCTGCATCAATAATGATCTCAATGGAAAGACCACCTTTTCACTGGATCTCATCAACGGGGCGGCCGGTATGCTGTCCGCCATAGAAGTCATCGCTGCAGCTATCGAAAGCAACGCCGCTCAAGTCGGCCTGGTGGTAAGCAGCGATTCCAATCCCGATAGTGACCCGGACCCCAGCTATAACTAGCAGCCGAGCGGTCCGGCAGTACTGATCGACAGATCACCCGAATCCGACCAGGGCTTCACAACCTTTCATTTCAATACCTTCAATGAGCATTCACCATTATATCAGGGCATCATCAGCTATCGAGAAAAGAGGGGCAAATGCTTCATCTCCAAACAAGACGGCTGGGAAGATGCCTATCTCGATTGCTCCGTCCAGGTATTCACTGAACTTCTCTCAGCAAGAAGGGCTATTAGCAGCCGATATCGATCTGATCCTCCCCACCCAGGTCTCAGATTCCTTCCTGGGAGAACTTGCAAAAAAGCTGGGGATTAACACAGATAAAGTGGGTCAACATCCGGCCCCTTATCCAGGATGACACCCTGACCACCTCGCCCTTCATCGCCTTCGTATTATGCTGTAAAAAACCATATGGCGGGACCGGCCAGCAAGGTCGTTTTCCTCACCGTTGGCTCCGGAATAACGGCCGGCGCTGCTCTTTATAATTGCTGATATAACTCAATGCCTGTCGCTGCGAGGAGCGACGCGGCAATCTAATCCCCAACCTCTATTTGGGGGGAAGACTGCTTTGATGATCGCAATTATACCAATAGATTCATAAAGAGGTACCCGGCAAGCCTCCCTTTGCCGCCAGGGGCCAACTCGTTTGGCCCCTGTTTTTTTATTTAAGCCTAGAAGCGCAGAGTCATTTGGTATAATACATTATCATAACGAAACCTGAGGTACGACATGGATAATATCATTTGGCTCTTCTTTATATTTGCCATTCCTGGGCTGGTGCACCGTGGTGATATACGCCGGTGCCAACCAGGGTATCTTCGTCAACCGCGGCTTCCTGAATGGACCCTTCTGCCCCATCTATGGCTGCGGGATCCTCACCGTGCTGGTCATCCTGATGCCCCTGCGCGAGAACTTGGCCATACTATTCCTGCGGTCGGTCTTGCTCACATCAGCTTTCGAACTGGTTACCGGGTTCCTGATGGAAAAGCTTTTTCACCAGCGTTGGTGGGACTATACCGAGGAACCATTCAATATCGGCGGATACATATGCCTGCGCTTTTCGCTGCTATGGGGGGCCGCCTGCGTGCTGATAGTTGATGTTGTCCATCCCCTCATCCTCCGGGCGATGGCATTTATTCCCGACTGGGTGAGCGCTCCGCTCCTCTTCATATTCGGGGCCATATTCATGACCGACATCATTGTCACCGTACTCACGGTGGCCAAACTGAACCAGCACCTGCATGAGATCGATGAGGTGGCCCACGCCATCCGCAAGGTCTCCGACACCATCGGAACCGTGGCCGCTGACGGCACCATCGCCATAAGCGAAACCAATGAAAAACTGCGGGCCGATCTCCATGACAAGCGCGAAGAGCTGAGGGTCAAACGCAGAGAACTTTAGTACAACTGCATGAAGAGCAAAAACGCCTCCTGCACGCCTTCCCCGATATCCAGTCCCGCTTGTATCGGGAAACCATGGAGGAGATCAAGGCCGGACTCCGCGCCAAACTGAAAGAAAAATACGGCGAGCGCCTGGCCGGACGGTTTCAAAATTTTTTCATACTTCCTTTGCCATAGTAGGAGCACTTCGTGAAAAAGAACTTCCTAATTATGCCAAGTACTTATACCGCCTCAGCTTCGTCTCGTTTTTCCACTTTATATCTTTGTGCCTGAAGATTAAATAAAAATGCGTATTTTCCTGCACTTTTCATTAAATCTTGATGTGACCCGTTTTCTACTATTTCTCCATTTTCTATAAGCAATATCTTGTCTGCCATGGTAATAGTCGAAAGGTGATGTGAAACAAACACAACAGTCTTCCCAGCATATAGATCTACTATTTGTTTGAAAAGAACATCTTCAGCATAAGGGTCTAATGCTGAACTTGGTTCGTCAAGTATTACTATGTCCGCATCTCTAAAGAAAGTTCTAGCTAAGGCGATTTTCTGCCACTCTCCTCCTGATAATTCCTCACCATCATAATTAAAAATTTTTGTAAGGTAGGTGTCCAATCCCCGGCCAAATCTTTTGACCATACTATCCGCCCCACTTGCACAACAGGCCTTCCAAACCCTTTCTTCATTATGAATATCAGAAACATTTGAGAGTGCGATGTTCTCACGAACACTGAACGCATAGTTGGAATAATCCTGAAATAGAGCACCAAAGACCTTTCTTAATTCCTGTACATCATATTTACGAATATCAACTTCATTAATAAGAATTTGGCCTTCTGTCGGATCATATAGCCGTAACAGTAATTTGATCATCGTAGATTTCCCAGCTCCATTCAGCCCAATTAGTGCTACTTTTTCACCATATGGCAGTGTGAAATTAATGTTCTTGAGTATGTAACGTTCTGTATTGGGATATTTAAAAGATACATTGGTAAATTCTATGCTTGGTTTTTCGGGCATTGTTAATGAACCAGATTCCTGTATAGCAGGTTTCCATGCCAAAAACTCTTTAAACTTGGATATCTTTAGATCGTTATCATACATTTGCGAACCTGAATCAATTAGATTAAAAAGACTATTGATAACCTGTCCCGCAGCACCTATATATAGACTAAAATCTCCAACAGTCAATGACTTATCAAATATTTTCATTGCAGTGTAAAAATATATTATTATCAGTACTATTTGATTAAATGCCGAGCAAATACTTACCCATTTCCCCTTTTGAATCGTTACTTTGCTTTTATCATGAAAATATTTTCTCCACAGAGTTTGATGTTGATCTATCATCACCGTAAAAAGGCTAAATAGGGCGAGTGTTTTGAAGCCTTACGAATACGCAGATCTTCTGTAACCTCCATATCACTCTCTAAGGGCCAGATATTAAAAAATAGCGGATTCACCCCGTCGTCAATTATGGCTATCGTTTTTGGATCATTCATTTCCCGACCTTAGCTGGCAAACACATTCCATGATATTGTTAAAGGTATTGAATCTGCCTTCTACTATGAATTGTTCAGGGATATTAATATTGAAATTCCTTTGAACAGCTTCATAGATGAAAAGTAGATGTCTGCTTTTTAAACCTAATACATTTCCTAACAATGGCATATCGAGTTTAGCGAAATCATCGAATATATCTTCCGAATCAAGCGCCGCTGCAAAAATGCCCCTTAATTGTGTCTCAATAAGGCCTCCGCACATCATTACACCTCCTGCAACGAATAGCTTTGCAGTTTTCTAATCAATAATTCGGCCATATGGCTTGCATCATTTGAATCAATAGCGTCAAAAACCGGCATTTTGAAATCCCTTACATAGCGGTTCTTCATTTCCTCAATCTGAGATATTGATATAGTGCAGGTATCGATCTGCCGGGGTCTATTTCCCATCTCGATCCAATCGATTATCTGGTGACTTAAGTTAAAACAATCCGCCATCAATCCAAATCGATACCTACAGAAATAATTGATTTCCTCAAGATACTCTTTACTTATTCTCTCAGCAAATATGCTAACTACCAGGGCATCAGCCTGTATCGCCTGAAAAACCTCAAATGGCAGCAAGCCGAAATCCGTATATATTCGGTCATTAAACGGCATCATCTCCCCTGGAACTCCCAGTATTATTACATCTGGCTTTTCCCGATCTTCTATTGCTTTCACAAAACAATTGAAGGCTTTGATCTTTTCAGTTTCAGAAATAGGTGCGTTGAAAATATATTGAGGAAATGAATGGATACCGAATAGTTCGCTGTAAGGTCTGCTTCCTATCTGGCTGACCTTATACCCCAATTTCTTGAATTCTTGTCTAAGTGCCAACTGGATATAAAACTTGTCGGCATCAGAAGCTATACCGATAACACCCACCACCGGAGTATCTATCTTGTTCATCTCATAATAAGGATCAAATTCAAGGATATCCGGTTTTTGCGATATTGCGCTCAGGAGATTTGCTCCGAAGAATTCCGCACTAAGGGGAAGCAGAGGCAATACATTTTTTTTAGCGTTGAGTGCTTCAATTATCCTAGGTTTGATCAATTGCTCATGATCAATGAGGTGCTGACTATCGACCAGGAAAACAGTATCACATGACTTCAGACCATCACTGAAGTCGTCGGTTACAATCAGTCCCAGTTTGGTTCCCCCATCCACAATACCTGCATCTTTACCATTAAGACCCCACCCCGATGGAGAAACAACCCGATCAATAACATAGCCCTCCAGCATATCCCGATGTCTTAGGCATGGGGCAAATTCTCGGTCGTATGGATAAACCAGTACTTTTTGCATTCTCAATC
Source organism: Syntrophomonadaceae bacterium (assembly GCA_012729835.1). Lineage (GTDB taxonomy): Bacteria > Bacillota > Syntrophomonadia > Syntrophomonadales > Syntrophomonadaceae > Syntrophomonas_A. The sequence continues at coordinate 10,660 of JAAYCK010000046.1, forward strand.
TTCCTTATCATAAGATTTGATTATTTAAATTGATATCCCAGTTCCAATAATGCACAACCATCTTTGATTTTTTCGATTACTCCTCTCCGTACGCTATTGCATACCAAAGACTTTTTTTGCTGAGACAGCTCTGTAATATTGTCGGCATGTGCTGCACAAACACTGCACAGCCTTATGGCAAAACAAGACTTACAATCGTCTTCCGATAATTTGCCAATATTGAGCAGTCTAGCAGCTTTATCATATTCAAAACCACTATTGATATGGCCGATCTTCATTGAAACAGAACTCTCACTGACTCTTTCACATGGAAACAGGTCTCCGGAAGTAGTGACAAACAGCCTTAGCTGACCCGGTATACATGGTCCGCCATGGTGAACCACTGCCGGCATATCCATTGCATCCTTCTCGAATTTCAAAAACATATCATTCAAATCTTGAAACTCGAAGCTCAGTAATCTCGATGCATTACTTTCAGCAAGATTCCCCAGTTTGCTAAGGTAGAATTTAAATTTTTCATATTCCCATCCTATTGTAAAATCCTCACTGTAACGAATATCGTTCTTGGAATTTAGATCATTAATAAAGGATGAACTGATAATGCTATCATCAAACAATTCCGATGAGCAGAATTGATTCAGACAACCGACATTGGTCTCAGGATCCAAAACCATCAAAAAAGTCACCTTTTCTTTGTAATATTCCGGGTATTCTTCTTTTATCAACCTGATTTTTTCATGTACTGTTTCATAAGATCCACAACCGTTGGCTAACTTCCTGTTCTTGTTATGTATTTCCTTGGGGCCGTCTACACTGATACTCAGCGAGATGTTGTGCTCTATGAAGAAGTCAATAATCTTTCGATCAATCAAACTCCCATTGGTGGTCATGGTAAATGACACATCTTTCCCAATATACTTAGCTTCCGTGTATTCTACACATTCTTTTATCAAATCGAAGCTAAGTAGAGGTTCCCCTCCATAAAAGCCAATGTTGACTTGTTTAGACTGTGAAGAATGGTCAAATAAAAAATCAATAGCCTTTTGCGCAGTATCTATAGTCATATTCTCATTTGAATGGACTCTATTCTCATAAGCACCTGAATAGGAACAATATTCACATCTGAAATTGCATTTTTGAGTAACCTGTAATGTTAGTTTTGCCAGCTTATTGTCTAAGTAGTTGGAGATATAATCAGTCATTGGATGTTCAATTCCCTGTATTCTGCTGGGTCCAAGAAAACCATTGCTTATCAGTTTGTTGATAAACGTCATATCATCAACAGGTTTATCTGTAATGTAACCTTGTATTTGCTTAAAATGTTCACTTGAGATTAAGAGGATCTTATTTCTGTTAGCATCATATAGATAGAAGTTTCCATTTTGTTTAAACATTAATATAAATGACTTCATTCATATCCCCTCGTATATTTACGTAATTTGGAAATATATTTCTCCTATTCGAGATTTTATCCCTGCCATTTGTCTCGAATGGGGCGTGGTTAAACGTATATATACACAATTTTGTCGTAAATAACCATTATTGAATAAATATATATGGCATAATGAGTCTAGTTCATCCATTGACTTAAATAATTTTGCAGGCGGTCGGAATACCAATGGTTAATCTATTGCTTCTAGAAGACGATGAATACAATCGGGCCTTTTATACAGGAGTACTAAGAAAAATACCTAAAATAAGCTGTCTATTCGATACTTCCGACGGAACAGAAGCTTTAAAGTGGGCAAGTAATAATTATCCTCATATCAGTTTATTAAGTATTGATTTAAAGCACGATAACAGTGGACTTGCTATTGCCCGCCAGATGCGAACCATATTCAATGACACCTATATAGTTTTTATGTCGTATCATGCCCAATACGCAGTGGAATCGTTTGATGTTCATCCCTACAGTTATTTGCTTAAACCTGTATCCTCTTGGCAGTTAAACAGCTTAGTTCAAGATATTATCCAACATATAGAAAGCCGGAATGAATGCTTATACGAGATCATTCCAATAAAAATGAAAAATGAAATTGTACATCTTAAAAAACAAGATATTATTTTTATTGAAATCCAGGATCATTTGTCAATAATCCATACACAAATGACTACTTGGAAAACGAGAAAAAGCCTGGATGAATTTGAAAGCATATTGGGACTAGATTTTTTAAGAGTTCACAGATCTTATATAGTCAATATAAACAAAATCAAGAGTGTGAAAATGATATATGACCGGTCTTTTGAAATTGAACTTTGGGACTATCCCCAAAAAGTATTGATGAGTAGATATTTCTATCCAAAATATAGACAACTATTCAAATGAGGATTTTGCATAATAGCAAAATCAAGTTCTTTGAAACTGCAAAATAGCGATATCTGATAATTGCCAGCAGCTAATACAGATAATTACACTACAGTAATCATGATAAATTGCCTACTGGCTTAAA
>JAAYCK010000047.1 GCA_012729835.1 Syntrophomonadaceae bacterium
CGGAGTTGTCCTTGTAACATATAGCTGATTTTGGAATATCGCGTTGAGTCCCGGTATTTATTACTCTAATTGTTAAATTACTCATCGTTAAAGCCTCTTATCCTAAGCTTCTGTTACGCTTATTGCGTGTTCCGGGCACTTTTCACATACCTTGCAGCCGTCGCACTTGTCAGCATCAGCTACGAAAGCCAGTACATCAGAGCGTACGTCGAACACTTCACATTTTACAGCGCAGAACCGGCAGCCTATGCACAAATTAGCATTAACATCAATTATAAACACGTTGTTCCCTCCATTTCTTAACTCTATTGGGGCATTTAATCTTCGCAGCTAATTATATTGCGGGTTCTTTGCCCACCATTCCTTGATTTTATCGATACAGCCCGCTAGAGGCCGAGCACCACGCAAATATAAATGCAGACTTGAATACTGATCGCCGATAGCCTCGACTGCTGCATCTTGAACTTCAGGGGCAGCAGACAGCAATTTGAAATATAATTGTCTTGCTTCTACCAGTGATTCCGGTGTTATGCCTGAACCTTCAAAGGTAGCTTTCAGTCTTTCTTCATAAACTTTCAGGAAGTTTTCACTTACGTCGCCAGCTTTAATTGCCGCCGCTGCTGTTTCACCAGCAAACCGGCCGCTGGTAACTGCTGTGGGTATACCAGGTGATCCCCAGTTCGATACAAATAACGGTCTCCATGCAGCATCTCCCACCAGCATTATGCCGTCTTCAGCCAGCTTGTCCGGCGCATCTTTTACAGCAGTGGTGGTTCCTGACATCATGGCAACTTCTGCAGCGTTGGAGAAATCAAATCTGCCTATTTTCTCAAGATGTTTAATAAATCTATCATGAATTTCACGTGCAGTCTCACCTGTTTTCAGTAAATCAGGCTGGAAAGCAATAGCCACACCTAATCTGTCATCGCTGTGAGGAGCAACCCAGCAGAAGTATCCGGCCAATTCCGGCACCATATACAGTTCATAGAACGGTGCATCAACCGGGACTAAACGTTTGACTCCAACAAAATCTCTTCCCAGGGAAACCATGATATCTGTCGGTACTTTTATTTGTGAACGTTTTGCTACTCTGGAGTAAACTCCATCGGCACCTATAACTATTTTACAAGGAACGGTTACTCGTTTTTCTCCCTGTTGGATAATCACTCCCGCAACTTTTCCATTTTCTCTGACAACATCTATAAATTTGGTATCCATCATGATTTGGGCGCCGTCTCTTCCGGCTGATACTGCCAGTTCTTTTTCCAGCTCAGGTCTGCGCATTGCCCAACCGTCAAGCCATGGCTGTATTCCGCCAAATTTGCCTGACGGGGAAATGAATCCATTACCGGCCAGCTGATATTCAGCGCATCTTGCCCGGTTAAAGGGAAATCCGGCTGCATGTTCCAACTCGGCCAGGTCGTAAATTACCGAAGCGGTATCGTAGACAGGCAGACCCACCTCACGTTTTTTATCGATCACCAATACTTTGGCACCGTTGCGCGCGGCATATTTTCCTGCCATTGCTCCGCCTGGACCGCATCCTACCACTACTACGTCATAGGATTCTTTCAACCTTTTCATACAAAATAACCTCCTAATAATTTTGTTTGCAAAAGTTTGCAGCAACAAATATTTATAAAATAAGACACTATGGTATTAAATTTTTTATTGCAATTACTATGCCAGAAGAATAAGCAACTCCGCATTTTCTTAAAAAAACAGGCAAAATCTATAAAAATTTGCAGATTAATATGGCATATACACAGCATCCATATAAGTTGATTTTTTTATTACTCAAATTGATTGCAAACATGAAAATTCAAAGTATATTTATACGTTTAATTATTCATACATGTGTCCGTATTATCGTACAAGTGCTATGGTTAAAGATAGTGACGCTCATGCAAGCGAAGCTATAATAATGCGAGAAATTTGCTTATTTCGATCGGGTACCGCCAATAATCTCCAGGC
>JAAYCK010000048.1 GCA_012729835.1 Syntrophomonadaceae bacterium
CGCATTTTCAGCCCTTTGTAGTTTTTTTCGGGGGCATAGAACTCCGGTGCCTGTATCATCCCGGCCAGCATACAGATTTGACCCTGGTTGAGCTGAGCAAGCTCCCGGTTGAAATAAGTTCGCGCCGCACATGCCATGCCGGAGCACCCCCGGCCCATGTATATCTCATTGAGATACATATTTAGAATCGCGTCTTTGCCGTATTTCTCCTCCAGAGAAGTAGCAATAAAGACTTCTTTTATCTTTCTGATATAGGTCTTTTCCTGGTTAAGGAAAATGGTGCGGGCCAATTGCTGAGTAATGGTACTGCCGCCCTCAGCTTTGCTGCCAGCCTGGATATTCTTGAAGATAGCCCGGCCGATACTGCGGGCATCAAGCCCAACGTGCTGATAGAAACGCTTGTCCTCAACGGCCACTACACTCTTTTTTAAAAAATCCGGAAACTCCGCCTGGTATATACGCTGATAACCCAAGGTTGTCATTTGACTGCCGTCGGCATAGTATACCGTTGTCTGGGGCCGGGATTGGTACTCCCATTCATTCAACCCGGTAGCATATAGTAATACGCGAGGCAGGGTCTGCGTAAGTGAAGCCCCGATTATAAAAAATACTCCGAATACTATAACTGCAGAAACTAATAAAGCAAGTCCCTTTAATATTCCCTTCAAACAGCGCTACCCCCTTCCTATAGGATTGGTGGTTCTGGTCCCCGTTATTTGACCTAATCTCTATACGACGCTTTTCATTTATTTAATACACCATTACATTACTAATTCATGGATTATTACGGGTCGATGTCTGCTTGATTTATCCGTATTATAGTATATAACAAAATGTTAGGAAATTATTGGCCAATACCACTAAATAAAATCGCTTTGCCCTGATAAATTATTATCCTATTTATTAAGACAACATTTTGTTTTAAAATATAACTAGTTGTGCACTTTTTTCTAATTTACCGGCAAAATGTCACCAAAAGCGATTTTTGCTGCCTGAAATAATCATGGGAAACTTCAGATTAATGGTGAAAAATATTTGGGGAGGGCCAGTTTTAGATGGAAAACAAAAATAAAGACGGACAGGTTATTGTAGTAACCTCCGGCAAGGGTGGTGTGGGCAAGACCACCACTGTGGCCAATGTAGCCTCAGCCCTGGCTAAAATGGGGCACCGGGTCGTGGTGATAGATCTGGACATCGGCCTTAAAAAACTGGACCTGATACTGGGTTTGGAGAACCGGGTGATTTACGACATTATTCAGGTAATCGAAGGGGAATGCACCCTCAAACAGGCTCTGGTCAAGGATAAGCGTTTTCCTGAATTATATATGCTGCCCGCTGCCCAGACCAGGAATAAGGAAGATATTACACCGGAACAGGTGGTAGCTCTTTGCGCTCAGTTGCGGCCGGATTTTGATTACATATTCATAGATTGCCCGGCTGGCATCGAGCAGGGTTTCCGCAATGCTATCGCCGCCGCTGACCAGGCTCTGGTAGTGACCAACCCCGAGGTTTCAGCAGTTAGAGATGCTGATCGCATCATCGGTATGTTGGAATCAGCTGCGTTTACTGACATAAAACTGGTGGTAAACCGCCTTCGCAACGAAATGGTACGGCAGGGCGACATGTTAAGTGTGGATGACTTGCTGGAACACTTGTGTATAGATCTGGTTGGAATAGTACCGGAGGACAAAGGGATACTGGTCTCCACTAACAAAGGAGAACCGGTAGTTCTCAATGAACGCTCACAGGCAGCTATTGCCTTTAACAACATTGCCCGGCGCCTGAGCGGTGAAGACATTGAATTCTTAAGTTTTGATGACGAATCGTTCTGGCGGAGGCTTACACGCGGCCTCTTTTCAAGTCGTTAGAAAGGGGTATTGCTAGATGTTGGATTTAATCAAGAGGATTTTCTCCGGGGAGAGTTCCTCCCCGCGCGATCAGGCCAACAGCAGACTACGCCTGGTTCTAACCCATGATCGCCTGGGCTCGTCCGCCCAGTTGATGGAGACATTGAAGGAAGAAATCCTGGAAGTCATAGCCCGCCACGTTGACATTGAAGGTAACCCCGAGGTAAGGCTTATCACCGAGGGCAAACATGCGGCTCTGGACATTAATATTCCGATCAAAGGCAGGTAGTAATAACTATGGTTACCATAAAAGGAGTTAATGACAGCCTGGTCTTCTTTTTCGGGGAAGGCAGCCTGGCTGACCATATGGCCTTTCTTGAAAATAAATTCGCCAGTAGTGCCCAGTTGTTTACCGGCTCCCGGGTAGTTTTTCAGGGCAAGGGCCTGGCCAATCTTTCCCACGACGACATTGCAGTCTTGCAGAAATTATGCCTCGATAATGGCATGATTCTGAATAATACCGTTAACCCCCCTGCGGTCTCGCAACCGGAAACCAATGATCCCACTCCCTCTCTGCCTGAAGCAGCACCGGCCAGGCCATCGCGTTTTGCGCCGCCCCCGCCGCCCCAGGACGTATTTATCCGGCGCAATTTGCGCAGCGGCCAGAAGCTGCATGCCGAAGGTTCCGTGGTTATCTGGGGTGATGTTCACGAAAGTGCCGAGATCGTTGCCGGCGGTGACATCATAGTAATGGGGAAACTTGGCGGCATTGCCCATGCTGGCTGTTATGGAGATGAATCCAGCGTGGTTTTTGCAATAAACCTAGTTCCTGGCCAGATCAGAATCGGGAACAAAGTATCCCGCTCGGCCAGAGGCGAGACCAAGCGGCCGTATCCGGAGATCGCCTATCTGGAGGATGGCAGCATTTGTGTTAGAGAATACAACTCTCAGGACAAACTGCCTGGTTGACCCTTTCTTCCATTCATTTCCTGACATAAAGTCACTCTGATTATTATATTGTTTTCACTGTTAGAATACGGGAAGGCCGGTGATGAAATGAATCCTCGAGACGAAGGCAGCAGATGGGAGTTCCTGGGCAAATACAAACAGTGGATTCTTCCCATTGTCCTGGTATTAATTGTCCAGGGATTTGTGGCCCTGGGTTTTTTCCAGGGTCTGGAGAATAGCCTCTATGATTACTGGTTTATGTCACGCGGCATTCAAGATCCGGGAGAAGATGTGGTGATCGTGGCAGTAGATGACGCTTCGGTGGAAAGAATCGGCCCATTAGCCTGGCCGCGCGCCACTCATGCCGAACTCCTGGAGAAATTAAAATATGCTCGCGCGGTTTGCTTCGACTTAACCTTTTCCGCTGAGCAGGACCCTGAAAATGACCAGGCCTTTGGCGAGGCCATCGCTAAACATGGCCATGTCATACTCTCCGGCAAGGCAACCTTTTCCCGGGACCAGGCCGGTGAATTGGTGCAAGGCTTTGAAGCCCCCACCGAAACCATCGTGGCCAGCAACCCGGCCCTGGGGTTTGTTAACATGGCGACGGATAATGATGGTGTGGTCCGCCGGCCTACCCTGGTAGATGTCAACATCTTCGACGGCTTTCCCGTTCCCAGTCTCGGCCTGGCCGTAGCCATGGAGGCAGAGAACATCACTTATGAGGAATTGAAGCTTACCCCCGGCTGGCTACAGGTTGGCAAGCACCGTATACCACTGGACCAGGAAAACCGCGCTCTGGCAACTTTCTATGGTCCTATGGCTACCTTTAAGACCATCAGTTATGCCGATGTGATCGAAGGTGTATATAAACCAGATTATTTCAAGAACAAAATTGTGATGATCGGCCCGGAGACCGCAGAAGATCATGATACCTATCCCACTCCCTGTACTGCCAGCAATATGGTTTCCCAGGGCTTACTGCCCAGCCCCGGTGTCGAAATACATACTACAGTACTGCAAAATGTTCTCAGTGATGATTGGCTGCGCGATGTAAATCCGTGGCTGAACTTTGCCTTTATGTTCTTGCTGGTACTGCTTACTGCACTGGCCATTCACGGCCGCGGGGCCTGGATAGGGGCTTTGGGTACCCTGGTGGCTATCGGGATTGCCCTGGCCAGTTCCTATCTAGCCTGGCGGTCACATTGGTGGCTCAATGGTGCCACACCCATGGTAGTCTTGTTTATCACCTATGCCGGTTCCACTGCTATTGACTTCATTCAGGCCGAAATGGATCGGCGCAAGACCAAGGCCATGTTCTCCCGTTATGTCTCCCCGGATGTGGTTGAACAATTGATGGCCAATCCCGAGCAAATGTCGTTGGGTGGCAAAAAACAGGAAGTAACCATTTTGTTTACCGATATCCGCGGCTTTACCGCTTTTAGCGAAAACAAGGACCCGGTCGACGTAATCGCCCGCTTAAATGAATACCTGACCGCCCAGACCGATGCCATCTTAAAACATGGCGGCACCCTGGATAAATATATGGGCGACGGTCTGATGGCCTTTTTCGGAGCGCCCATCTACTACGAAGACCATGTAGAGCGAGCGGTCAAGGTAGCCCATGAGATTCAGGAAAGGGTAAAGGAACTCAATGAGAAATGGGCTGAAAAAGGTGAGGTTCCCCTCTTGATCGCCTGCGGTATCAACACCGGCCCGGTAGTGGTCGGCAATGTGGGCAGCCCGGAACGCATGGATTATACCCTCATCGGTGAAGATGCCAACTTGGCCTCTCGAGTTGAAGCCTTGACCAAACTCTTTGAAACTCTGGTGCTAGTCTCGGAACGCTCTTACATCCTGCTGCCGGAAGGTGAGGTAAAGAACTCGCTGACTTATGTGGGCGAAGAACTGGTCAAGGGCTTTACCAATCCCATTAAGGTCTATTCATTTGCTGATTTGGACCTACACTTCGAAAAATCCAAGGATAAAGGCTTTAAATAATAGCTAAAAAAGCCACTCCCCTTGATCAATATTGGGAGTGGCTTTTTTACTTTCGATCTACCAGTGTTCTAGTAACCCCCTTAGCATCTCGGCATCCATTTCCTGAAGCGGCGCGCCGGTCATATGATCCGGCTCTGCACTAATTGTCTCCAGCGCCTTCAACCAATATTTTGCAGTATTTCGAGTATCTTTGTTTGCAGCAGCCTTCCGCAGATAGGTCCCGGCATCAGATAAGCGCCCGGTCAACAGAGCGGCCTGCCCCGCAGCCAGATCGATTTCAGCGGGTAGATCCTTAATCGTGTCCGGCATAGCGGCACGGATCTCCAGCCACTGCAACAGATATCCTCCTGCCGAGTCCGAATCACTCTGTTGCAGGGAAATTCTAGCTCCATTCATTAAGCTTTCTGCTGCCATCTTATAAGCCCGGGGCTCGAATGGAGCGGCTTTAACCAGAACTCTGCATGCTTCCGCCTGCCGTTGTGGGTCCTGCAGAATAGTGTATAGGTTTATCAGATTAAGCCGGGTCTCTAATCCATAGGGTTCCAGGCTGGCTGCCATAGCCCCCTGCTCCTGGGCCTGCCGGTAGGCTTCCCCTTTTTCATTATCTGTCGCTATCCTGGCAGCAGTAAAAGCAAGCCCCACCCGATATTGCGGATTCCATGGCGAAAAGAGAACTGCCCAATCGTAGTGACTCTGGGCTTTTATTAAATCATTCCTGATCAAGGCTTGTTTACCCGCTTGAGCTGATATATAGGATATAACCCAGCCGGAAGCTGACAGCAGAACAAGCAAAGTCATACCCCAGATGCTTACATTTAATAATGTATTTACCCGATTGATTCTGAGCTGTGCTGAAGCTTTTCTATTGCGAAGCTTATTACCACTTAAGTGAGGTTGAGGGGGCTGGTCTCCTCCTAATCCCCGCAAAGCCCCCAGCAAGGCGAAACAGAAAAAAGCTACACCGGGATACGACAGCTCGAAATCACCCGCTGCATGTATTCCTAAAACAATAAGGGCAGCAAACGCTCCCCAATACATGTTGGGTAATTCCTCTCTCCCTTCCCTCCGGCGGCTTATTAAGAGTTTGAAAATGAATAAAATTACGGCTAATAGCATGCCGAACCCTATCAGCCCAGCTTCAACTGCCACCTTAAGATAATAATTATGCAATTCTTTGGTGTAATAAGGCCGCTCGGCATACTGCTGGTACAGGGCTGCCCAGCCCCCGCCTCCAGAACCTGTAAGTGGGTGATCCTTGATTATCTTCACTGCATCCTGATATGAAAGCAAACGCTCCTGGATGCTACCGTCCTGGAATGAGCTATTGTCAAGGCGGGCGACCGCATTTTGCGGCAAAAGGACGGTCAGTTTAGGGTAATACAAGACCAGCAAAGTAATAAAGACCAGAGTCAGGCACCCGGCCAGGACTAGTCGTATTCTTTTGCTGACGTTTATCATCGGAAGTTTGAACTGAAGCCGCTGTGGCATGAACCATGGTATCAGCAATGCTGCTGCCAACCCTAGCAGTAATATTATAAGAGCTATCCCAGAGGAATGATCAATTTGGGCAAAGAAAAACCGCCCGGCTACCATTGCGGTAACTAAAGTCCACAGCGTATACAAAACCGTTCGCATTCGCTCGTTTGCTGGCATCAGCCCAATGAGAACCGCCAAACCCAACGGGTAGACCAACCAGGTCCCCCGGGAAAGAGTGCCGATTAATACGATGATCAGCAGATAATTCCCGCCAGCCAACAAAAGTCGGAATAATCGAGATTCCGTCTGCAGAACCAGGGCTAACCCGATCAAACTGGCTGCTGCTACGTATACCGCCAGGGCGTTATGATACTGCAGGGTTGAACATATCAAGCCTTCCCCTTCATTGTAGAATCCCACCCAATCTACCCAGCCCAGAGCCGCGGCCAGCCCGGCCAGCGACATGATAATAGCAGCCAGGTAAGCGGACGCCAGCAAGCCTTTGAAACCCAGCGCCTCACTGCCGATCCGGGAGGCTATCCAGTAGACCATGCAGTATGAACACATCTGGAGAAGACCGATAACGGCCTGATGCTGGTGAATAGCGGTTGTGAGAGAAAGCAGATAAGCCAGGACCAGTCCAAACATAGCGATATCCAGAGGTTGAACGGTTTTATTTACAGGTAAACGAGCCCTTCCTACAATGAGTCCCACTGCCATAATGAAGCCTAACACCAATAGATCCGGCATGAATTCGATTTCATAAAAGAGACCCTGCAGCAAAGGACTGGCGAGTATCAGTAAACAAACCCCCAGGCAACACAGTGCTTCCGCCTTGCTGTAAGAAGCAGGCAGCAATGGCCAGCCCCGGCCCGATAGTTCTCTGTTGATCAACTTCATATGAAACTCACTTTTAATTGAAATACTCAAAAGGCTTACCTTTCAATACAGTATTTCTATTCGAAAGATCCGTTTCCTGCCCGGTTAGTTTTAGAAAATTTAACAGGGGCAGCATTAGCCGCCCCTGAAAATAGGTGAAATAAGTTTTCAGCTGGGTTAAAGAGCAAAGAAAGTAAAGGTCCGACTGGTGTCGGTGCCCGTGCCGCCAAATTTATTTCCGGCCGCATCAACAAAAGCATCTGGTTCAACTGTAATATAATAATCATCCGTCCCGTAGCTCCAGCCCAATGATGGGTTAAGTAAAATGGTGGCCTGAGATGAATCCGTCCCAACCGCAAAATTCTCCGCGTCTATAGTATCAAAAGTGGAATCGTCACTCACCTGCTTTACATATACATTCTTTCCGCTCACCCCGCTTATCCCTTCATCAAAAGTCATAATCAAATATAAACCCTCATCATCTACCCACGATGTGTCCACTGATGATAATATAGGAGCTGTCGTATCGGCTATAAACACGGAAATATCCCTCAATACACTGGCGAAATTCCCGGTATCCAATAGAACATCACAATAAACAGGATCTGACGTATTCAACAATGCAGTCTGTTGATTACTATTCAGGGCCAAAGACCAGGTGGAATATCCCGTTCCAGTGTTGGAAGCCGGCAGGTAGTATGGCGAATTGAGAAGCCAGATGCCGTCAGCTTGCAGATAGTGGTATCCAGAACCATCGTTCGGGCGCCTGATTCCAACCCCTACCGCATTCACGGCACCATTGGTCTGAGCCGTACCGGTAATGGAATTTATAGGATTGAAACTAGTCCCCCAGCCTGGATTGTTAATACTGGCACTGGTAGGCCTAAGAGGGGTGCTATTGGCTAGCAGATCACCCGACATGTTTGTGATATTGGGATTGGGAGTAAATAGTCCCGAAGCCAGAGTAATCGAACCAGCATCCGCTTGCAGGTTAATGATCAATGTCTTTCTGTCAACGGATAAAGAAGCTAAACCAGTTATTGCGCCATCAGAACAGGTAAAAGTGGAACTGAAATCGCCCAATCCCAGGCCTACGAAAGCAGCTTCAGGGTATTGATAAACATATACTGACACAGGTGTCCCGCCTGGTGACAAAACCTGTAAAGCAGTACCCAGATTGCTTGGAGCTATAGCATCATTGAAGCGGAAAATGAGACAGTCAGAATCACTCACACCTCGATTGGCATCAATCGCATAACTGAGGATGACATCCATCAATCTAAAGGAATCTATCACCGACCATAGACCCATACCAACTGGTGCACCGGCCTTGTTCACAACTATTCCATATATGCCTGGCGACAGACTCGTACCCAAGCTAAAACTAATATAGCTGCCACCGTAACCGTCATCGATAACATCCGCCGAATTGATAATAACAGCCGGTTGAGCGGTGTCCAGGTTAATAATCTGCAGGGTGAGGTCGCTTTCCTCGGCATTCCATGACTCACCGTAAACCGCCATTGCCACCGTTGCAGTATTGGCTGCCCGTGTCGTGCCAGGTGATACATCTACTAGAGGCAGCACCTTAGCTGAGACAGTATAGCTTACGCTAGTGTAGCCGGCAGCCGAGATGGTCAAGGTCAGGGAGCCGGTTCCTGGCGAACCGATGCTCTGAATTTTAACATAGCGGGTGCTCCCTGAACTGTATACGGAAGCGCTGCTGATATAACTGCCATCAGGGGTGCATGCGACATCGGCAGTGGATGGGCTGACAGTAAAACTAAATCCCCCGCTTCCATTGGTAGAGCACCCCATGTAATCAGTAGATTGCAGCGGAACGTAAACCATAGACGGCATATCCGCTACGCTAATGGTCGAAGTGGAGCCTGAGCCAGAACTATCTCCGCTACCGGAATCCCCGCTCCCGCTGCTGCTGCTGGTAGCACTGGGGGCGCTGGCCGCGGTTTGACTGGCCTGGCTCATGGCTTGACTTAGCGCCTGGCTAAGAGCACTTACCGGATCGGGTGCCGGGGTGCCCGGACTGTCCGAGGGAGGCGCGCCGGCTGGAGGTGCGCCCTGGTTGTTGGTCATGGTAGCGGCGGTCTCAGTCACCCAGCTCTGTACCTGGGTCCATTCTGCCGCTTGCTGCGGCGTCATTGGAGCCGGAGCCGAGGGCGGATCTCCGGCACTGCTTCCTCCAGAGGCTTCACCCGGAGAGAGGCTTACCGTCTGCCCACCGGCAGTTACTTGCGCCGAGCCTTCCAGCAGGCTGGTACTGCCGCTCCCGTCGCTGTTGACTGCATTCTGCCAGAAGCTGCCTCGAATGGCGGCTACGCCCCACGGCATATCTACTTTCACTTTCACCTTCTGTTTTTGGGCGGTTTTGTACCAGGGAGTTTCTCCGCCTTCGGCCGCGGCCAGCAGATCATATCGGCTGTCAGCTGCCGCCAGCAGTTTTGAGCCTTTCATGCTGGTGGTAATAGTCTCATCTGCTGTCGTAACCGGACTGGCCAGGCTGGACAATCCGCCGAACAGCTTACCTACCTTCATTTCAACTACCAGGTTGTCTACTGCGGTTCCCGGCTTGCCGTCTTTCTTGATATAGGCGCGGCCATCTGATTCTTTTATGGTCAGGATGCTATTGTCTTTCAGGAGTAAACTGCTGCCATCCGGGTAGTTTATTGCTGCTGAGGAACCTTTTCCTGTCTCTATGGTGTCTCCTGCTCCAACTTGTATACTGTTCTTTACGCTCTGGCCGGTATTGTTTCCCCGGCTAAGGGTAACTTCTCCGTTCTTGACGGTTAAGGTACCGGTCAGTTTACGGCTGGATAATTGGGGGTCAACGGTTATGAGTACGGCCAGGGCTTTGCTGATATCTTCCCGGCTAATCGCTTTATCGGGGGCTATGCTGTCCCCCTGAGCAGTGATCATCCCGGCATCTATGGCCATGGCCATAGCTCTCGCTGCCCAGTGGCTGGCCTCCATATCGCTTAACTGGGGTAGGTCGACTCCGCTGTCGCCTGCTGGGGATAGTCTCATTATCAAACTGATGGCTTGGGCCCGGGTTAGCTCTGCTTCGGGTTGATAGGTGCCATCGGGAAAGCCTTTGAGGTAGCCAGCTTGTACGGCGGTTGCAATATACCTGGCGGCCCAGTGGCTGGCACCGACATCCTTAAAACTGGTGGCGCCTTCGGCTGCTATGTTCAGATTGACTGCCTTGCTGATGATTACTGCGGCCTGGGCTCTGGTAAGTCCCTCGCCGGGATGGAAACTCCCGTCGGGGAATCCGCTGATTATCCCCCGGGCATTGAGGTAGCTTATGTACACTAAGCTGGCATTGTCACTACCGACGTCCTTGAATTGACTGGCAATGCCGGTCTCGCTGCCGGCTGCCTGCGCTGCTCCGCCCGGCAGCAGCAACCCCAGCAGGAATACTGCCAGCAAAAGGTTGGCGTACAGGCTTCGTTTTCTGCTGATCATTTTCATCTCCCCTTTAGTTTTACGTACTATTACATACTATTTTTATTCTACAAATACACATCTATTTCCTGTTTTCAGAACACTTAAAATCTATTCGTTCTCCTTTCAGGATCGCAGGGAGCCGAAGACGAAGACAATCAGGCTGATCAAGGCCAGACCAAAGCCGGCCACGCCCAACCACGCGTACTCTTCGACTGCTGCTGTGTGATTAGTCTGGATTATCATGGCCGAAGCAACTAATATTCCGGTCAGCAGCAGGCTCATACTTAATCGGCTTTCCAGTTGGGTCATTTTACGGATCAGGTGCTCACTGGGTTCTATCTGCATATTGATAACCATCTTTCCCTCGCTGGCATCCTTTAACAAGCGGCTGAAATCGCCGGGCATTTCGCTGAGGGGCTTGATATCCTGGTAGTAGCGGCTTTTCAAATATCGCGCCACATTTTGCGGTTTAATCCGTTCTTTATATGCCTTGGTAGCCAGGGGGCCTGCTACCTCGACAAAGTTGAATTCAGGATCCAGTTTCTTGCCAAGTCCCTCGACCGTTATCAATGCCTTCATCAGAGACGTCATATAGGGCGGCATTATGAGATGGTAGCGATAGGATAATTCCATGATCTCGATGCGCAAACGGTTCATATCTATGTTGCCCATGGTGGCGCCGGCGATGCGCTCGATGAGATCGGCAAAGTCCTCGTGGAAATCCTCCATGCTGCGCAGATCGCCAACAATGCCCATATCATGCAGCACCGATATCGACTGGTAGATGTCCCGTTTGCTGATACTGACCAATAACTCACCCAGGTAAACCAGGCGATGTTCGGTAAGGTACCCGATCTCACCAAAATCGATGAAGGCGATGGTGTTTTCGTCTACAGCCAGGATATTGCCCGGATGCGGGTCAGCCTGAAAAAAACCATGCAGCATGATCTGGGACAGAAAGGCTTCAGTCCCCAGTTTTGATAGATTGCCCCGGTCCCAGCCGTTGCGGTTTATAACCTCCAAGTTGCTCAGCTTCACTCCGGCGATATATTCTTCAATAAGTACCCGGGGAGTGCTGTAACGCCGGTAGACTTTGGGTATAACTACCCGTGAATCCTTTTCGAAATTCTTATATACGCGCTCGGTATTCCGAGCCTCCCGCTCATAATCCAACTCCCGCAGCATGGTCTTGGCATAATCCTCAACGATAGCGACTATACCCAGGCGATGGGCCTCAGCCGAGCGTGCTTCCGATATACGAGCCAACCCCTTGATGATCTCCAGGTCGTTGCGTACCTTGCTCTCAATACCCGGGCGCTGGATCTTGACGATTACTTCCTCACCGGTTTTCAGACGGGCTCGGTGTACCTGTCCGATCGAGGCGGCCGCCAGGGGTTCAATGTTAAAAAAATCGAAGATGGCATCCGGATCCCCCATTTCTTTCTTCAGAACCTGATCGATCTCCGACCAGGGCACAGGTTTCACCTTATCCTGCAATTTTTCCAATTCTTCGATATAAACCGGGGGCATCAAATCTGGCCGGGTACTTAAAACCTGACCGAATTTCACGAAGGTGGGCCCTAATTCCACCAGAGCTTCACGCATACTGACTGCCAGGGAAGCGTGCTCGCTGCGCTCATTCAGCGCATAGCGCTGTGACAGGGGCACCAGTTTGGTCCAGCCCATCTTATACATGACGTAACCTAGTCCGTGTTGCAGGAGAATCCCTACTATCTCCCGGCGCCGTCTTATATATTTAAGCTTCCATCTCGATTCCACCTTAAGCCCCCTCAACCGGTCTTGTTCAGACGTTCATAATCAGATTGTACTATATTCTTTTTTGTTTTATTTAAGGATAAGCAAATTATTGTTTAATTACCAGTCAGATATACTATAATAACCTTAATATTCGGTAAAAATAGCCTTTAAATAAAGTATATAAGGAGGTATCGGCGAGTGAAAAGGTTTGTGTATACCCTGCTTCTGGCTGGTTTACTGATGGTTAGCGGCTGTGCCGAAAAAAGCCAGCAAAAGGCTACAACCCCGACTCCCAGCAAAGCCCCGGCGGTTACTGAAGTTACAGTACTGAATCCGATTGGTCCCCTGGTATTCCCGGTAGCTGGTCTGGCCGGCAACAAAGTCGACACCGGAGATCTCAAGATCAACCTGCAGTACTGGAAGACCGGCGATGAGGCTATCGGTCTCTTATCAGCTAAAAAAGCAGATTTTGCTGTTCTGCCGGTGGTTACCGGTGCAAATATCCATGCCAGCGGAATGAAGCTAACCCTCTTAGGGGTACATGAGTGGAAGGTTTTTTACTTGATTGCCGCTCCGGGCAACAAATTTGATTCCTGGCAGGATCTCAAAGGTAAACAGGTCTACATTCCGGTGGGTAAAGGCAGTACTATAGATCTGCTACTCAACGCCGGTCTGGAGAAAAACGGACTAAAACGTGACATCGATACCAAAATCGTTGCGGCGGAGCCTCAAGAGATCGTTACCCTGTTCAAGAGCGGCAAGGTGCAATATGCTGCCCTGCCTGAACCGTTCGTGACCCTGGCTGCTCAGGGAGGTCAGGGGCAAATAGTCCTTGATTTTCAGAAGTACTGGGCTGAACTCTCCGGCGGCCCGGAACGTATGCCGATCGCCGGTCTCTTTGTTAAGAGCGACTTCATGAAAAAACACCCGGCCGAAACTGCACAGGTGGCGAATTCTCTGAAGACCTCTATCGAATGGTCTAAGGCGAATACAGATCAGGCACTTACCATTTCAGCAAAAACCTTGCCTATCCCGGCACCCGTAATGAAAACTGCCCTGACTCGCCTGGATATCTATTGGGTCGATAGTAAGGCCTGCCAGTCAGAGGTAAACAACTTCCTTGCCCAAATGCAAAAACTCTATCCCGAAGGTCTGAAAAAACTGCCGGGTGCGGAGTTCTACTCCAAATGAGATCAACCCTTCGCTTCCTGACCGGTATCGGGCTCTTTCTCCTCTTATGGGAGATATGGGCCCGTTGGGTCATGCCGGGGATCATCCTGCCGGAATTAGGGACCGTTGGGCGTGAATTGATGAATCTGCTGGGCGAAATGACCATATATCATGCTGCCCTGCAAACCCTGTGGAAGGTCCTCCTGGCTCTAGGACTGGTACTCATTCTTGGTATCATATTAGGCCTTCTTTTGGGTCTGTCAACTGCTTTCTATCAGATGATGCGTCCAATTATTATGATCATACAAGCTGTTCCTGTTGTTTCCTGGTTGTCTCTGGTCATCTTCGCCTGGGGCATCGGCTGGAGGGGACCCATATTTATTGCATTCCTATCCCTGCTGCCCATGGCCTTATTGACCACCGTTTCGGGAGTAAGCAACCTGGACCGTAAACTGCTGGAAATGGCCCGAGTCTATCAGGTACCCCGCCGCCGGGTAATCAAAGATATATATCTGGGTTCACTGATACCCTTCATAGTAGCCATAGTAGATGTATCTATCGGCCAGACCTGGAAGGTTATCCTGGTGGCGGAATACCTATGCGGAAGCAGCGGGCTAGGGGTAGAGATCCTGTCCGCCCGCTACTATGTAAATATACCAAAAGTATATGCCCTGACCCTGCTGGCCGTAATACTAGGCCTGATTACCGAGCGATTGATAAAACTGTGGTTGGGGAGGGTATCACATAGATGGCAGCCAGCGTAGACATCAAGCAAATTTGTAAAGCCTATGGCCGGTTGCAAGTCATAGATGGCTGGAACCTGTCTATCAATCCGGGTGAACGGGTTGCGGTCCTCGGCCCATCCGGAGCCGGCAAGACTACTTTCCTGCGTATGGTAGCAGGCCTGGAACAAGCTGATACCGGCAGAATCCAAATGAGCACCAATCGGACCGCTTTTGTCTTTCAGGAACCGCGTCTGATTCCCTGGCGTAATGTCAAAGACAATCTGCGTTTCGTCAATCCATCTGCCGATATATCTGCCATCTTGCAGCAGCTCAGACTTGAAGGTTTCCAGGATTACATGCCATCTCAGCTTTCCGGCGGTATGCAGCAGCGGGTCAACCTGGCCCGGGCCTTGATCATCGATCCTGAGCTATTGATCCTGGATGAGGCCTTCACCTCGCTGGACTTGCCCTTTAAGCTGACCTTGATCCGGGATCTTTTGGACTACTGGCATCAGAAGCATTTTACCATGCTGATGGTTACGCATGACCTGAAAGAGGCGCTGTACCTGGCAGACCGTATTCTGGTCCTCTCCAACGCTCCTGCCCGTATCCTGCACGATTTCCCCGTTCGGCTGGACGAACACCGCAGTTTCTCTGATCCCGAATTACTGCGCCATGAATCCCAATTACTTGACCTCATGTACGACCAAATGAATAAGATCCCACCGCGATCTTGACAGACCTGAGCAGGATCTGTAGCCGTGTTTGCTCCCAGACACCTAAGCTCCTATAAAAACCCCACCGATGAACCAAGCGCCGAGACCCAGCAAGAACAATCCGCAAACCCCCAGTACAGCCTGATACACCACCGGCTTTATTACATTGCGACCTGCTGACACCCCCAGAGAAATCAGCGAATACCAGCTCAGGTCAGCGAGGATATGCCCGCTGAAAAAAGCAGCCACGCCCATCCAGCCAGATTTTACAGCCAGAGTAAGATAAGTAAGACCAATGGCTGCCCACCAAAAGGACCAGTAAGGATTGGAGAGGCTCACCAGTATCCCTGCTGCCACCGGATTCATACGGCGGTCACCGCCCCTGGAACTGGCTGTCCCCTCCAGGGACAAACGGCCAAGTTTGAGATCTCTTAAGATATTGAATCCCATGTATAATAAAAAAACTCCGCCGGCTACCGAGATAACATTCGTCACATCAGTGCGGGTCAGGTAGCTGGCTAGTCCGGCCAGCAGCGCCAGTACCAGTACCAGTTCCAGGATGCCGTGACCCAATACCATCAGTGGACCGGCCCAAAACCCGCGGCGGGCACTCTCGGCAACCGTTACCGTAAGCATAGGTCCGGGGATCATGGCACCGGACATGGCAATTACATAGGCGGTTCCAAATAGCATCAACAGCTGCATGATTATAATTCACCATTTCTTCAGAAAGTCAGACCGAGGCGTTTTATGAGTCCGCTTTGTCCATTATAGCCCAGATTAATGGAAGTATGGCAAATATAATAGCCGCAAATGCTTTCAGCACATCTCATTTCACTTGTGGTTTCGCTGACAAATTTCTATTATGAATATAACAATGATATCGAATGCTGATGGCCCGATTAAAAAAGGAGGAAGAATTATATGGCTGCTATAAATATCTCCGAAGGCATATGGTGGGTAGGAGCGCAGGATCCTGATCTCAGGGTATTTGACATTATCATGCAAACCGAGTTTGGCACCAGTTATAATGCCTACCTGATCAAGGGCCAGGAAAAAATAGCGCTGGTGGAAACAGTCAAGGATGAATTCTTTGACGATTATATCAGCAATATTCAGGAAGTTGTGAAGCTTGAAGATATCGACTATCTGGTCATGAACCATTCTGAACCGGACCATTCCGGGTCGGTGGCGCGCCTGCTGGATCTGATCCCCGACCTGACTATTGTCGGCCATCCTAATGTTCTGGAATTCCTCAGCGAGATCTGCAACCGTGACTTCAATCTTAAGCGCGTTGGGGATAATCGCGAACTGGAACTGGGTGGCAAAACGCTCCATTTTATCAGCGCCCTGCTTCTGCATTGGCCGGATACCATATACAGCTATCTAAAAGAGGACAAGCTGCTGTTTACCTGTGATTCCTTTGGCTGTCACTATTCCGATCCCCGCTTGTTTAATGACCTCATCGGGGGGAATTTTACCCCTGCTTACAAATACTATTTTGATATGATAATGCGCCCTTTCCGTCCGCATGTCCTGAAGGCGCTGAACAAATTGGATGACTATGAAGTGGATATCATCTGTCCCGGACACGGGCCAGTTCTCCGCACTAATATTCCCTATTACCTGGATCTCTATCGTGAGTGGGCCAAACCCGACAGCGACCCCGACCCCCGCCCCAAGATCGTAATGCCCTATCTCAGTGCCCACGGTTATACTAAACAGATGGCCGATGCCATTGAGTCGGGGATTTTAAGCGCAGGCAATTTCAACCTTAAAAGAATCGACCTTGCTTCAACACCTATTGATCAAGTCGTGGCCGAGATAGACAGCGCTAACGGACTTGTCATCGGCTCGCCTACCATCTGCAAGGATACTCTGCCACCGATATGGGAACTGCTGGCCAAACTATCTCCCATCATCCATAAGGGTATGATAGCTGCTGCCTTCGGCGCTTATGGTTGGAGCGGAGAAGCGGTGCCCTTTATTGAAAAACGTCTGGTCATGCTGCGCATGCACGTTCTGCCCGGACTGCGCATCCGTTTCCAGGCTTCCGCAAAACAATTACAGGATGCCGAGCTTTTTGGCGCCAAATTCGCCCGGGCGGTCATGTCGCGCCAGATTGCATCGCTGGAAGATGAATTTCTGCATCTCACTCCAGACCCCCTGAAGGAAGGGGTGGGAGAATACAGCCATGAATACCGTACTGATGACCTGGTAGTACACTGGAATCCACAGCGCTGCATGCATGACACCCATTGCTTTATCGGACTGCCCGAGGTCTTTGATCCGGAAGTACGTCCCTGGGTTAAGCTGGAGGGTGCGCCAGCAGCGGCAATTATTCAGGCCATCGACCGCTGCCCATCGGGTGCTCTGAAGTATTCGATACCGGCAGGATCGTCGATAGATGTTAAACTTTTAAAGGGTCCGGGCCTGATGCGCTAGAAAGACGAAAAACCGGGTGTTCAGATTATGAACAATCCCGGCTTTTTTCTTTTGTATGCATTTTATAAAAAGAAAAAGGCAATGGCTATCATTATATAGGCTGCTACCAGCATGGCTCCCTCCAGCCAGTTGGACTCGCCATCGTGACTGATCAATTGAGCCGTAAACACTGCCAATGCTACCACAACTACCTCATGATAATTGAACAACATATCCATCGGTTTGGCAAAGGCCAGACTGAGGAAAATCAGGATCGGTGTAACCAGCAATGCTATCTGAGTACTGGATCCTACCGCTATTTCGAAGGCTAGGTCGATCTTATTGCGGGAGGCCATTATTATGGCTGTAAAGTGTTCCGCCGCATTACCAATGATAGGAATGATTATGATGCCGATAAAGAATTCCGACCAGCCCAGAACCGATGTCACAGATTCGATCCCGCTGACCAGGAATTCACTCTCCAGGGCGATAAAGGCCGTACTCAATGCCAGCATAATGATCGATTTGGTCTTGCTCCACTCGGCTTCAGCCAGTTCACAGGATTCTACTTTTTGACGAGAGGCGAAAAACAGACCTGCAATATACAGCAACAACAGTATGCCGGCAACCGCCAGACTGAATTCATGAAGTACCACATGTTGTTTGGCCGTCTGAAAGAATACTGCCGGTATGATTAAGGCGATGGTAGCGAGAAACATCAGGCTGGTCTGGTTGTTGATATGTACGCGGTTAAACTTTTGGCTCCCATGTTTGATGCCACCCACAAAAATTGACAGGCCTAAGACCAGCAGGATATTGCCCAGAATACTGCCGGCGATAGACGCCTTGACTACTTCAAACAAACCTGCCTGCAGAGCAAAGATCGTTATCAGGAGTTCGGTAGCATTGCCGAAGGTGGCATTAAGCAATCCGCCTACCCGTTCTCCGGTATAACACGCCAGGTTCTCGGTGGCTTCACCCATGATCCCCGCCAGAGGTATTATGGAGATACAAGCTGCAAAAAACATGGCCATCTCATTGCCGGTGTACTTGAAATAAGCGCTAAACAGAATCGCCGGCAATAGATAATAGAGAAAATTACCCACTAATTAGCCCTCCTCCTTAACCCAATTTTCGTATTTGACTAATGATGCGTAGCAGAGCTGGGTCAGGAATACGACTTATTGCCACAGATTAACACAGATTCACACAGATGAGATTTGAAGGCCCCCGTCCTGTCATTGCGAGCGCAGCGAAGCAATCTTCCCCCACATGCCTTTATATTACTTCGCTCGATTAAAAACAAAACACTATCAATGCCATTGTACATATAATCTGTGTCCATCTGTGTTCATCTGTGGCTAATTTTAAAAAACCTTGCTGCGCATCTTTATTCAACTGTGCAGGTTGCGACCTTCTTTATATTTTTAATTCCCGATTGATGATATTATACACATCTTTCAGCGGCAAGCCCCTTTCTTCTGCCAGCCTCCGGCATCCTTCATATTCCGGCGCTGTCTTGAGCAGTTCCCCCTGCAGATAAGCCCGCTTGACCTCGACCTGACCCAGGCTGGTATCCACTGTAGATACTATCCTTTCCAACTCGACCCGCTCGATCTCCCGGCAGCGTACCCCCAGAGTAGTAGTCTCCTTCAGGAGTATTTCCTGCAAGATTCTGACATCTTCATTCCGGCACAGAACAGAAATCATGGTCCCTGGTCTATTCTTTTTCATGATTATGCTGGTGAGCCAGACATCCAGGGCCCCGTTCTTTAATAGCAGCGGCAATAGATACGAATAGATTTCCGGATTCATATCGTCAATATTAGTTTCCATGAGTGTATAAGCCCCGCTGCTGGTGGGAACACCCCACATGGCCCTCAACATGTTTGGCATTTCCGGGATCTCCCGGCTGCCCATACCATATCCGGTCTTTTCCACCGTCATCCGGGGCATTGGCACAAAGCCGGCGACCAGGGTCTTTAAAATGGCGGCGCCAGTGGGTGTGACCAATTCAGCCTGCACTCCGCTGGAGAATACCGGTACTCCCTGCAGTATCTCCAGAGTAGCCGGTGCCGGGACCGGCAGCGTGCCATGAGCACAGTTGACCAGCCCGCCGCCCAAATTTACTGGAGAAGCGAATATACTATCTACCGCCAGGATGTCCAGACATACGGCTGTTCCTACTATATCGATAATTGAATCTACGGCACCAACTTCATGAAAATGTACCTCAGTGATAGGTTTGCCATGGACATGTGCTTCTGCAGCTGCCAATACAGAGAATATTCTCTTACTTAAATCCTTCACTGCATCCTTCAGGGAACTATGATCAATGATTGCTTCAATGTCGCCAAGATTGCGATGTGCTGTTGCCGTATGCCCGTTATGCCGGTGCGAGGAACCATCTCCGAGCCGGACATCAAATTTGATGCCCCGAAGACCGTTTCTATGGCCCTGAGTGACCTGCATCTCCCAGCCGTCCAAGTGAAGTTTTTCTAATTCCTGGCGCAGCGCTTTCGGGTCGACCCCGAGGTCTAGCAAGGCAGCCACGGTCATGTCCCCGCTGATCCCTGCATAACAATCAAAGTACAAGATTTTTTCCAAGGTGCATCCTCCATAGTCTTGTGAAAATCCCCGGTTGGGGTCTGAGACCTATTTTACAGTGGACCCTGACTGTTTGTTAATAATGCTGGCCAAATAGCCGGCACCAAAACCGTTATCTATGTTCACTACTCCTAAGCCACTGGCACAGCTATTGAGCATAGTCAGCAAAGCGGCCAGGCCCCCGAAACTGGCGCCATAGCCCACGCTGGTTGGTACGGCAATGACCGGTTTGTCCACCAGGCCTCCTACCACACTGGGCAGCACCCCGTCCATTCCAGCTACGACTACTATTACCATCGCCTTATCCAGCATATCCTGATAAGTGAGTAAGCGGTGAACTCCGGCTACCCCTACGTCATAGAGTCTTTCCACGCGGTTGCCCATGAACTCTGCTGTCAGTGCGGCTTCTTCAGCCACCGGCAAATCTGCTGTACCAGCTGTTATCACCAGAATATTCCCACAGAGAACGCTATTTTCCCTTTGCTTTATCATTATCAGCCGGGCCGAAGGGTAATAGGTGAGCGGTAACCCGGTGCTTTCCAGTGCTGCACAGACCTCTTTCCCGGCGCGGGTCAGGAGAATGTTTTCCCCGCTGCGAGCCAAAGCCTCCACAATACCCTTAATCTGTTCCGGCTCTTTCCCTTCACAATAGACTACCTCTGATTGAGATTTCCGAAGACTGCGATGGTGATCCACCCGGGCATAACCCAGGTCCTCAAAAGGTAGCTTTTTAAGAATATCGATAGTATCTTCTATGGTGATCTCATCTTTTTTCAGGGAATTGAGCAGCTCCCTGAGGTAGTTTTGGTCCATTATGCCTCCCGGAATGGATGCCCCGAACCGGCCAGGGTTACCCACCTAACTCGATATTACATGGATTATATCATAACTCAAGTGTTCACCATAAACAAAAACGGGCAGAGTTTAAACGGTAAACCCTGCCCGCATCATGCATGTTGCAGCTATCTTATTCCCCGATAAAAACAACCTCGCCGGTGCTCAGTTGATACTTGGCAGCAACGATCTTAAGATGCCCTTCATGGACTAGTTCTTCAACAATCGGGCTCTTCTCTATCTCCGCGATGGTCGCCTTTATATTTTCATCACAAGCAGCTTCATACAGAGCATCACCGGTTACCCCGGCAGCCTTGGCCTTTTCCACTGACGGCTTGATCTTTGCAACTATGGCACCGATACTACCGGGGGCTTCGCCTCCATCTACCGTGGCCTGGACGGCTCCGCATTTCTCGTGTCCCATGACTACTAGAAGAGGTGTATGGAGGTGTTCAACACCATATTCCACACTGCCCATGGTTACCTGATCCATTACATTGCCAGCTACCCGTACTACGAAGATATCACCCAGACCCTGGTCAAAAATCAGTTCGGCGGGTACCCGTGAATCCGAACAGGTCACTACGACAGCAAAGGGTTTCTGCCCTTTGGTTACCAAGTGCTCACGCTTAGCCGCACCCAGATCCTGCTTGAGCAAGTGTCCTGATGTGTATCTCTGGTTTCCCTCCACCAGCAGCTTTTGAGCCTCTTCGGCGGTTTTGATGACTTCCGCTCTTTGATAAACTTTTTCCGATGACGTCATTGCTTGTTTTGCACTCTCCTTTCCTGTGTTGCTACCATCGGCCAACACAAAACTCGACCGATAAGAGCATCACTAACACCACAGTAATGATTCTTGTCTACATCCCAATTCGAATTCTTTCCTCCTGTTGATTTTGGTTTCCCCTTTATTCTACTCCGCTGAAACTAATCCTCTTTTTCCCCGAAAGCCAATTAAATATGACAAAATCTCAAGAGATACTTATTATTTAACGTATCAGCCCGGCCCACTGCCAGAATGGTACGCTTATCAATAAGGACATGACCACTGCCAATCCATAGCATAAGGCTATCCTTTGCCCCTGGACATGCGAAAAGGCTTTGCCTTCAGTACTAAAATAGGCAGTCAGATAAGTTGGAGACTGATAACTGAAAAAGAACGAATCCGAAGTAAGCAGGATGGTAAATACCATTATCCAGGGATGGATACCCGCCTGCTGGGCCAAAGGAAGCAGAGCAACCACCAGCAGTATTACCGCCGGATCATCTCTTATCACCAAGGTTACTAAGAAACCAGCTACAACCACGGCTAACACAAACAGATAGGGTGATGACATAAATGGACCCATATAGCCAGCTAGAATAGAAGTCAGCGGCTTGACAACTCCCAGTTGCGATGCAACCGCAGTAAGGCTGAAGGCAACACCAATAAACAAAAGGAAAGGCCAATCAATACCATTTTTCAGGCTGTTGGTGTCCAGTACTCCCGAGAGAACCAACAGAGAGAAGCCAGTAAGCATGACCCAGGCACTATCGATGCCGTGCCAGGGTTGCAGTATCAGCATTAAAATCGAGCCCAGCGCTACCACTATGGTAGTGATCTCCTCTCTGGTCAGGGCTCCCAGGATTGCCACCTGCTCTTCCAGAGTCTCCGGGGACAACGGCCGGCTGTTCTTTTCCGGCTTAAAGATTAACAATATGGCTATAAGCATTATTATCGAAAAAACCGCCATAGCAGGCAGAGCATATACGAACCATTTCAACCATCCAAACTGGTTAGCCGAGGGGATGAGGCCCAGGCCCAACAGATTAGAATAGGTGCCGGTAAGCGTAAATGGCACCGTATACCCGTAAAAGATCAATGCAGCTAGCGTCAGTCCAGCCGATCCGTTACTATTGTCATCAAACCTCATGGCTCTCGCGATACTTTGGGCCAGAGGAGTAGCCAGGGCCACCTTGGCAGTTGACGAAGGTATTAATGGATTGACCAGCAACCCGCTGGTTACTATACCCATCAGCTGCCCGCGGTAATTATTGGGGAATGCCCGCAAAGCATAGAGAGATAGTCGATAGAGCAGACCCGATTTGGAAATCGCTGCGCCCAGGCCCAATATACATAGCAGGTAAATCCACAGGGGGCTGGCAAAACCCGACAAAGCAGTTTCTGCCTGTACTAAACCGCTAACTACCCAAGCCATGGCCATAAGCAGGGCTACGATATAGCTGGGCATGAGATTAACGATCCAAAAAATGACCGCCGCCAGCGATATGCCGGTAAACAGCATGCCCTGGCGTGTCAAGCCAAAAGCAGGAGTAGCGGTAGCAAAAAACCAGATACTACCGACCGCAAGCAAAGCGGCTATCAGACCGACCAGGCCGATCTTGCCGGCAATCGCCCTGGTAGCCTGTTCGGCAGTGTCAATACGCCAGGCTGAATTCAGCTGTTGTTTGGTCAATTGATAGATGCGGTCACTGCCCTCGGTAAAGTCTTTCTCCTTGCCGGCAACCATGCCCAGGGCAGGATACAGGCTCAGGGCCAAGTTGCGGTATTCCTGAGCTTTTTCGGTATCGCCCGTACGATTACAGTATTCTGCTGCCTTTTCATATAGCCCAATGGCCTCATCAGTATCAAAGTGATTTCGCCAGTTAGCCAGAGCTATCTGCAAGCGATTCCAGCCTATCCGCTGCCGGTTTTCCAAACAGGCATCAAGGAAGATGGTAAATACTATATAACTCTGAAACAACACATCATCAGGACAATTCTCTAATAGCAAAGCCATTTCAACCCAGTTACTGTCCCATTCCGCCTGTCTGAGTGCGATCAAAAACTGACAAGCATTCGGCCAGTCGGCATTATCCGTATATACCTGCATGGCCAGATCTGAACGGCCTTGAGCAGTATAATGATCCACCGCTTGATTTAAAAAGGCCTCTTTCTGCTCCAATTTTTCCCGAATGAAGATGTCGCGAAGCACGCTCTTGCAGGCCGGATTAAGATAAGCCTGCTGTTTCTCTTCATCCCATCTAAATATATGGCGGCAGGTTTCCAGATACCCAGCTATCTGCTCAGGAAGATTGGGACATGAAAAGTAGCTTTCCAGAAATAGTTCAGGCCAATCCGGCAGCAGTGATGTGGCCAATATAATGTTGCGGATCAGCGGGGAAAGCTGGTTCAGGTCTTCCAGCGTAAGCTTGACATTATCCTCCAGGGAATTCCGCAAACGCTCATTGGTCTGGGTGAGGCGATGGGACAACAAACGCATGAAGTACTGCGCGATATTGCTATTCTCCGAGGTCATCTGCGAAAAAGTATTGTAATCTATTACGTACAATTCGGTCCCGGTCAGAGCTACGGCAGATGCCGACCGGGGTTCACCGGTTAAAAGAGACATCTCGCCGAATATTTCCCCGCTCCCTAATACAGCAACAGTGTGTTTGTCGGAGTTTTCAGCAGCACTATACAGTTCGATGCTGCCTTCTATTATTATGTACATACAGTCACCTTCATCACCGAAGGCGAAAACTGCCGTACCTGGCTCCAGGCTGATCTTATCCATATTGCCAAGTAGTCTTGACTGCTCTACTGCGGAAAGACCACGAAAAAGTTCGATGTCCCGAGTGGGCAGCTTAATACTATCCAGGGATTTGTCACGGATGCGGTCAATACTTCTGGGGTCCAATACATCATCTCCCAGCAGGTAATGTCTTCATTATTAACCATGATAGCACAATCATTTCTCAGCAGCATCTGATTTATTGGTTGAGACTGTGTATATGACTCAACCTTCGCAGTAGACTAAAGGTGCGCAGCAAGGTTTTTTTTATTGCCACAGATTAACACAGATTCACACAGATGAGATTTGAAGGCCCCCGTCCTGTCATTGCGAGCGCAGCGAAGCAATCTTTAAGCCATACAAGCCCCGGGGAAGATTGCCGCGTCCCCGGCA
>JAAYCK010000049.1 GCA_012729835.1 Syntrophomonadaceae bacterium
GTACTCCAGGGTAGGGATCTCAGTCTTTATGATCCGGGCAGCGATTGCGATCATACTCCGGTGCCGGTAAATATTAACACGGAAATTCCCCACCCCGTCGATATGATAGGAGGTATCGATTTCCCCCCGGCCCGCAAATATTTTGTAATTCTCCGGGCCCAGGACATATAGGGCCATTTGCTCCATTGCTCTCTGGCTGAAAGCTGCAGCATCCAGCTTTTCCAAGCGTGTATTGAAGCGTATGATGGGCGCGATATCCGGTGACAAATGCACATCGGAAGCACCTTTGTCCACGGCTGTTTTTAATATTAAGTCTAATTGCATGAAATGCATTTCCTCCTTTGGTATTTTCCAATGTTATTCTTCTGATGTTATTATTCCCAATTGTTTTATTATTAATTGGCTATTGGATTGCCAATTTCCTGCCATTGAATTATTTCCCAGCTGGAGTGTGGCTATTTATATAATTTTATATATATCCTTATTGAATATGATTTTGTATCTCGTCCCAACGGGATGATTGCCAGCCTGAATTGGCCGGATCGGGAAAATGGGGAGGCGCATCATAGAGCAATCTGGGATCATGGCTGTAATTTTTCTTGTAACCCCTGCCTATACTGAATTGGATACCTCTATAAGCCTGGGCTACAGATCCTATCATGTTGCAATTGCCTTTACCTGTAATATCTAAACCAAGGTTGGCAGCTTCATACCCAAATGAATCCGCTTGTGCATAAATGGCAGCATGTATATTAACATTTTCTGGTGATTTATCAATAGGAATATACGTTGAGTTTAAAAATGACCAACAGTAATTATCATAGTCTGAAAGATCTGTAAAAGTACCATAGCAATTATAATTGTTATACTGTGACGGCCAGTTATAGTGCATAACAGTTACATTATTCGCAGCGGCTAACCCCAACATATCTTCACCGCTGCTGCCGCCTATTTCAGTATGAGACCATTCGCCATTTAACGATACTTGTGTAAAAGTCGTGTTTGCATATGTTATACCAGTGGGGGTTTCATACCAGGATGAGGAAAAAGAAGGTTGTTTCCAGTCGCAGGGATTATGGCCGGTGATAAAAATTTTATTGGCTGCAGCAATGGTAAGACGCCCGTTTAACTTGCCAGATACGAATACATTACCCAGTGCACGATCATATTTTGAAACAGCTTGAGTGTATCCGCCAGATATTCCCTCACTATTTCCTTCCCCTGTGTTACCATCAACATAAATAACTCCGTTGTTTGGTAAAGTTAAAGAAGGCACCGAATCGGCCAACTTCTGAAAAGAGGAATAATTCGTAGTCCCTGTAATATCTCCGTTACCGTCCCGGGATATTTTTTGATACATAGTTGCACTTGAACTGTTTGCTGCTTCATTTTCAAGCTCAGCAATGCGCCAATTAGTATTATTCCATGGTATGGAAGTTAAACCTTTTGAGGGTTTTCCGTCTGTAGTTTCAACAAAACGATATTCTACACCGTTATAATACCAACGTCCGGTGCTTTGGTCATAATAACGAGCATTGTATCCTCCGTTTTCGAGTAATTGGATACAAGTGCGGCCATTATAATAATGCCCGTCAATTCGGGCAAAGGCTTTTAATTCATTTAAACTGCTGCTAAAACCTAGAGCTTCTGGGGCCTGCGAATTCCCTTTCCTAAAAATTGCAGGATTATACATATTTTCCTGGGGGTTGATATTTATACCCTTAACGTATGTTACTGGTCCATGAAATACAGGTGTACCACTGACATATAAAGTATCATTGGTATGTAACGGACCATATATTGAGTCACCGGTCAGCCAATAGAGCGTGGTACCGGCTTTTGTTTTTTCAGAATTATTAGCCATGGCGTATTGGGCGAAAGTTTTTTTGTAAACTTCCACCTCTATCGAACGCAATTGCTCGGGATAACGTTCCTCCCAACCGGTAGAACGAATGATGCGTCTATTATTGTCTTCCACCTTGTTTGTCTGGCCGGGGATATCCACCAAAGGAACCAGTACATTTAGTCTGTAATTAGGCCCATCGGACAATTCGTAAAGATTATAGGGATTCCCGTCATATGTTATCTCCTCTGGGCTGCTGTCTTCGCTGATAAGAAAACTATTCTTTTCATTGTTTAGTCTCCATAGCACCTTGTTATAGCCTTGTTCAGCAGCATAGAGGGCTTTTTCATTAGTAGCGGCTCTGGTAACGATTTGCGTATTGGACTGACTGATGTGATAGGCAGCAGCAGATAATATTACCATGAGAATCATCACGATTAGTACAATCGTTAGTACTGCACCATGTTGGTTATGCGATATGCTTGACTTTTTAAATGACAAGAGGTGTTTTCTCATTTCATTATAGTCCTTTCAAATCAATTACGGCCAAACTCTACATAACATTTAACTTCTTTACCATTTGCGGTCGTTGCCTTAATTTCAACAGGGGGGTTGGCCAAGACGCCTGGTCTATATAACGTCCAGTCAGTATCCCAATGCCAAGGGAATAGCCCCCCCGAAAAATCACTGGTTTTCTTTACCATAACTATATTTGCTTGGTTATTACTAATAGGGCTTACTGTTACCCAATTAGTATTGGAAGAGGTCCAGGTTAATGCTTTACCGGTATTAGCATTGACCGGCCAATAAGTCACCGTAAGGGTTCTTTGTCTTCTGCTGGAATCATCAATAATTAAAGTTACATCATTATAATCCAGTACTACTTTTTGCACATTAACTACTGGTGTTTCAATTTCATCGGGTACAGGCTCTCCGGTAATGGCACCTACCTCACGGCTCCTGACCATATAGGTCGATGCTACCGTATAAGGCGAGAACCGCGGATTATTTTGTGTGCTGTCACTGACCTGCAGATTAATTTCCACTGCTCTCGAATTTGCTGGACGTGTAAACACGGGATTGCTGCTAACTCCCTCAACGAGGGTATTCCATCCCGCATCAGCACTTCCGGGAATAGTTGCACTAATGATATCTGCCGGATCATCCTTGGCAAGAATAATTCGGTTAAGTTTATTGTTGGTGGTCTGATAAACGATTTTTTCCCATTCATTATTATTCCCGTTATAACGATAGATGATCAATCGCTGGCCGTCATCTTCTACAATCACTGAATCAACTATTTTGGATGGTTGAGCCGCTTCGCGGATTTCGCGGCTGAGATAGGTCATTACTACATTAGCTTGCGTTATTCCCGGGTTGATAGCTTCATTATGAGACCAGATTTTGTTTGTAACTCCAATAGCGTTATATGCCGGGACCATAACGACTGCCAGCAAAACTAGTACAATAAGGACTTCAATTACTGTCATGCCTTTGTTGTTACTATGTTTTATTTTGTTTGCAAAATATGTCTGCATATCATTTCCCTCCCAGGCTAAATCTTCGTCCATTACCCGGATATTTTTAAGTTGAGTTTTTCACCGGGACCGGTAAACTGAATGCTTCCAAAGTTATCGTAAGAACACCGGATTTTGATACCACCGAAAGAAAAGGTATCAATTTTCGGGTTATGTGAATCAAAGCGCATTCTGAAAGGATCATTGAGGTATTCAGCATTTAGTGCAATGAGAGTATCAGAGGAAAGTATAAGATTCTCATTATCTTGCTCAACGGCTATAACAGAACCACTTGTATCCTTTAAAACTTTTTTGCCATTTTCAGTTCCGAATTTGATCAGGGGAGTCCATTTATCATTATTATTTCCCAGAGCAGCGTCTTCCTTACCCAGATAAACCAAGGCAAATTCGTCATTTATATCGCCATATCCAGATAAAGAAAAGTTATCCAGGGATAGGTTCACGACCGACGTAACACCAGGGAAAACTGGTTTAAAATCACTGATATCCAGCGGATCCGCAAATGTCATACTATGCTTTTCGGTTTCATTTAAGGTTTCGCCATCTTCATTAGATGCAACCCATGCCGGAAGTCCGCTATAGTCATTCAGGTATCGCCACAAATTTAATATGTCTGGTTCTTCTTCATTTGTTATACTATCTTCCGGATATTTTAAACAGGTTTCAGGCAGATCATCATAACTTAATATACTTGATACAGATAAGCTGTAAGTTCCTCCTGAACAAACTTTTCCTGCATAATTGGGGTCTATTCCCGCAGGCCATAAATCATTAAAAGTAATACTGCTTTGTCCGGCATTCATTGTCTTGTTTTTGGTTCCCATTACAGAACCTCCGTCCAACGTAATGGTGACATCACTCTTGCTCGGTGCAAATGACAAGGTAAGGGTGGCCGGTTCTTCCATTTCAACCTGTACAAAACTAGTGGTATAAGGACGTGCTTCAACAGACTCCGCTGGTTTGTCAGGCCTGTTGATCATTCCGCTGCGTTCAGTTAGTACCTGATAAGAATAGACGGTGTTGTCATTGGGAAAACTGATTGGAATTAAAGCATGCCCTGAAGCATTGGTCATAGCAGTAAAACTTGGGCCGGTACCATCCAACGAGACGGTGACACCTTCTACGGGAATGCGGGCACCGCCCTCATCGGTCCACCCTCTGACCACTTCAACGATTACTCCAGTAATAGGAGATGCAGTTCCTTCACGGGCTACAAAGGTTTTAAAATCAGCCTTTTTTGTAACATTTCCGGTGAACAAAGAAGGGCAGGAGACTTCTATAATCAGTGCCTTGTAATCAAAGGGAATTTTATCAGCAGGATGTAAACCATCTGCGGGGTCGTCTATCCATTCAACGATCTTGCGAGCCTCGAAATTTGCGAATTGGGAATCAGGATCTCGTTCTGCAATACGATTGCCGCCATTATCGAAATAATATACCTCCGAAACACCGACATTAAGCGGAGCAATTAGGGGATCGGTTCCCTGATTGAGATAATTGGCGGAAGTCACATGAGCCAGAGTCCATTCCAGTTCACTTTTAGCCAGTTCATTTGCCATCGTTCGCGCCTTATTTTCATGGGTCGTCTTTGTAGCCATTGTAAATAAGGGAAAACAGGCAGTAACAATTAGCAAAAGAATAACCATGGCTGTTAAGACTTCAACTAAAGTAAAGCCCTTTTCATTTTTCCCGGAAAAAGAATTGATATGTTTTGGCATCAGCTTATCCCCTCCGTTTAAGGTTTGATCTTTTTGAGGAACTCAAGACAAATCCAAACCGAAGCCAGACGCTATAGCTGTTAAAATGGTTGCATGAAAAAAAGAATGGATAGTGCTGTTGAAGTATTTAATCAATATAATTCTGGCATCGTATAAAATATATTTATAA
>JAAYCK010000050.1 GCA_012729835.1 Syntrophomonadaceae bacterium
ACGATGAACCAGACGCCACTAGTCCGTTACTTACTATTTCAATAATTCTATCGTCCATGGGGTACCTCTCAATAAATACTCTTGTTGTGAGCAACAGCTATAATGCAAGGATAATCCTTTACTTCCAGCTCATAAAAAGCTTCCATACCGAGTTCCGGAAACGCCACCATCCGCTTGGAAATGGTATTATTCTTAAGCAACGCCGTGACAGGTGGAATGACCGCAAATACGGAGTTGCACTCATCCAGTTTTGCAATCGTATCTGCACCTATAGCACCTTTGCCAAGATGCAGCTTGACCCCTGCCTCAGACAATTTCGGGAAGCTTCCTTCAATCTCTACTTTATTGCTTGATGTGGGTCCCACCCCAGCGGGGCTGACTGCTGTATGGAAGATAACCGAACCTTGCAGGTCAATATCACCAAGGGTTCCCTCATCAATCAACTTGCAGATTTTCGGCAGCACAGCATCCCTGCCGCAGTATATTTTACCGGAGATATAGACCATATCATCGACTCGAAGTGATTTGATCTCATCTTCCGATATTGGTGGATAAAGAATTCTCACGTTGATTTCCTCCAAGGAGATCTAATTTTATTTTGCCTATCGTATACATTCGGGAAGCAATAATAGATAAAACAATAACTAATATTGGCATAAGATAAAGCGCGATCATATTCTCCCCAATATGAATCCACTCATAGATATACTCAAGGCCATGCCAAATTGCAGGATGGAAGATGTACACTAACATTGAATCTTTCTTTCCGATATTTCTAAGAAATTTAATATCAAAAGTCGGATTTCTAACCGCGAGCAAGAACAATGCCGACACCTGTGGAAATGTAAAAATATTAACGCCAAAATCTCTTCCAAGTAGATAACGTTCAACTAAACACAAAGCGGTTGGCACAAATACACAAACAATCAAAGTGGAATTCTTGATCTTAATGCTGTCCTGCTTCTTATGAATATAATGTCCGAGCATAAACAGAGGGAAGCCTTCAATCAGCCAGTTTCTATAAAGATAGTTTGGCAATGAATACCCAAGCAAATGCATACCTTGAGCTCCAGCAATATACAAAGCTATCAATACAGGAATGCTAAAATAAGCAAGCTTTATCAAGCCCAGCCTTTTTATAATCGCATAAAAGATATATGTATAAAGCAGTGCAAATAAAAACCACATCTGACCTGCAATCACGATTGGCTGATTGAAAATTGCCCAGATAGCTAAGCCTCTTAAAGAAATACCAAGACTGCCCCCGATAATAAGCCCCTTAATCATAGCTATCGCACAATAGAATGCGGTTGCGCCGGACGTTATTTTCAGGATATGAAAGAGTTTTTTTCTAACTGGCTTTTCATCCCCCAGGTTTTCATAGTAACAATAGTAGCCAGAAATCATAAAAAACAGAGGGACACAAAAGCGTGAGATACACTGCACGATAGTCCCAATGATACCCGGGAATTCACAATGCATACAAACCACAAATATGCATGCTATACCCTTGATTACATCAAGGCAATAATTATATTTTTTTGCAGTTTCACTCATACCTTTGTCCTCAATTGATTACACGCCAAACAGCTCAAGATAGCTGGCATCATTTTCAATAACGCCATATGCCTGCGCCCTCATGAGAATCTTTTCCGCCCAGTTCTTATGCGGTCCGATCTCATTCATCTTATTACCGTTGGAACTTTTAACCACGCCGCCAGAAGCATGCATAATCTGTTCCGCATCTTCATACTCTTCACGAGTAACCGCCAACATACCATTGATGAAATTCAAGTGTGTCGGATGGATACAAGTCTTTCCCATAAAGCCGTTTGCCTGATCAAGAACCAATTCACGCATCAGGCCGTCCACAGCGTCATTAACGATAGGCTTTCTCTTAAGCAGTGTATCTTCAAGGTTGAAACCTTCAAGTTCTTTGAACTTCATACTCTTATTGACACGGAAATACTCCCAAACTGGACCAGATACAGTATAGTCATTATCACGTGTAAATACATTCAGTATGTCCATCAGGCAGTCCCGCACAGTCATTATATCGTAGATGGTATAATTGATACCACGACGCATTCCGAAACAAGATGAGAAATCAGTACCGCCAACTCGCACATTCAAAACAAGGTTTCTGTGCTTGTCAAGGATCTTTTTGATACCGATAAGCTCATCCATCCTGCTCTCTTTGAAAGCAACTTTGCGGTCTTCAATTATTGGCATACCATATATGATCTCCCCAAATTTTTTATTCACTTCTTCGAGATGAGCATAGAACTCATCGCCATTATCAGTGTTAAACTTTGGAAAGTTGAATCCGACAATCAGCGACATGTGTTCTTTCTTGAGCCTCGCGCTGAAATGTTTGAATTGCTCTACGTTCCGCACACGGAAAAAAATTAGCGGAACATCCTTTAAATCAAGCCTCCCGGCTTGTATTTCTTCACACAAGACATCAAGTAGCTTAACTGAATTCTGTTCAGCTACAGGAACATCCTCCAGTTTGCATGCATCTTCAAAGCACATAACCATTGATGTAAGCCCCGGAT
>JAAYCK010000176.1 GCA_012729835.1 Syntrophomonadaceae bacterium
AGGCGGAGGAACGCCTCAAGGGCGAAAGTGCGGCCTGGAGTTTGTGAAAGCCCCGCCACCTGGAGGAAAGCAGTCACCAAGCTCTGAGCGCATCTGAGGGTGTCCTCGCGGGTAATGATGGGGGTGCTGTGCATGCACACCCTGATTTCCGCCTGGATCCCCTGAATGCCCCGTGTTGACACGGGCGCTCGGCTCTGCGCTGGCGTCTGACATCGAGCGTCATGGAAGATGATCGGCTTAAATCGGTAAAGATCGTTTGACATAGCACATAGTGCCTTTGTATGTTAATGGAGCTTTTTAGCCAGGGGGAGGTGCGTGCAGTCTCTCCCGCTTCGCCTCTGGCGGACGTGGCAAACAGCCGAAGCGCCCCTGGAGCAAGAGAATGAACGAGATGGAAGACCGCTGGCTCTCAATAACCGAGATCTGCAAGTACCTCGGGGTCAGCAATGACACCGTTTACAAGTGGATCTACAAGCATGGTATGCCCGCCCACCGCATGGGGCGTCTTTGGAAGTTCAAGAAAGACGAAGTCGACGCGTGGGTCAAGGCTGGCGGTGCGGCGGAGCGGGGAAGAACGACGCCCAAAACCCCCGCTCGTACACGCTGGTGCACTGACGGCGACAACGCAAACACAAGGAGCGAGGAGTAGGAATGGTATGTCCGTGAAAACTGCCGCCACTGAGATGCTGAAAAAAGCACAATCCCCGTTACACGCTGAAGCAATTGCTGATCAGATTATTGCTGCTGGGCTCTGGACCTCTGACGGCAAGACGCCTGGAGCCACCGTAAGTGCCACTCTGTATTCGGACATAAAGAAGAATGGTGACAAATCGGCCTTTGTACAAGTTGGCCCTCAGACCTTCGCACTCCGGGATGCCTCTGCAAAACCAACTCACGGTGATGTGGCTCCGCCGGACGTCATAAAAACGACAAAGCCGCCGTCCGCAAACGCGGGCCACTCTTTCACCGATTGTGCTCAAAAGGTGCTTGAGAAGTTCGGCGGTAAAAACCCAATGCATTACAAGAAGATCACCGAGAAGGCCCGACAAGAAGGTTGGCTGGTGACTGGGGGAAGAACGCCGGACGCCACCATGTATGCCCAGGTGCTTACCGAGATTAAGCGCCAGCAGAAACGCGGTGAGCGTCCTCGCTTTGTTCAACACGGCCGTGGCTATGTGGGCCTGAGCCAATGGATGGGGCGCGGCCTCACGTTCCAAATCGAGCAGCACAACCACCAGGTTCGGAAAGCCTTGCGCCAGAGGTTGCTGGCCATCAAGCCCGGTGAGTTCGAGGAGCTCATCTCGCAGTTGCTGGCGGAGATGGGTTTCGAGATGGTCGAGGTGACAAAGCTCAGCGGTGACGGTGGCATCGATGTCCGGGGCACTCTGGTGGTCGGAGACGTTGTCCGCATCAAGATGGCTGTCCAGGTGAAGAAATGGAAGCTCAAAAACAACATTCAGGCCCCGGTGGTTCAGCAGGTGCGCGGCAGTCTCGGAGCGCACGAGCAAGGACTGAT
>JAAYCK010000051.1 GCA_012729835.1 Syntrophomonadaceae bacterium
CTCGTAGGCCGCCTTGTTGATGGCATTCATATACGCCTTTACACTGGCGTCCACTATATCAGTAGAAACGCCTCGGCCGCCGACCTTAAGGTCTCCTACCTGTACCTTGAGGGCTACTTCGCCCAGAGCATCCTTACCACCGGTCACCGCGCTGAGTTTATACTCTGCCAGCTTGCCCGGCAAGCCAGTTATCTTATCTATCGCGTTGAAGGCAGCTTCGACTGGTCCGTCGCCGCAGGCGGCTGCTTCTACTTTCCCACGCCCGCCTTCGATGCTGACGGTTGCCGTAGGAACAACTGTGCTTCCGCCGGTGAAATGAAGATAATGCAGTTTAAAGCGCTCGGGGATCAGAATGATTTCGTCATTTACCAGGGCAATGATATCCTCATCGCTGATCTCCTTTTTCTTGTCAGCCAAGTCCTTGAAGCGGGTAAATGCCCGGTCCAGTTCTGTCTCATTGAACTCCAAACCCAATTCTTTCAGCCGGTCACCAAAGGCATGACGGCCAGAGTGTTTGCCCAGTACCAGGCTGCTCTTGGTCACCCCTACGCTCTCGGGACTCATGATCTCGTAGGTGGTGCGGTCTTTTAACATTCCGTCCTGATGGATGCCTGATTCATGGGCAAAGGCATTGGCACCGACAATGGCCTTGTTAGGCTGCACCGAGATGCCGGTGATATGCGTCAACAAGTGGCTGGTGGGTACCAACTGCCGGGTATTTATCATAGTATTCGCCGTTCCGAAGATATCAGCGCGGGTCTTGACTGCCATCACCACTTCTTCCATGGCCGTGTTGCCGGCCCGCTCGCCGATACCGTTGATGGTGCACTCCACCTGACGGGCTCCGGCCTGGATAGCGGCCATAGCGTTGGCGGTAGCCAGCCCCAGGTCATTGTGACAATGGACGGAAATAATGGCCTTATGAATATTAGAGACATGCTCAAACAGATAACGTATCAATTCGTTGAATTCAGACGGTATGGCATAGCCTACCGTGTCCGGGATATTTACTGTTGTAGCACCGGCAGCGATGACTCCCTCCACCATCTGAGCCAGGTAGTCCCAATCGCTGCGGGTAGCATCCATTGGCGAGAATTCCACATTAGAAGTA
This sequence comes from Syntrophomonadaceae bacterium, assembly GCA_012729835.1. Taxonomy (GTDB): domain Bacteria; phylum Bacillota; class Syntrophomonadia; order Syntrophomonadales; family Syntrophomonadaceae; genus Syntrophomonas_A. The sequence goes on from JAAYCK010000051.1 coordinate 1,112, forward strand.
TAAGCAGCTGCATGTTTTACGGCTGTGATCGCCTGTTCCAACACCTGTTCCCTGGTCTTTTTAAACTGATTGTAAATATGAATATCCGAACTGGAGATAAAGGTGTGGATGCGTGGATTTTCAGCACCTTTCAGTGCATTCCAGGCCACATCGATATCCTCAAAATTGGCCCGCGCGAGCCCAGCCACCTGTACTCCTTTGACCCGGGCAGCGATCTTCTTAACTGATTCGAAATCGCCGGGGGATGAACGCGGGAATCCCGCCTCGATTATATCTACATTCAACTTTACCAGTTGGTCGGCAAAATGCAGCTTTTCTGCTATGTTCATGCTAAAGCCAGGCGATTGCTCACCATCTCTCAGCGTAGTATCAAAAATGTATATACGGTCAGACATAAGTCACCTCCAGGATTTTATAATTGACACAGATTTGCGCAGATTTTATATGAATTGGAAGGAAAAATGTGCAAAAAAAGCCATTGATCTATTTGAATACTCCTGATCAGAAGATCAACCCAGACTATTTTCTAGCAATCACTTGAACAGCCATCCTGCTCGGTCATGATTGACGACTGCGGCAGTGGGTTTAAGATATATAGCCTATATCTTATTTCCCCACCGTCGCATTCATACCATATTCATCTTAGTATATCTGCGTTATTCATATAGATCTGCGTGCGAACCGAGTGCTCCTGCGTATATTCGTGCCCCTATTTCGAATCCTTCAGCCAGGGCATCATGCTTCTCAGCTGGGCACCCACCTTCTCAATCAGGTGATCAGCGCCCTCTTTCTTCAGGGCATTATAGACCGGGCGGCCAACCTGATTCTCCAGGAGCCATTCGCGGGCAAAGCTGCCGTTCTGGATCTCGTCCAGGACGTAACGCATTTCCTCTTTGACGTCTTCATTGATCAAGCGCGGTCCAGTGATCAGATCGCCATACTCGGCAGTATCACTGATAGAGAAACGCATCATGGAAATGCCGCCCTCGTACATCAGGTCGACAATAAGCTTAAGCTCATGCAGGCATTCAAAATAGGCAATCTCCGGTTGATATCCTGCCTCTACCAGGGTCTCGAAGCCAGCCCGTACCAACGCGGTAGTTCCGCCGCAGAGTACACACTGCTCACCAAACAGATCGGTCTCAGTCTCTTCTCTGAAGGTAGTCTCAATGACCCCGGCCCGGGTTGCACCGATAGCCTTGGCGAAAGCTAGTGACATTTCCTTGGCCTGGCCGGTATAATCCTGTTCTACCGCTACGATAGCCGGTACGCCGGCGCCCTTCTGGTACATACGCCGCACCAGATGCCCCGGTCCCTTGGGAGCAACCATGAATACATCGATATCAGCCGGGGGAACGATCTGACCAAAATGGATATTGAAACCGTGGGAGAAGCCCAATGCATTACCCGGTTTAAGGTACGGGGCGATCTCTTCTCTGTATATCTTAGCTTGCATGGTATCCGGTGCCAGGATATGCACAATATCTGCGGCCTGAGCGGCTTCAGCCACCGTCATCGGGGTCATCCCCGCTTCTTTGACTGCGTTCCATTCTGCTTCTGTTACAGCATCGACTGGTTTGCGCAGTCCTACGATCACATTACAGCCGCTTTCATGAGCATTGATGGCCTGAGCATGGCCCTGGCTGCCAAAGCCAATTACTGCAATTGTTTTACCCTTAAGTAGATCCAGGTTTGCATCCGCATCATAATACATCTTCGCCATTATAAAATTACCTCCTTAAAATTAAGAAAACTATTTGCCACAGATCCACACAGATTAACACAGATATATTCTACTGTTTAATAAGAAACCTGTATGAACCGTTTGCTTACGAAAACCCGAATGTAGTTTGCCTTAAACCACCGAACAACCGATGAAGCCTCAGTAAATATTAGATCCCTTACAGACGTGCTGACCACCTTGGATAAAATCTGTGTGAATCTGTGTTCATCTGTGGCTAAAAAAACCGTGTCGTCCTTGGCAATCCTCTCGTAAAACCTACTTCCCGCCGCGGACCATGGCTACTTTACCGGTACGCACCAGTTCGATAATCCCGAAGGGAGACAAGGCTTCCTCTATGGCATCGATCTTGCTGGAATCGCCGGTGGCCTCAACTATGAGACTGCTGCGGCCAATATCCACGATACGGCCCCGAAAGATATCCACGATCTGGACGATCTCCCCGCGAACACTGGTATCAGCTTTCACCTTGACCAGCACCAGTTCCCGTTCAACGGAACGCTCCTCCGTGATGTCCACGATCTTAATAACATCTACCAGCTTATAAAGCTGTTTGGTCACCTGTTCTATTATCGGGTCATCGCCAGTCACAACCAGGGTAATCCGCGATATGGATGGGTTCTCGGTCTGACCTACCGTCAGGCTCTCGATATTGTAGCCCCGCCGACGAATCACCGTGGTCACTCTGGCCAGGACGCCGGGCTTATTCTCAACAGTAACTGATAGCGTGTGTTTTTTCATACCCTAATCACCCCCCAGCATATTAGAGAGAGCGGCGCCCGGAGGCACCATCGGATAAACATTGGCCTCCCTCTCCACCCAAAAGTCAATGATAACTGGCCGGTCTTTGACTTCCATGGCCTGTTTCAAAGCGGCTTCCACTTCGCCGGCATCCTTGACCCGGATGCCTACACCGCCGTAGGCTTCGGCCAGCTTCACAAAATCAGGCTGGTGCTCGATATCAGTGAAGGAATATCTTCCGCCGTAGAAAAGCCCCTGCCACTGGCGCACCATCCCGAGAAATTGATTATTGAGTATACAGATTATCACCGGCAGCCGATACTGGGCAGCGGTACCCAGTTCCTGAATATTCATCTGGATGCTGCCATCGCCGGCAATATCGATTACCACTTTGTCAGGACAGGCGATCTTGGCACCGATGGCTGCCGGAAAACCGTAGCCCATAGTACCCAGACCACCAGAGCTGATAAAGCTGCGTGGGTGCTTGCCCCGGTAATACTGCGCAGCCCACATCTGATTCTGGCCTACCTCTGTAGTTATTATGGCCTCACCGCCAGTAAGTTCATATATCATTTCTACCACGTGCTGGGGCATAATGCGTCCTTCCGCAGAAGGTCCGTAACGCATGGGGAATTCTTCTTTCCAGCGATCAATGGTCTTGTGCCATTCACTATATCCCTCAACCGCGTCGAGCCGTTGGTTGATGGCGGCCAGCACCTCTTTTACATCACCGACGATGGGGATATCTACCACAACATTCTTGCCTATCTCCGCCGCATCGATATCAATATGGATCACCTTGGCATGGGGTGCAAAATGATCCAGGTGACCAGTGACGCGATCATCAAACCTGACCCCCACTGCGATCAGGAGATCACTTTCACCTATAGCATAGTTGGCATAGCGGGTGCCGTGCATCCCCAGCATGCCAAGATAGAGATAATTATCAGCCGGGAATGATCCGATTCCCATAAGGGTATTGGTGACCGGGATCTTGCGTTTTTCCGCCAATTCGGTAAGCTCAGCAGCGGCGTTAGCGTTGATTACTCCTCCCCCGCAGTAAATTACCGGGCGCTCCGCCCCTTTGATCATCTCAACTGCAGAAATGACCTGGCCCGCGTTATATCCCTTCATTACCCGGTAGCCTCTGAGGTTGATCTCTATATCACCAGGTTCATAATCAATAACCTTCTCCATAATGTCTCTGGGCAGATCGACCACAACCGGACCCGGCCGGTTGGTACGTGCAATATAGAAAGCTTCCTTCACCACCCGGGGAACATCTTCCAGTTTCTCCACCAGGTAATTATGCTTGGTAATAGGAAGAGTTATTCCGCAAATATCAGCTTCCTGAAAGGCATCGCGCCCGATCATTGAAGTTCCTACCTGACCAGTAAGGCATACCAGGGGGATCGAATCCATATAAGCATTGGCTATGCCGGTCACTAGATTGGTAGCTCCCGGACCAGAGGTGGAGATACAAACCCCAACCTTTCCGGAAGCCCGGGCATAACCCTCAGCCGCATGAACCGCACCCTGCTCATGACGTGCCAGGATGTGCCTAATATCGGAAGAATAGAGCGCGTCATAAACAGGCAGAATCTGACCGCCGGGGTAGCCGAATACGGTATCCACCCCCTCTTCTTTCAGGCAATGTAGTAGAATCTCTGCTCCTCTCATATTCACCTGATCACCTCCACGCTATAATAATTTTCAATTTTAAATTCTTAATTTTGGAGTTGGTAAGGACAGCTATGCTTTCCTGTTTACAGAGGTGTTATCTCTTACTATACAACATCTTTGTTTATCTGTGGTTAATTTATGTTTACTTTCAGTAAATATTTCTGACCGAATTGTGAGAATCAAGGGGTGGGTTCGTTTACTTTTTTAATTTTAAATCAAAAAAGTAAGAATTAAAAATTAATAAAGCGGGCTTGATGGCCCGCTTGAACTGCCTGACCGGCGCTTACTTCCTGAAAACTGCCCCGGTGCTGGCTGATTGTACCATCTCTGCGTAACGTTTCATATATCCGGTTTTAATGTTGGGAAGCGGATTTCTTAGGCGTCCCCTTCTGGTGCTAAGCTCCTCTTCATCGACTAGAAGTCGCAATCGCAAACCAGGTATATCAATGCTTATAATATCTCCTTCTTCTACCAGCGCGATAAGACCGCCAGCAGAAGCTTCGGGAGATACGTGCCCAATAGAAGCTCCCCGGGTAGCTCCCGAGAAGCGCCCATCAGTAATCAGGGCTACCTCTTTATCCAGACCCATGCCAGCAATAGCAGAAGTAGGGGTTAGCATCTCCCGCATACCTGGACCACCGGCTGGCCCTTCATAACGTATTACTATTACATCTCCGGCATTGATCTTTTTGCTTAGGATAGCTTTTACCGCTTCTTCCTCGGAATCGAAGACCCGGGCCGGGCCTTCATGCTGCATCATCTCAGGAGCAACCGCAGATCTCTTGACTACAGCGCCCTCCGGAGCCAGATTCCCAAACAGGATGGCCAAGCCGCCATTCTGGCTATAAGGATCGCTTACCGGGCGGATAACGCTATGGTCCCTGACCGGAGTCCGGGCCGTGTTTTCCCCCACGGTCATAGCGGTCACCGTCATACAATCATTGTTTATCAGGCTAATCTTATTTAGTTCATTGAACATGGCCTGGATACCGCCGGCATAATAGAGATCCTCCATATGGTGTGATCCCGCCGGGCTGAGTTTGACCAGATGCGGAGTAGTGGCGCTAACCTCATTAAAGGTATTCAAATCGATCTTCACCCCTGCTTCACTGGCAATGGCCAGCAAGTGGAGAACTGAATTCGATGAACAGCCAATCGCCATATCCAAACGTATCGCGTTGTTAAAAGCCTTCGGCGTCATGATGTCCAGCGGCCGGATATTCTTCTCCAGCAGTTCCATGACCTTCACCCCAGCCATTTTGGCCAGCCTGATCCGTTCGGAATACACCGCCGGAATAGTCCCGTTGCCTGGCAGACCCATCCCCAGCGCTTCAGTCAGGCAGTTCATGGAATTCGCCGTAAACATGCCTGCACAGGAGCCGCAGGTGGGACAGGCGTTCTCTTCCAGCTCGGCCAGTTGATCGCTGCTCATGTTCCCCGCAGCTACAGCTCCAGTAGCCTCGAATACCTGGGTAACGCTGACCATCCGAGATCCCATCCTGCCGGCCAGCATCGGTCCGCCGCTGACAAATACCGCAGGTATATTGAGCCTAGCAGCTGCCATCAGCATGCCCGGCACCACCTTATCACAATTGGGTATGAAAACCAGGGCATCAAAGGCGTGAGCTGTAGCCATGATTTCAATGGAGTCGGCTATGAGCTCCCGGCTCCCCAGGGAATACTTCATGCCTATATGGTTCATGGCGATACCATCGCAAACTCCAATGGTCTGAAACTCCAGTGGGGTCCCGCCGGCCATGCGTACACCAGCTTTGACCGCCTCGCCGATCTTATCCAGGTTGATATGACCCGGTATTATATCATTAAAAGAATTAACGATGCCGATAAAAGGTCTTTTGACTTCCTCATCGATCAGACCGATAGACTTGAACAATGCCCGATGAGCAGCCTTCTCAACCCCCAGCTTGACTGAATCGCTTTTCATTTATTACCACCTCCAGAAATACAAAAATCCCCTCGTCCGGTTCAGGGACGAGAGGAGTTTCCCGCGGTACCACCCTGCTTGCCGCAGCATTAACGCCACGACCGCTCGAGAGCATATCAATTATGCTGACTTGTTAACGGACTTTTCCGTCCGGCACCACCTACTGATTCCGCAGAACGTTCAGATAGCAACTCCGGAATGAGCACTCCAGGAAATATAAATACCGGCTTCCACCTGCTCCGGTTCTCTGTAATTAAGGGATTTCCCGGCGAAGTTCCATCATGGTTTATAAAGTATGGAGTTATGTCTAAGAAGTATAGGGGAAAACCCCGTTCCTGTCAAGAGGCATTGGACTATAGAATTCGGGTTGACAGATTACTAGGTCTGCCCCTCTTTTTTCTGTTCAAGTTTACGGATGTATTCGTGCAGACGGATCCTGCCACGGCATCCATACAAGTACTGATTGTTTTCCTTTTGCTTAATCTTCTTGAACATGGCCCACAGTAGCCGGGTCCCCTCTTCTGTCTGACTGGCCTCCGAAGGGCTCATGCCGCTCAGGGAAGGCAGGCGGGAATTGCACCATTTATCCAGGTAAATCTCTTTAAGAACTGCCTCCAATTCCGGATGTTCCTTGCACACATCGGTGGTCAGTACCTCGAAGAGCCCCTCATCCTTGATCTCCATCCCCTCGAATTCCAGACAGTCATACATGCGTTCTTCAAATTCCTTGCGGGCTTGATTGATGTCAGTTTCACCGAAGGCAGACAGCGAAAGCCAGCCTGGCCCCAGGATATATTCGACAAAAAGACCGGGACGCGCGGGTTGGTTATCCAGCTGATAATAGACCGTATACTGGTCCTCCAACTGCACCTTGAGGCTCTTGAGGCTTTCCAGGCGGTTCTGTACCGGCTTGAGGTCCTTTATATAATAGCGAGCGGTGAGAAAGCGCATACCGTCTTCACCGAAGAACTCGCCGTCCTCCTGAAGCAGCAGTTCTTCGAAGGAGGGATATTGTCCGCCCAGATAGTTGTAGGCTGTCATCAACCCAACCTCGTATTCGCCGCGTAAAACGATGGGCGAATCATATTCTCCAGCTAACAGGTTATGAAAATCCTCCAAGGTGTCGCGGTCCCTGACTACGACCACAAACTCATCGCCATTGACCACCAGGTCGGCTACCACTCCCGTCAACAGGGCTACCCCATGACTGAAATCATCCTCATAGGAGCTGACCCGCATGTGCATACCATAGGACAATTCTTGGATTTCCCGCATATTTTCCACCCGGTCCAGCAATTCAAATAGACTGTCCAGATCGATGATTTCGTAAACCCTGCAATATACCTGGGCTTTGAGGGGGTGCATCTCAGAGTCGGCTGGTATAAGCTCACGCTCAATCCTTTCAATTTCACCCACCGACCAAATACCTGAGGTAGCCAGCAGGTAAAAACGATATTCACTGCTGTAGAATTCCCCACCTTCCAGGGTGACTGAATATGCCGAGACCCGGGCGGTCTGGCGCGACCCCTGCACTTCACGTACCTGCCCCTCCAGCAAGACCGCCCCCGGCATCAAAATCTCGTTATAATTCACAGCAAACAACGATGTCAGGTCTTCCTTGCTGGTCATAAGGTACTGCATATAAAGATCATCCTTGCTTTTCAGGGCAAAGAAAAAGCTGTTGACCAACTGGCGAGGAGCCAGACGGGGAGTAACCTTCTTCATTACTTCCAGATGATCCTGGGTGGTGAAATCATCTTCCTGCGGCAGGTATTTGTCATAGAGGTAACGCCCCAGCGCAGGCCTGGTCATATGCTGTACATTAAAAGCGTAAACTTGGGCAATAATAGCCCGCGCCTCTTCCAAGGTAACGGGAACGATATCGGATAATGCCCGCCGGTCTTGTTCATACTGCTGCCGGGTCATATCTTCGATAACAAAGAAACTATGGATGCCATCCGGATTGAAGGTCAGATAAAAGCATTCCACCTGTACTCCGGCGCCCCCAACATCCCAGGCTATGTCAAGCGTCATACGCCCGCTGTGGCGTGTGCAGCTGGCAAAGGCTCCGTGAAACTGACCGGAACAGGCGATGGGATTATCCGTGTTCAGCCCGGCCATACGGAACTTTTCCAGGCCTCGGTCCAGGCTGGCCTCTAATTCCTTGCCATATTCCATCTTTAACAAATAAAAAAAGGCTACCATCTCTTTTTCATAAAAAGAAGATAGACCCTCAAGAATGTGCGGTCTTAACTCAATAGGGATATCCTCTACCATTTCCAGCAAGAACATGCGGCCTTCGTTGTTGACCGCCAGTTTTTTGATCTCTTCCGCCAGGTTTTTTAAGACCGGCCGCGGAAAATAGGTTCTCTTCTTTTTCATTCATAATCTCCCGAAACTGACTTTGGATTAGTTCTAATGTAACACGGAAGCCTCCATATGGCAAACATTCAAAGGCAGTTCCGTCTGCAAATCGATCCACCCGAACACATGCTGATGATGGAGCAATCGTTATTAATATAAAAAAATATATGAAAATGCAGGAAGTCTCTTACTCTAAGGCGAAGTGAAAGATGCAGAAACGAAAAGACAATCAGCGGTAAAATGTTCATATCTGAATTCTGTCAAGGGTGATTAATATGAGGCGATTGTTAACCGAAAAGCTTCAGCCTGGCATGATTGTAGCCAGGCCTATATACAGCAGCGACGGTCGGATCCTCTTACATGCGGGTATAGAACTGGATACAGTTTATATCGATCGCCTCTCTGCGATGGGCATCATATCAGTTTATGTAAAAGACGATTTGTTCGACGATGTCGAAGTTCGAGACGTGATATCCGAACAAACCAGACTGGAAACCCTGAAAACAGTCAAAGAGAATTTTCAGAACCTCGAACATAAAAAAAAGCTTAACTTGCGACAGGTCCAGGGGAGCGTCGACCGTATCCTGGACGAAGTCCTGCAGAACTCCAATGTATTAATCAACCTTTCTGACATAAGGGCTTTTGACGACTACACCTTCGGCCATTCGGTAAATGTCTGTATTTTGTCCATCGTTACCGGCATATCCATGGGTTACCATGATCTAAAACTGAAAGAATTAGGCATAGGGGCACTATTACATGATATCGGCAAGACCATGATCGACAACGGTTTGCTGAACAAGCCCGGCGACCTTACCCACCAGGAGTTCCAGGAAGTCAAATGCCATACCGAATACGGCTTTGAAATATTACGTCAATACAACGAGGTTTCTCTCCTGTCAGCCCATATTGCTTTTCAGCATCATGAACGCTGGGATGGTCACGGCTATCCGCGCGGCCTGGCTGCCGAATCCATCCATGAATATGCCCGGATCGTGGCGGCAGTAGATGTATTTGACGCCTTGATGGCTGACCGTCCCTACCGCCCTTCCTATAGTCTCAGCCAAAGCCTGCACATTCTCAAACGCATGTCCGGCATATATCTGGACCCTGGCTGTGTTAATGCACTGCTCACCAATATCGCAGTATATCCTATCGGCACCATATTAGTATTGAATACAGGCGATATTGGCATAGTAATGGATGTAAACCGGGAGCAACCTGCACGCCCCGTAATTAAAGTAGTCTATGATATGGATCATCATCGTCTGGCTGAGCCACACGAGGTAGATCTTTCTAAAACCAGCAGCATAAATGTCACCAGGGTTTTGACCGACGAAGATATCGAACGTTTGCGCCAGGGATTGCGCAAAAACTAAAAGGAGGACTCGAGTATTGTTTTGGGATAAGGCTGGCCCTCAGAATACTGATGATACCATCAAATTGGCCTTGCAGCGGGCAGCAGAACTGAATATAGACCAGGTAGTAATAGCCTCCTGCAGCGGGAATAGCGCTAAACAATTATTATCTTATAACTCGGGACACCAGGTGGTCTGTGTCACACATCACTCGGGTTTTGCTAGCCCTGGAGACAATGAGATGGATCCCGCGGTCCGGGAAGATCTGATCAAGCAAGGGGTCAGCGTGCTGACTACCACCCACTTTTTCGCCGGTGCGGATAGGGCGTTGCGTCTGCAGTTCGGCGGCGTATATCCCGCGGAGATCATGGCCCAGACTCTGCGGATCCTGGGACAAGGCGTCAAGGTAGCGGTGGAGATCTCTATAATGGCTCTGGATGCAGGCCTTATACCCTTTGGCCGTGAAATAATAGCGATAGGCGGAACCGCCGAAGGCGCTGATGCTGCTATAGTAATAGTACCAGCCCATTCCAAAAACTTCTTCGACACCCAGCTAAGGGAGATCATCTGTATGCCGCGGGAGAAGAAGACCAAATAGACGCAGATTTACGCTGATTAGTAAGATAAACACAGAATTTTTTTATGATGATCTTTAACACACTCAATTCTTTCTATTTGCATATCCCATTTTTATAGATTGCTTCGCTACGCTCGCAAGGACATACGAGACATTCTGCGTAAATCATATAAATCTGCGTAGATCTGCGTCTAATTAAAGAGAATAGATTTTTCGAAATCGCCTCATAATGAAATTGAGGTGATTTTTTTGTTTTCGAAAATTGTGAGTCTATTGTTAATATTTTTGATTGGTGGCACATTTATCTATCTGCTGATGGAAAGAGTGCTTCCCTCCTTACGCAGTAAAAACTGAGAAGCTTATCCTCTAATATTTATCATTTATTTCGCTCAAAATAGAATAAAGAGGAGGGATATAAATGACCAGATATAGAGGTGCAGGTAAAGAAGACCTCAAACAGAAATTCAATTATTTTGGCGCAATGGCCATCCCCATTGCCTTCGTTAACGGCTTGTTTTTCGGCGGATACGCCCTACGCAAGATCAGGCAATACTGGGAAGGCGGCCCGATGGACTAGTTCATTCCTCCCTAATTCGCTTAGTGGCTTCACCATTCCGGTGGGCCTCTTTTTTTGCCCCCCGAAATTTAGTTTAATCCCTGTAATATTTGCTTCGATGATGTATAATATTCTTATTGAAAATATAGGGAGGTAACAAAATGGGGGATTTTAAATGGATCGACCTCGAGATTAGAGAGAACGGGATCGCCATACTCACTATGAACCGTCCGGACGCCATGAATGCTTTTAATTGGGATCTATGTCCTGAGATGGTTGAAGCCTACAAGATCGTTGAGGAACGTGACGATATTAAGGTACTCGTTCTCACCGGTGCCGGTAAAGGCTTTTCAGCAGGCGGTGACATCTCATTACTATTTTCCATGCAGACTCCGGCCGAAGCCAAGGTTACTTATGATATATCGACTGCCGTTATCAAGGGCCTGTACGACATTAAGAAACCGGTTATTTGCGCGGTCAACGGTCCAGTTGCGGGAGCCTCGACCGCACTTATGATGGCGTGCGATCTGATTATCGCATCAGAAAATGCGAAATTTGGTTTTACCTTCTCGAAGATCGCCTTCTGTCCCGATAGCGGCTGCTCATACTTCCTGACCCGCAAAGTCGGCTACCACAAGGCAGCGGAAATACTCTGGTATGGCAAACTTCTCAGCTCGCAGGAAGCTCTGGATCTGGGGCTGGTGAATACCCTGGTACCTGAAGGCCAGGCCTTGAGTGAAGCTATTAACTGGGCAGAAAGATTGATCCAAATGCCGTTGATGACTATCGGATACGACAAGAAGCTTTTAAGAGAATCCATGAAAAACGATTTCTACCAGCAGGCCGAGTTGGAAAGTATGTATCAAATACTGATGTGGTCCTCGGATGACTTTAAAGAAGGCTGTATGGCTTTTGCAGAGAAAAGAAAACCCAATTTCAAAGGTAAATAACCCGAATTTATAATAATATCCACCTGAATAAACGGCCATGGTTCTAATAAAACCATGGCCGTTTATTTTTAACTTATGTTTAATTTAGAGAGTAAAGCTGTCAGTTATGTTTTTCAGTTTGTTGGAAATTGCCTCCAGGCCGGTGACCATATCGACTATTTCCTGTACCGAAGCCAATTGATTCTGGGTCATGGCGGTAGCCTCCTCGGCGGAGGCAGCTGATTCTTCTGTTACAGCAGATATATTTTCAACAGCCCGGCTGATCTCATCACTGGAAGCGAGTATCTCCTCGAAGGTGGCAGACATATTCTGGATGGAATTGTCGATCTCTTTGGCCCCGTTTTCTAACTCCTTAAAGGCGCTGATACTCTCTACCAGTGATTGTCCCTGCTCATTTACCAGGGTTCCTACTGACCTGGCTTCATTGACCGCTTTCTCTACCTGATACTGTATCTCACCGATAATGGAAGATATATTTTGCGTAGCATTGCTGGACTCTTCGGCCAGTTTGCGGACTTCTTCCGCCACTACCGCAAAGCCTCGGCCTTGTTCCCCGGCCCGGGCAGCCTCGATAGCAGCATTGAGCGCCAACAGGTTGGTCTGTTCGGCAATACTGTTGATCAGGGTGATAATCTCCCCGATCTCAATGGTGCGCTGGTTGAGGTCATCCATGACCAGCGACACCCGTTCTGTGCTCTGCCGGGTATTATCCATCTTGGCATTCTGAGCGGTCATCAGGTCGGTCACCCGCTCTACTACCAGCTTAAAATTAAGTGACTCCTTGGAAATATTCTCAGTGTCGTGGCCCATGTTCTGCATGGCCTGTACCACCTGCTGGGTCAGCAGGGCTGTCTTCCCTGCATCCTCAGCCTGAGCCTGAGCCGCCCGGGCGATCTCATCCGCACTGGCGCTAACCTGCTCAGAGGCTAAACCAGTTTGTTTGGCACTATCCTTGAACTGCCCGGAAAGCTCGTTCAGCTCTGCCGCATCAGCTGTGAGTTCACTTACGACCTCCTGCCAATTAGTTGTCATTCGCCCAACAGAATTCATCATGATACCAAATTCCGAAGTATAAGTGTTATCAACCTTATGAGTCAAATCTCGGTTGGCAACATGATCAATTGCCTCTACTGCTACTTTAAGCGGGTTGGAAAGCATAGCGGTCAATCGGTAAACGATAACAATTGACACCGCTATTATCACCAGTACCAATATAAACAGCTTTTCCAGCATAGCCCGGGCTGGTCCGGTCACCTCATTACTGGGAACAGTCACCGCCAGCAGCCAGCCGGCATGCTCCACCGGTGCAAAGGCCATTTCTTGACATCATTGTATTCATACTCGAGAATACCACTCTTCCCGGCAGCCACATCGTTGATCGCCATCTGCATGCTTTGCCCCAGATCACCTAAACTCAATTTGCCTACCTGCGCTTCATCCGGATGCACGATACATAAGCCGGAACGGTCAGCCAAAAGAGCATAGCCGCTCTGACCGATCTTAATATCCTTGATCAGTCCCACAGTAATATCATTCTTCAATGTGGCAACCAGTACACCGACCACCTGGTTTTCCTGATAGATAGGCACGGCCAATGGAATAACCGTATTGCCCGTCGTTCTGGATACCAGCGGATCACTTACTACTGCATTCGCTTTAATTGCCTTATGGAAATAGTCCCGATCACCTACGCTCACTTTCTTGCCTTGGTCACTTAGCCCAGAGCCATCAGGCCAGACCAGGACAATACTTTCGTAATAGTCAGACATGAGGTTGGGGAGGGCGGCGACAGCTTGGGTTTGATTCATACTGTTGATGGCGCTGGTCCTGCTGATGGTCTCCAACTGGTCCAAACGGGCTTGCAGGAAGAGTTCTATCTTATCGCTGGCCGCCTCAGCCACCTGCTGACATTCCTTCTCCACTTCACCCGTCAGCATATTACTACTCATCTGATATACCACCAGGTTCTGCGCCACTGCTCCAACCAAATAAAAAGCCACAATAATTGCCACTAATCTAAATCTGACGCTTTGATAGAACTTCACAATAACCCCCCTTATAGTCTTTTCGACTTATTTCGCTAGTGTTCTATGAAATTCCTTCCTTTTAGAAACAAATATTTTGGTATTGTAATATGCTAAAATAAGAAAAATAGTCGCAAGGAGTGAACCTGGCTATGTTGGAAAAGCTGGCTCCTAATGTATGGATGGTGGCTCCTGAGGCCAAACCACGCTACCCCTACAGCAACAGCCTTTATTTGGAGGATGACCAAAGTTTAATCATCGATCTAGGAGCTGGCGCACGCGCCTATGCTGATCTCCCCTGTGCCGACATCGATCTCGCTCTTATATCCCACTTCCACTTCGATCATCTGCATGGAGACAGCCTATTTCCCCGGGCCAACCTGATGGCAGGCCGGCAGGAAGAAGCAGTATATCGTGATCAGGTTGAATATATCCACTTTCACGGTTATGACCTCTGGCAGGAAATCATGGGTATCGAACGCACGGCTTACGGGCAGGTAGTGCCGCTGCCCGATGATGTGATTGCCCAACCAGGTTTTCGGGAAATCACTCTGTCCGGTACCTTTGCCGATGGCGATATCATAGATACCGGCAAAATGTCCTTACGGGCAGTGCATCTTCCTGGGCATACTGCCGGGCATTACGGATTTTATCTGGAAAAGCAGGGTATCCTCTTTTCCGGGGATATCGATCTCGTAGCGACCGGGCCCTGGTATAGCAGCGCCAGTGCTGATGTAGGAGATCTTATCGCATCGGTTGATACCATCAGGATGATTGATCCGCTGATGCTAGTATCCTCGCATCGGCGAGTGCAGACCGATAACATCCAGGAACAATTAAAGATGTATATTAAGGTAGTCCTCGAACGCCAGAATAAAATCATCGAACTTCTCAAACAGCCTCATACCCTTAATGCCCTTGCCGAATACGGCCTGGTGTTCCCGGGGCGCCACAATATGTATGAGATTTTCTGGGAACGGATGACCATCCGCAATCATCTTCGCCACCTTCTCCGCGAAGGTATCATCACCGAGCCCGAACCAGGCCTTTATCAGCGCAAATAATTCTGCTTATTTTTCGCCGCATTTCACCCGATGAAAGTCTGATCTGAGCAGATGATAAGCAGTAGAGTATCAAGCCCCGTCAATGTATTTATGTACACATTGGCAGGGCTTGTTGTGTATCTAGTTTAACATCCGCTGGTTTATTTGAAGCGGTCCAATTGCCGGTCGATCTCCTCGAGGATTTCCCCGGTGCTTTTTTCCACCTCGATCTTTACCAGAGCAGCATGATCCATAGCGGTAGGTCCCTTATTGATGATGATCATGTCCTGATAGAAGGTGGAGAACTCTTTGACGAAACCGGCCAGGGGATAAACGGTGAGCGATGACCCGATCACAACTAATACCCGGGCATCCATGATCTGCTGCCGGGCATCCATATAATTCTGAATGGGTTCCCCAAAAAGCACCACATCGGGCTTTAATGTGCTCCCACATTCCGAACATCGGGGCACTGTCTGCGGGTAATCTCTTACATACTCACTCTCGTAGCAGGCCCGACACCTGCTGCCGGTACAGACGAAGCGATCAGCCGTTCCGTGCACGGCGATCACTTTTTTACTGCCGGCCTTGTCATGCAATCCGTCGATATTCTGAGTAACAACTGCGGAAACCCGGCCCTTCTGCTCCATTCGAGCCAGCATCTTATGCGCATGGCTGGGTTCTACCGGCGGAAAATCAAAATACTTACGATAGAATTCCCAGAATACCTCGGGTTGTCTGCGGAAGGCGTCAATATTGATTATCTGCATGACCCTGTCTTCACCCAGGGTGCGATATATGCCCTTTTCTCCCCGAAAATCAGGAATGCCTGCCTCGGTGCTGATTCCCGCCCCAGTAACCACCACGGTATTGTTCGAATTAGCCAGTACGCTGACTGCGCGTTCAATGGCTGCCTTATTCAACACTATCACCTCCGTCATTACCCACAGATTAGCACAATTTTCAAAAACATAGGCCATTTTTATTTGTCCACCGGGCAAATAGCCTGAAAAAGCTTTTTATGATCTCAGGCAAGCCGCGCAACATTTTCCCGGCAATGCTGCGTTCCCTAATCCACATTCCGCGGCGGGTGCTTAGGCGTGCTATCTTCCTTAGAATGGCTCTAGAAGCCAAACCGGCTTCCAGTTCACATAGAAGGAGGTGAAACAATATGGCTATTTCCTCAACTCCCCTGGGTGCTGATATGATCCTGGTCATGGATAACGGGATCGGAGCTTCCGGACAGCAACTGGTCAAAAACCGGGTTTACTCCGATGTCAGGTCCGATGCGACTGACGACGATCTGTATTCGGTTGCTCAGTCTCTGCTGGGTCTGCAGGAACAGACCGCGCTGGCCGTTCAGCGCAGAAATCTGGTCGAGATCCAGGATGTTTAGTACCAGCAAAAATCTATTAATCGAAAAGAAAGGAGGATTCCCTTATGGAACGCACGCTTGAAATGATCTTCACTACTGATTTGAGCAAGAAACAAACCATCCGGGTAAGCAAGGCCAAGAGCGACCTGACGGCCGCTCAGATCACTGCAGCTATGGATAATATCATAACTAAGAACATCATCAACAGCAGTGCCGGCAGCTTGACCGGCAAGGCCGGTGCCCGCATCGTTACTCGCGACACCAGCGAAATAACTCTGGTCTAAAGATCGATTTTCAGCGGGCGGGACCTTTTCCCGCCCGTGTTTTATGAAAGGATGGTAAAGAATGAACGAACTGCTCAACCTGATCGGCAATGTGGGTTTCCCCATCGCGGTAACGGCTTACCTGTTGATTAGGATCGAGGATAAGCTCTCTGAACTGTCCGGCGCCATTAATGAATTAAGGGAAGCGGTGATAACGCTTCCAGACGCTAATATTAGGGGTTAATCGTCTTTCCCCGCCTCCGGGCAGCGAAGGATTTTCACCCCCGCCATCTTGATAGTCGGATAATCCCCGGAGAGCATGATAAAGCCCGCGACCTGTAAGATTAAAACTCACAGGTTGCGGGCTTCTTGATATTCTTGTCTCTAGTCTCAATTTATATTGCAGAGTTACCAACCCCGGCTGCTGCCGCCGCCTCCGCTGGAACCTCCCCCGCCTCCGAAGCCGCCTCCGCCGCCACGTCCGCCCCAAATCCTGCAATAATTATCCAGCCTCGTTTGGTCATAGCTGTTGCCCTCCCTAGCCTTATTATTACTTGTACTACTTCGGCGTAAACTCTGATACCCTTCATTCGGTCTGTCACCCTCTAATTCATCTTGACAAGAATATATCACCTATTTTGTCCACAAAATAAGAGGATTTTGCAGGTATTGAGAGAAATATTAAAACATCTGGTTATTAATGCTTCTATCATAACTACCGGCCCTCCTGGAAAGTCATTCTCAATATCATATCTGTCCCATAGGCTATTCTCTGGTCGTAATAGCAATGAAAAATTCTCAAAATGTAGATAAACAAAACTACTGACAACGATTTTGAAAGGAAGTGTAATTAATGAGTTCTGCCAACCATCCCCTAAAATCAGACCTGCGGGCAGGCATGAAACGTGGCAAAATGGTTTCCGCCCGCGAGGCTGTCGATATTATCAAGAGCGGCGATGTCGTAGCCCTGGGCGGTTTTATCGGTATCGGAGTCACCGAAGAGATGCTGATCCAATTAGAAAAACGCTTCCTGGAAACCGGCGAGCCGCGAGATTTGACTCTGCTCTATGCCTCTGGATTGGGTGATGCCCGGGAAAGGGGTGTTAACCATTTAGCCCACGAAGGCTTAATCAAACGGGTGGTCTGCGGCCACTGGGGCATGACGCCCAAGATGGCCAGATTGGCCTTTGACAACAAGATCGAGGGCTACAATCTACCGCAGGGAGTGATTTCGGCTATGTTCCGTGACACAGCCGCTCACCGGCCCCGCACCATAACCTCTGTAGGCCTGGGCACTTTTGTAGATCCCCGTAATGGCGGCGGCAAGATCAATGACATAACTACCGAGGATCTGGTGGAGGTCGTAGAATTTGACGGACGCGAATACCTGGCTTACAAACCGCTCCCCATCAATGTTGCGATAATCCGTGCAACTACAGCTGACCTGGATGGCAACCTGACTATGGAAAAAGAAGCATTGACCCTGGATGTACTGGCTATCGCTATGGCAGCGCGTAATTCCGGAGGCTTTGTGCTGGCCCAGGTAGAACGCACCGCTGATCGTGGTGCTCTGCCCATGCGTAATGTGAAGGTCCCCGGCATACTGGTCGACTGTGTCTCTTTAGCCAACCCGGAAAACCATCTGCAAACCTGGGCTACCCCCTATAATCCGGCCTATGCCGGCGAGTTTCGCTTCCCGGTAGAATCCATCCCGCCCATTCCCCTGGACGAGAGAAAGATCATCGCCCGGCGAGCAGCCTTTGAATTACATGCCAATTCGGTGGTCAATCTGGGTTTAGGGGTCCCCGAAGGGATCGCCAGCGTTGCAGGCGAAGAAGGCATCCTGGATTATCTGACCCTGACTGCGGAACCAGGTGTTATCGGTGGACTCCCGGCTGGGGGCATGGATTTCGGAGCCGCTACCAATGTTCACGCTATCGTTGACCAGGCCTACCAGTTCGATTTCTATGATGGCGGTGGGCTGGATGTTGCTTTTCTGGGATTGGCACAGGCCGACAAAGAGGGTAACCTCAATGTCAGCCGGTTCGGACCCAAATTGGCCGGGGCGGGCGGTTTTATCAATATAAGCCAGAACGCCAAAAAGATTGTATTCTGCGGCAGCTTTACCGCGGGCGACCTGCAGATTATTATCGAAAACGAACAATTGCGTATCGTCAAGGAAGGTAAATCCCGCAAATTCGTAGATGCCGTTGAGCAGATCACCTTTGCCGGTAAAGTAGCCCGGGCCAACCAAAAGAATGTTCTCTATATAACCGAACGCTGTGTTTTCGTTTTAGGTCCGGAGGGACTCGTTCTCACCGAGATCGCCCCCGGCGTGGACCTGCAGAAGGACATCCTTGATCTCATGGACTTTAGGCCGCAGATATCCCCCCGGCTCAAGACCATGGAAAGCCGGATATTCCGGGAGGGTTTAATGGATATCAAAGATGATTTACTGGCCATCCCCATCGCCGATCGTATAACCTATAGTAAGGAGGAAAATATTCTCTTCAACAACTTTGAGGGACTGTCCATTCGCACCGCAGAAGATATCGAGGAAATACGCTGCCGCATCGTCAGCCTGCTGGAACCGCTGGGCAAAAAGGTGTACACCGTCGTCAATTACGATAACTTCGATATTCTTCCCGAGCTGGTCGATAAATACATGGAGATGGTTCAATTCGTAGTCAGCAGCTATTACGAGAATGTGACCCGCTACTCCACCGGCGCGTTTATGCGAATGAAGCTAGGTGACACCCTTAAAGAGCGAAATCTGGCTCCTCATATTTATGAGACACCGGAGGAAGCTCAGCAGGCTTTAAAAGAAGTTGATTAGGGCAGGTGATAATAATGCTAGCCAAGATCAAATCATTCATAGTAAATAATAAAGCTGGCGTAGCGGTAGTAATAATGTCCTTGATTATCGGTGGGCTGACGCTTTGGATGTTCTATTCGGTGCTGAACAAGATTTAAAGCCAGCCAAATAAAAAATATCCGTTTTTAACCTTGTGTCGCATCTTATATTAGATGCGCAGCAATAACGGGAAGGGAAACGATTTTAACACAGCGTCATTAATAGCACCCGTTAGGGTGCATGGGTTGCACTCTGGAGTGATGGACACAGATGCCTTCAGCAACACAGATTAACACGGATTTTCTGTACAATGGCATTAATAATATGCCCAGCAATCCTAAAGTGTTATCGCCGCGAAAACTCGCATACTGGTCATTGTTATAAAAAACTACGTATTTGTCTTTGCGAGGACCCGGCACTCAGA
>JAAYCK010000182.1 GCA_012729835.1 Syntrophomonadaceae bacterium
ACTGCAATTCCCTCCGGAAGTTCGAGATCCCCCACCACTCGGTCTAGGACCACTCGAAGCAGGGCGGCCTGGACAGCGGGCGGAGCTGTAGAAATTTCATCCAGGAAAAGGATCCCCTTCCCGGACTGGGTGAGCCGCCGTGCCCACGAGGGAGATTCCATGGTGACGCCGTCCTCCCGAATGACAGGAAGGCCGGAAAAGTCGGATGGTTCCCGAATGGAAGCCAGAACCACTTCGAGCGGCAGGGCCAGGGAGTCCGCTACCGCTGTAACCGTGGCAGTTTTCCCTATTCCGGGAGGTCCCCAGGCTAGAACCGGAGTTCCGGCCTGGATAGCGATGGACAAAGCTGATATAGAAGTAGTCATGACTGCTACACCTCCCCTAAAACGTGGAGAGTAACAGCGGCGGTAAGTTCCTCCGACCATACCCGGTCAGCTTTCCGGCGAGGAACCGGGAAACCCATGCGGGCTAGCAGGGTCCAGGCGGTCCGCTTGCCGTTCCCCTTTTCGGAGGGGACACGAATCCAGCCGGCAGGGGTTCCGACATAGTCAGTCCAACTGCCGGTAGTGCGGACGATTCCGCCTACATCGGGTAGGACTTCCTGTATCTTCAAGTTTGCCGGCGGCTTCGGCAGGTGCTGGATAGCCTGGCGGATTTTCCGGGCTTTCAGCCAGTTCGCGATTTTTCGGGCGCGGTCGGGAAAAACGCGACGGAAACCTTCCCACTTATGCTCCGGTCCGGCGTGGATGGTTAGATAGCCGCTAGAACCGTAGGCCACCTTTTCCGCGTCTCCACGATATACGGAGAGTGCGACTACCTTTTTACTGCCCTGGGTGTACCAGGCAAGGTTGAAGCAGGTGGTTTCGGCGCGATAGCGGTAGCTTTTCGCTACTCCGCCGCCATCTCCCTCGGCGTACCCGTAGGGAGTAGAAACGACTGCATCCGTCAGTTTTTCCAGGTCCAGGGGTAACAGTCTGGACTGTGCCCGCTTCTCTGCCACTTCGACAGCGGCGGTAATTTTCTCCTGTAGTTCTTCTTTGTTTTCGAATGTAAACATAATCTGCCTCCTGCGGTGCCCGGTCAGATTTGCGGTCTCTGACCGGAACCGGGCTTTCCGCGACCCCCTTTCCGGGGGTTTCGGCCCGTAGCCACCGGGCCTCGTCAGGCGGAGTTGGGTCCTCGCTGCCTGCTCACCGAGTAGATTGCCCAGTCCATAACAAATCTCCTTCCTGCCGGGGATTAACCCCGGCTATTATACTTGTGTAACTGCCAATCATCGTCATAAATACCGGTCCAATCTGACCACTTGCTTTTGACTACCTTGCGTTGAATTGCTTTTTCTTCGATAAATTGACTGGGAATAGGCTTGTTATTTTCTACCGCTATGCGCTGTATCTTAACCCCGGTCTTGGTAACTTTAACAACTTGATAGGCTCTTATAATACTGTTGTCTGCTGGCCTGTGGCTGCAAACTATGTCACCGACTGTAAAAGGGTTTTCTACCTGGGGTAGTTCCTTTGCGGCTATTATTTCGGCTATGGCTGCATAAGGTTCCGTTAAAACTCCGCCGCTTCTATCGAGTATTTTAAAGGTAACATTAACTGGACCTGCTGTTACGATTTCACAGCGTCCCCAGCGGCGCATTTTTACAATATAGCCAGGTTTAATGTTCTCCTGGCTAAACCGGTTCCCGCCTATTTCCTCTAGGC
>JAAYCK010000052.1 GCA_012729835.1 Syntrophomonadaceae bacterium
ATGACACTTTGGGATTGCTTCGCATATTATTAATGCCATTGTACATATAATCTGTGTCCATCTGTGTTCATCTGTGGCTAATTAAAAAATCCATGGGGCACGGGTGGGGCACGGGGACGGTTCCTATGCCTTCGTGCCTTCTGTAGCAAAAAATCTGCGGCCCTTCTGCGTCAATCATAAATAATCTGCGTTAATCTGCGTCAAAAATCGTTTCCCCTTGTTGCACATCATCTGTCAACTGCGATTGTTGCGTTGTTTAACCCCCGGCAGCATGATGGAAACCCGGGTTCCCTGGCCGGGGCTGCTTTCCACCTGGATCCGGCCCTGATGGTTTTCAATGATTAGTTTGGCAATAGAAAGGCCCAGTCCCGCCCCGCTATTCTCTCGGGTTCTGGCTTTGTCGCTTTTGTAGAAGCGATTAAATATATAGGGCAGGTCCTCCCGGGATATGCCTATGCCGGTATCTTCAATGGTTATAAGCACATTGCTGTCCATCAATCTGCTATTCAGCTTTATTGAGCCGGCAGCCGGCGTATACTTAATACTATTATCTATAAATACTCTCAATGCCTGTTTGATCAAACTGCGATCGCCATTGACCATAATCTTTTCATTTACATCACCCATGATCTGGTGCTCTTCGTCGATGAGCCTTGTTTCCTTCAGCACTTCATCAATAAGTTCATCCAAATTAAACGCTTCCTTTTGCATGGCCTGCCCTTGCTTATCCGCACTGGCCAGAAACAAAAGCTTCTCCACCAATTCCATCATAAAATCTGATTCGCTCTTAATAGCGTTGATAGATTCCTCCAATACGGCTTTATCTTCCTTGCCCCAACGGTTAAGCAGGTTGGCATAACCTTGAACTACCGCTATCGGAGTCCTCAATTCATGAGACGCATTGGAGACAAAGACGTTTTGCTGCTCGAAAGATGTTTGGATCCGATCCAGCATTTCATTGAAGGTCAAAGCCAGGTCTTTCAGTTCATCGTGGGAATCCACCACATCTAGGCGGGTGGAAAGTTCTCCTCCCGATATAGAGCGGACCGTATTAGTCATATCATATATGGGATTCAGCATCTTGCGGCTCACCCGGGAACCGATGATAGCGGTGAGGATAATAGACAGGAGAAAGGCAATAGCAAGAAAAATTGCCAGTGCGGCCAGATAAATAGCTTTTTCATATAGGGGTTGGGCCAGTTCGATCTTTCTGACCCCATTCTTCAGCATGACTGACCGTTCATAATGCAGGCGCTCATCCACGCTGCTGGTTGATGACAGCTTCATCCGCCCTGCCGAAAAGGGGACTGCCACGATCTCACCGGTAGTGAAAATAGGCTGGGATTTACCGTCAAATATAATAATCTCCACCTCTTCAAGGGCAGCCCAGTTTTTTAGTTTATCGGCGGGAAGCTCCTCGCTGCTTCTTATCAGCTCCGCCACATATAGACTGTCCTTTTGCAGAGAACGTTCAGTGTCATATAACAGAAATGCCGCAAAGCCTCCGGTCAGCAGCACGCTGAGCAGAATGAGTATGATAGAAAAAATGATTGTGTAGGTTACGGTCATCTTAAAGGTGATGGAGAAGCGCAGGCGTTCATTGATAGTCTTCCACAAACTGCCTATCAAGCGGGTGCTGTGCACAAATATGAATTTGATGACCCGCAGCAATATCAACACAGCCGTTTTTACCGTATTTATAAATACTCTGGCGAAAGTAGCGGCTTTACTCATGCTTTAAGACATAACCTACCCCTCTGACCGTGTGGATGAACTTGATGTTGTAGCGGTCATCGATCTTGATCCGCAGATACCTTATATAAACGTCAACCACATTGGTGTCGCCGAAATAATTGTACCCCCAGACGTTTTCCAGGATCTTTTCTCGACTGAGCACCATATTCCGGTTTTCCGCCAAATACTTCAGCAGGTCATATTCTTTTTTAGTCAGGTCGATCAAATCATCCCCATAGTGCACCGCGTGTTGACCCAGGTCGATTTTCAGAGAGCCCAGGTCGATAACGTCCGGAGCCGCGGCCAGCAGTTTACTGCGTTTTAAAGCGGTACGGATCCGGGCCAGTAGTTCCTCGATGGCAAAAGGTTTCACCATATAATCATCGGCCCCGATGTCCAGCCCCATGACTATGTCGGTTACATCATTCTTGGCGGTAAGCATGATAACAGGCGTCTGGGCTGATTGCCGCAGACGCCTGAGTACTTCCATCCCGCTTAACGAGGGCAGCATCACATCCAGAATTATCAGATCAACCGCATTGCCCATGGCCGCTTCCAGGCCCTTCCGGCCATCATGCACCAGCTCCACCTGATAGCCTTCATGGGAAAGCTCCAGCTCCAAAAAGCGGGCTATTTTCACTTCATCTTCTATGATCAGGATCCGTTCACCAGCCATTAAACAAACCTTTTATGCTCAGGAGAGCTTACCTTAGCTTAATAGCAACATCTCTTGTTCACTATATTTGCATATTCCCCTTTAATGAGCAAGCCAGATGTGCCGGCACTTCATCTAAGCCTGGTTGATAACCTCTTTCACCTGTTCACTCACCTTGGCGGTATAAGAAGAAATATCATCGAAGGTCTTATTGATCTTCATATCGCAGTCGGTCTTTTCAACCCGAAATCTGCAGCCGGTAAACAAAGCAATGAGCAGCCCCAGGATGACCAGCGGCGGTACCAATAGGGTAACTATTATCACAATGGCTACCGACAAATTTATTAGGGTTTCCTGGTTCTTGCTGATGATAAATTTGGTTTGGAAACTGGCTTTAACGAGCTTCTTGGCTTTTGCGAAAAACCCATTCATCTTGTCGCCGGCGGATGCGTTGGTCTTACCCTGCTTCTCCAGATAGATCAGGGCTTCAACCACATCATCATTACAGTGTTCCAGTGCCGCCCGGGCCTCCTCATAAGTGACATGGGCGCGTTCCCGTATCATTTCTATGATTTCTAAGCTGGCCGTCATGTATATTCCCCCTCGAAATTGATTACAGCATCAGTATAGAGTCGAGGAATTAGATGGGGCTTAGACCAAGATTAAAATTGGATTAGAAAAAGGCTGTGATTGATACGAAGAGGTGAACCGTGTGCTCTAGGAGTATTTGTTGACAACAATAAAACCGGCTCCCCTGATTGCTGGAGAGCCGGTAAAATCGTCACTGGCGGAGAGAGTGGGATTCGAACCCACGGAGCCGCTACGAACGGCTCACACGATTTCGAGTCGTGCGCTTTAAACCGAGCTCAGCCATCTCTCCGTATTATTAATTTAATGATATTAAGATTTATTTTCTCTTGACACTGAAGAACTCGGTTAATACCTGCCCGCATTCCTTAGCCAGCACACCGGCTTTGACCTTGACCAGGTGGTTTAGCCCCGGGTGATCCAGGATGTCCATGACTGATCCGGCTGCTCCCGCCTTGGGATCTACCGCTCCGTAGACCAGTCTGCCTAACCGGGCCTGGATCATGGCTCCGGCACACATGGGACAGGGCTCCAGCGTCACATAAAGAGTCGCATCGGTTAAGCGCCAGTGTCCTAACTTATCCGCTGCCCGCTGCAGGGCCAGCATCTCGGCATGGGCTGTAGCATCACCGCGTAGTTCCTTTTCGTTGGCAGCCCTGGCTATGACCTCGCCATTGTGGACCACAAGTGCTCCCACTGGGACCTCTCCCCGTGCTCCGGCCTCCCGCGCCAGACGCAGGGCTTCGTGCATAAACTGTTGGTCTTGCTGATTTACAGCGGTCATATTTATCTCCGCCAAGCCTCCGGCCATAAGCCAGCTAATAATCATATGGTGCGCCCAGAGGGATTCGAACCCCCGACCTGCGGTTTAGGAAACCGACGCTCTATCCTGCTGAGCTATGGGCGCCTGAATTTGCTGCCACCCGATGGCAACGCATCAATTATTATATAGGAATTCCCGGGACCATGCAAGAGTGCCGGCCCCTTCTTGGCCAAATAGCCCTCTATAAACATTTGATTGTGCGTCTTTTTTTATGTTTATATATGGGCCTTTTCATGCTAGACTAGGTATTGATAATGGCTACTTATCCCTCTTTTTGACCATTGTAGTATTGTCAGCCTGGAGGTGAAAATAATGTATCCGGTAGTGGAGATATTTGGCCCCACTATTCAAGGTGAGGGAATAAATATGGGTCAGCGCACTATGTTTGTCCGCCTAGCTGGTTGTGATTATCGCTGTCACTGGTGTGATACTCTGTACGCATTGGATGACCCGCAAGTAACCCATATGAAAGCTCCTCTGATTCTCAAAAAACTGATCACCCTGGCTCCCCATTGCAAAACGCTTACTCTCAGCGGAGGCAATCCCTGCATCTATGACCTGGAACCGCTGATCAACGAGTTATGGGATGCTACGTATAGTATCCAACTGGAGACCCAAGGGTCGATCTGGCAGGATTGCCTGCGTAATGTAGACATGATCAACCTCTCGCCCAAGCCACCCAGCTCGGGTATGTATAAGCCGGATCTTGATCTGGATCCATTTCTTAAATTCCCGGACAAAGCACAGCTCAAGATGGTGATCCTTACCCTGGAGGACTACCAGTATGCCCAGGAACTGCATCAGCGGTATCCTGAAGTTCCCATGGCTCTGCAGGCATGCAACGAACTCGACCGGGATACCAATGGAAATCTCCTGGCCAAGTACCGCTCACTGGTGGAAATCGTCGCCAACGATTCTCTTATGAGTGATGGGGTGCGGGTGCTCCCGCAAATGCATGTATTAGCTTGGGGCAACAAGCGCGGGGTATGATTATTTTTAATCACTGGCAGAACATTTTTCGTAAGGGCGGATATGGAATCCGCCCCTACAATATCGTAATCCGTCCCCATCGCAGCCCCGCTCCCCGTATTTAAAACTCGCAGCTTTTGACCGTCCGCGGAAAAGGTATCACATCTCTGATGTTATTGATGCCGGTGAGATACATGACCAATCGTTCAAAACCCAACCCGAATCCAGCATGGGGTACTCCTCCGTATTTCCTGAGTTCGAGATACCACCACAACTCCGATTTATCCATACCCATCTCGGCAATCCGCTGCTCCAGTTTATCCAGACGCTCTTCTCGCTGACTGCCGCCGATCAGTTCCCCTACCCCTGGCACCAGCAGGTCCATGGCGGCCACAGTCTTGCCATCGTCATTCTGGCGCATATAAAAGGCCTTGATATCTTTCGGATAATCAATAACAAACACCGGCGATTGGAAGACTTTTTCGGTCAGATAACGCTCATGCTCGGTCTGCAGGTCGCTCCCCCACTCCACCGGGTAGTCGAAGGGCTCCTTGGACTCCTTGAGCAATTCCACTGCTCGGCTGTAGCTTACCCGGGCAAACTCCTGGTTCACGATCTTCTCCAAGCGCTCCTGCAGTCCCTTATCCACGAATTCATTGAAGAACTTCATCTCTTCCGGCGCTTTCTGCAGCACATATTTGATCACATATTTGACCATGGCCTCGGCCAGCCGCATATCATCATTAATATCGGCAAAGGCGATCTCCGGTTCGATCATCCAGAACTCGGCAGCATGCCGGGCGGTATTGGAATTCTCCGCCCGAAAAGTGGGCCCGAAGGTGTACACATCCCGCAGGGCTAGGGCGAAAACCTCCGCCTCCAATTGCCCGCTGACGGTCAGGTTAGTCCTTCGCCCAAAAAAGTCCTGCGAAAAATCCACTTCTCCACTTTCGCTCATCGCTGGCTCTTTAGCATCCAGCGTGCTGACCCGAAACATCTCCCCGGCTCCTTCAGCGTCACTGGCCGTTATAATCGGCGTATGCACATAAACAAAACCCCGGTCCTGGAAGAACTGGTGTATGGCATAGGCCAGGAGCGAGCGCACCCGGAATACAGCGGCAAACAGGTTGGTACGCGGACGCAGGTGGGCTTGCTCCCGCAGGAACTCCCGGGTGTGGCGCTTGGGCTGGATGGGGTAGTCCTCCGGGCAGTCCCCGGCCATAGTGATTTCCCTGGCCTTGAGCTCGAAAGGCTGCTTGGCCTGCGGGGTTTCTACCAGCGTTCCCCGCACGATAACCGCCGCCCCCACATGGTAATGGGCCACCTGGTCGTAATTGGACAGCGCCGCTTTCTCGTAGACTATCTGGATGGTGCTGAAATGGCTGCCGTCATTTAGGGCCATAAAGCCAAAGGATTTCTGGTCGCGGTTGTTTCTGATCCAGCCGCTTAACTCTATGTCCTTGCCGGTATAGCTCCCGCTGTCCCGAATCAGCTGCCGTACCACTACCTGCTCCATATATTTATCCTCCCTCATGTGGATATATAATTATATTCTGCCAGTAGACTTCTATTTTATTATGGTGTTTCCTCTTGGCTGGCAAACAAAAAACCTTATCAACTTTCAAATCAAAAAAAATATCCCGACCGGTTAGGAGGGCAATCAGTTTTGCGGAATGTGCGATAAAGCCTTCCAGACAAACAAAAAACCCACCAATCATGATGGGTTCTAATCTCAAATGGCGCGCCCGGCAGGATTCGAACCTGCGACCTCCAGATTCGTAGTCTGTTACTCTATCCAGCTGAGCTACGGGCGCACATAATGGCGGAGAGGGCGGGATTCGAACCCGCGAAGCAGCTCTTAACCGCTTACTCGCTTAGCAGGCGAGCGCCTTCAGCCGACTCGGCCACCTCTCCATACAATTATTAATTTTTAATGATGAATTTCGAATTCAGGAAAGGATTGTATTATATCCAATCCCCTCTTCTTTAACTAATAACAAGAGAAACCCCTGGTTTTTCATCTAGCAATTTAAAATTAATAACTCATAATTTCAAATTATATTATGGCGGAGGAGGTGGGATTCGAACCCACGGAACCCGTAAAGGTTCAACGGTTTTCAAGACCGCCTCCTTCAACCGCTCGGACACCCCTCCACTTGAAGGACCGCCGGGATTTGACCAGCGCAAATGAAAGTATAGCACAGCGCCGGACCAATTGTCAATAATGGCAGTGAGGTCTTGCTAGGCTTTGATTACCTCCAGCCCACCCATGTATGGCCGCAGGGCTTCGGGTACCATCACCGATCCGTCTTCTTGCTGGTAATTCTCCAGCACAGCCGCTACGGTACGGCCAATAGCGACTCCGGAGCCGTTCAGGGTATGCACGAAACGCACCTTGCCTTTGGGCTCGGGGCGATAACGGATATTGGCCCGCCGGGCCTGGAAGTCCTCGCAATTGGAACAGGAGGATATCTCCTTGTATTCGTTGTAGCTGGGCATCCACACCTCGATATCATAGGTCTTAGCCGAGGAGAAACCCATATCTCCGGTTGAGAGTAGCACCACTCGGTAGGGCAGGCCCAGGAGCTGCAACACCTCTTCCGCATCAGCCGTGAGTTTCTCCAGCTCATCATAAGAGGTCTCCGGAGCAACCAGCTTGACCAGTTCGACCTTATTGAACTGATGCTGGCGAATTATCCCGCGGGTATCGCGCCCGTGCGATCCGGCTTCCGCCCGGAAACAAGGGGTGAATGCTGTCAAATATTTGGGCAGGTCTACGCCTTCCAGCATCTCTTCCCGGAACAGATTGGTCAGGGGCACCTCAGCGGTGGGAATGAGATACATTTCCCGCCCTTCCACCTTGAACATATCTTCAGCGAATTTGGGCAACTGCCCGGTTCCCAGCATGCATTCAGCATTGACCATGAAAGGAGGCAATATCTCCTGGTAACCATGTTTGCCGGTATGCAGATCGAGATAGAAATTAATAATGGCGCGTTCCAGGCGGGCGCCCCAGCCTTTATATACCGCAAAGCGTGCTCCGGACAGCTTGGCCGCCCGTTCAAAATCCAGAATGTCCAGGTTAGGGCCGATATCCCAGTGGGCCAGGGGTTCAAAGTCAAACTTACGCGGATCTCCCCAGCGCCGGACCTCGACATTGGCACTTTCATCCGGTCCGACCGGTACCGACTCGTGGGGCAGATTGGGTATAGATAGCATGATGCCGTCAATCCCGATCTCGATCTCCTTGATCTGGTCATCCATTTCCTTTATATCATTGCCGACCTGGCGGACCTTTTCCATCAGCTCGGTCGGATCCTCGCCGGCCTTCTTCATTTGCCCCACCTGTTGGGATGAGGTGTTGCGGAAGTTCTTCAGCTCCTCCACCTTGCCCAACAGCTCACGGCGTTTCTCATCCAGGGCTAGAAACTTGTCGAGGGCTCCGGTCAACCCGCGTTTTTGCAAGATCTTATCGACCGCTTCCGGATTGGCCCGTATCATTTTAGCATCTAACATATCGTCCCTCCTCTCAGTGTAGGGAATCTTTCCGACCCCGGCATAATACTGCCAGGGCCGGCTTTATTCGCTTAGACGAAGCTGACCAACCTGGGTTTGTCAAGAATGCCGTCTAATTTGGCTAGGGTATCTAATACCCCTTCTTCCACCCGGCTGTCTACATTGACCATCATCAGGGCCTCGGCGCCCTTGGTCTGGCGCGAGGACTTCATGGAGGCGATATTGATGCCGGCATCACCCAGCGCAGTGGCAAAGGGCCCGATCACCCGCGGGCGATCTTCGTTCTTGACCACCAGGACGAAGCCTTCCAGATTGGTCTCGGTCTCATACCCATTCAGCTCGACCAGCAAGGGGTCGTGAGCCCGGGAAACCGTGCCGGAACATTTGAACTGATGGCCGTGGTTGAAGATATGGGCGGAAATCAGGTTCTTGTAACGCTTGTTGGTCTGATCTTCCTTGCGCTCGAAGACCTTGATCCCCCGCTCTTCTGCCACCAGCTTGGCGTTGACATAGTTGACCCGGCCTTCCATAATCGGCTCCAGCAGTCCCTTGAGGAAGGCTACGGTCAGGACGGTGGTCTCATTCATGGTAATGGGACCGCTGTAGGTCAGTTCTACCTGGCTGACCGGTGCCTTTTCCAACTGGTAATACATCTCGCCCATCCGCTCGGCCAGGGTGATGTAGGGCCTCAGATAATCCAGTTCTTCAGACAGCATGGTGGGCAGGTTGACCATATTCGGAACGATTTCGCCCTTTAATGCATTTATCACCTGTTCCGCGATATTCACTCCCACTCGTTTCTGGGCTTCGTGGGTATCGGCGCCCAGGTGGGGGGTCACTACCACGTTTTTGAACCTAAACAGCGGATTTTCGTTGGCCGGTTCCTTTTCAAAAACATCCAGTCCGGCGCTGGCGACCTTGCCGCTGGTCAGCCCCTCGACCAGAGCGGCTTCCTTGATTATCCCGCCGCGGGCGCAGTTGACCACTCTGACGCCATCCTTGGCGAGACCAAACATCTCCTCGTTTATCATATGCATGGTCTCTTCATTGCGGGGAGTATGCACGGTAACAAAATCTGCTTCCCGCATGAGCTGTTCCAGGGTTTCCATCTTTTCGACCCCGAAGCGCTCGAAGCGTTCATCCGTTATATAAGGGTCATAGGCGATCACGCGCATATTAAAGGATTTGAGGCGGACAGCTACCGAAGAACCGATACGGCCCAGGCCGACGATACCCACGGTCTTGCCGTAGAGTTCGGCGCCGCGGAAGGGCTTGCGGTCCCAGTTGCCGCCTTTCAGAAATACACTGGCCTCAGCGGTAAACCGCGCAGATGACAAGAGTAGGCTGATGGTCTGCTCGGCCGCCGAAATAGTATTGCTGTCTGGCGTATTGGCGACAATTACGCCGTAGCGGGTGCTTACCTCTACATCGATGTTGTCGACGCCGGTGCCGGCACGACCTACTACCCTCAGGCGGGGCTGACCGGCACTGATCAGTTCTTCATTGACTTTGGTAACGCTTCTTACGATCAGGGCATCATAATTACCGATTACTTTCAGCAGTTCCTCCCGGGTGATATCATCACGGTAGTCCACATCCACCACGGTCCTTAGCATCTCAATGCCTTCATCGGCAATTCTCTCGGTTACGATGACTTTCTTCTTCTCCACCGTTGTGCTCCTTTCTCTTATAGACTGCCCGGTGCGCCGGACCGTCAATTTATTTCGTTTATGAATGTTTCTTCATGAGGAACTGCTGGGCCTGATTGACTCCGGCCCCCAATTCCAGATGGTGTCCAAATTTCAGCAGGGCTATCTCCAGGGCTGCCAATACGGATAGAAGATCCAACTCCCTGATATAACCCAGATGCCCGATACGGAAGATGACATTGTCCAGCTTCTGCTGTCCGCCGGCCAGGACAATATTAAACTCATCCTGTAAATACTTGCGGATCTTGTTGGCGCCGATCTCCTCCGGCGCGATGACCGAGGTCAAGGCCGGTGAGGCGGCGGCATCAACGGCCAGTGGCTGCAGGTTCATGGCGCGTACCGCAGCCCGCACCATATCGCGATAATCCATATGACGCTGCAGGATATTGTCCAATCCTTCCTCCATCATCATCTGCAGTGCCTCATGCAGAGCATAGTATAAGGTTATTGCCGGCGTATAGGGGTTCTGGCCCTTTTCCAGGTATTTTAATGCATTGCCTGCATCCCAGTAATAACGAGGATTGCTGCACTTTTCGTGCACCTTCAACGCCCGGTCGTTAAAGGCCAAGAAGCTTAAACCCGGCGGAATCATAAATGCCTTCTGCGAACCGCTCACCACTACATCGAGCTTCCACTCGTCCATACACAGATCGACGGCGGCTAATCCACTGACCGCATCCACCATTAACAGGGCAGGATGGTCGCCGATCGCCTCGCGGATGGCTTTGATATCATTGAATACCCCGGTAGAGGTCTCGTTCTGGGTGACCAGTACCGCCTTAATCTCCTTGTTCACGTCGGCTTTGATCTTATCCTTGACCATCTGTGGGTCAGCCGGCGTTCCCCATTCAAAACTGATCTTTTCCACCTGGGCTCCAAATTCACCGGCGATCTGGGCGAAGCGTTCGCCGAATACACCGATAGAAACCGACAATACCTTATCCCCGGGGGATATAAAATTAACTACGGCGGCTTCCAGTGCCCCGGTACCGGAGGCCGGGAAGATGATCACATTCTGTTTGGTGCGGTAGACCTTTTTGATCCCTTCAGTACAAGCCAGTAGGATCTGTTTGAATTCCGGACCCCGATGGTTGATCATGGGCTGGCTCATTGCCCGGGCTACACGGTCCGGTAATGGCGTAGGTCCTGGCAGCAGCAAGAATTGTTCACCTGTCATTGTGTTGTCCTCCCTCGCTTTTTTTGCTGGTCATACCAGCAAGGTCTCTTACAAGATTCTTCTAATAAAAGGCTATGAAAATACAAAAACCTCCCGCCCTGATAAGGGACGAGAGGTTATTTTCCCGCGTTGCCACCCTAGTTGCGTTATAAGACGCCCACTCGGAGCTGTTAACGGTCGCACCGGAACTGCTCACACAGCCTGCTCCAGGGTGGATTCAAAATCGGGCCACGCTGGTTTACACCTGCCACCAGCTCTCTGCAGCGACCCCCTGATTCCTACTATTCCCCTTCATCGCATTTAAAGTCGATTTATTGAAGATGGCATTAATTATATTACAGCCCATCGACAAAGGCAAGGTATACATCGGCTTTTTTTATCCAGCCCAGGAGGCTACATACAAATAACCCATACAAATTAATATGAAGAGGGTCGTAGTATACTTTGAACCTTTACAGGTCGTCGGTAATCTGTATTACTTCCCCTTCCCATGTTCTCAAGAAATAGTCTTTCTTCTCATGTGCGATTATATAACCGGGCATCAAAGGTATTTTCCCTTTCCCCCGGGGAGCGTTTATTATATATGTAGGAACAGCCAACCCAGAGGTATGGCCGCGCATTTCTTCCATGAATTGCATGCCTTTTTCCAGTCTGCAGCGCCAATGCCCGGTACCGCTCACCTCTTTAACTTGAAAAAGGTAATACGGCCGTACTCTTATCTTAAGTAATTCCTGATTTAGTTTACGTATGATGACCGCATCGTCATTAATGCCCCTTAATAGCACCGATTGATTTCCCAGGATTACCCCAGCCGAGACCAGACGATCACAGGCCAGTTTCGACTCGTTAGAAATCTCCAGCGGATGGTTAAATTGCGTATTAAGATATATCGGTGGATAAGCCTGTAAGATATTACATAGCTCAGGAGTAATTCTTTGGGGCAAAGTAACTGGAGTACGGGTTCCCAGGCGTACTATTTCTACATGGGGAATCCTCTTAAGGGTTGAAAGAATCCATTCCAATTTTGCGTCACTGAGGAGCAGGGCGTCTCCTCCCGTAATGAGCACATCTCTAATCTCATGATTTGCAGCAATGTATTCCAGCGCCTCGTTTATTTCGCCGGTAGCAGCATGGACATCGTATTCCCCGATGTTGCGCCGTCTTTGGCAGTGCCGGCAAAACATGGCACATTGGTTGGTTACATTAATGATTAATCGGTCTGGATAGCGACGAGTAATGCGCGCTGCCGGAGAGGTACGTTCTTCTTGCATGGGATCAGGGGTTCCGCCCGGTATTAATTCAAGTATATCAGGCACCGCCTGACGATAGATAGGACTAGTATGATAATTAGCTTCCATTAAGCTTAGATAGTAGGGTGATATCGCCCAGCGATAGAACCTCCCCACTCGGTTGATCTGTTTTACTTCTGTCTGGCTGAGGCCTAGTATTCTGCCTAGTAATGCAGCATCCTTGATCCTGTTTCGCATTTGCCATTTCCAATCCTGCCAGTCTTCCTCACTGCCATTTAGCAAATCCAGTATGCTCTCTTTTCGCTGCTCTACTGCCAGATGGTTGTCGATGCTGGTATAAATATTAGCCGCATTCAGCAAATATCTTTCGGCATCTCTCTTCAATTCTTCCGCCCGTTGAAGCGAAATCGTGCGGGCATTATCCGTATTAGTAGCGCTTTCTCTCATGTTATCACTCCTTTTCAACACCGGGAGTAAATCTACATGCGATAAAGGCCGGAGTAGGCTGAAGACACCATCTGTTGGTCAACCTTGCTATTTTCCCCGGGTTCCCTTTATACGCTTACGAGGTTAGCTGACGGGTTCGGGATAAAGGGCATCCCTACCGAAATCCGGATTCACCCCAATTAATGTTTCCCCCGCTCTCCTCCCTTGGAGACTCAGCAATAGTTCGAGGTCAAATCACTTGGTCCGTCTTTAATTTCCTCCTTTCTCTATAATTTACATTAAACTATAAGCAAAAAGGGTAGGCAACCTTTTGGCTACCCACCCCAGTAAGCCGATTCTCATAACAGAAACCACCCTGACTTATGTTTCTGCCCCACTAATCAGGCGATCGCCTGGTTAGTTATGACCGTAATAACTATGCGATTTATATTAATGTAGCATATTTTTTTCCCTCTGTAAATCTCTCTGCTCTTGGTCTTGTGGAGCTGTGGAGCTACATCTGCAAAAAATACTGATGTATATCCAGGCTGTCGGTGAGTTCCGGGTGAAATGCGGTAGCCAGATAAGGGCCCTGTTCCACCATGACTATGCGGTCCTGGTAAGTGCACAGGATCTTCGCTTCATTCCACACCGCTTCCACATAGGGTGCCCGAATAAAAACCCCGCGCGCTGGCCCCAAACCCACTATGTCCAGTTCGCCCTCAAAGCTGTCAACCTGACGGCCATAGGCATTGCGTTTGACCCGGATATCCATCAACCCCAGTCGGTATTGGTCGGAATCCGCTATGTCTTTGGCCAGCAGTATCATCCCGGCACAGGTCCCCCAGATAGGCAGCCCCTGTGCCGCGCGCCCCAGCACGACACTGCCCAGATTGTATTCTCGGAGCAGGCGGCCGATAGTGGTAGACTCCCCTCCCGGTATGACCAGTCCATCTACCTCTGCGATCTCTTTAGCGCTCCTAACCTGAATACACTCGGCGCCACAGCGTTCAAAAGCCTGCTGGTGCTCGATAAAGGCTCCCTGCAGGGCCAGAACTCCGATTTTTTTACCAGCCACGATCCTGCATCCTTTCCTCGGGCCGGATGGTCGCTATATCGATACCTACCATAGCTTCGCCCAAATCCCGGGACACTTCGGCCAAAACGGCGGCATCCTGATAATAGGTGGTGGCGGCAACTATGGCTCGGGCACGTTTCATGGGATCACCCGATTTAAAGACCCCGGAGCCGACGAATATCCCGTCGCAGCCCAGTTGCATCATAAGGGCCGCATCGGCAGGCGTGGCAATGCCCCCGGCGGCAAAATTGACTACCGGCATCCGGTTGGCCTTTCTAACTTCCATTACCAATTCATACGGCGCCTGCAGTTCCTTGGCCGCCGACATCAGTTCATCTTCCGGCAGACCTAAAACCCAACGGATCTCATCATTGACCTGGCGAATATGCCGGACTGCTTCGATAACATTACCGGTACCAGGTTCGCCCTTGGTACGGATCATGGCGGCACCTTCCCCGATCCTTCTCAGGGCTTCGCCCAGATTACGTGCTCCGCATACAAACGGCACCTTAAATACTTTTTTATTTACATGGTATTTGTCATCAGCCGGAGTAAGCACTTCACTCTCGTCGATATAATCGATCCCCAGCGATTCCAGAATCTGTGCCTCAACGAAATGCCCGATTCGGCATTTGGCCATGACCGGGATAGTCACCGCCTCCATGATCTGCTTGATGATGGTAGGGTCTGCCATCCGGGCAATGCCTCCGGCGGCTCTTATATCAGCCGGTACCCGTTCCAATGCCATAACGGCACAGGCTCCGGCCTCTTCTGCTATTTTAGCCTGCTCCGGGGTGGTCACATCCATAATAACTCCGCCCTTGAGCATCTGCGCCAATCCAGCTTTTACTCCAAATGTACCTTTTTCCTCCATGCTGCTTTACCTCCCAGGAATGTTTTCAATTTTTAATTTTTAATCATAAATTATGAATTAAGGTAAAAACGCAAAGCGTTTTAAATCAATTAAAAATTAAAAATTCATAATTTAAAATTTACTGCTTACTCCTCTTTCTCCACCTTGAAGCGGGCGATACCAACTACTGTATCGTTGTCCGGCAGGCGCATGAGGGTCACGCCGCGGGCATAGCGACCCTGCAGGGATATGGTATCGACCTCTAGCCGGATCAGCTGTCCTTCCGCCGTCAATATCACCAGTTCTTCATCCGGCATGGCTATCTTGAAGGCCGCCAGCCGTCCAGTCTTATCGCCCAGGGTTATGCTCTTCAAGCCCTTTCCGCCGCGGTTCTGCTCCCGGAAATCACTCAGCGGTGTTCGTTTGCCATAACCATTTTCGGTTACCAGCAGGACATCCGCCCCTTCCCGGTATTTATCCACCCCGACCACAAAGTCGTTACGCCGCAGGGTGATAGCCTTGACTCCGGCTGCCGTACGTCCCATGGCCCGGACCTGACTCTCATCGAACATTATCGACATACCTGCGCTGGTAGCTACCAGCAGGCGGTCACCCAACTCCACCCGGCGTACTCCGACCAGGGCATCGTCATCATGCAGATTTACCGCGATGAGTCCGTTGCGGCGAATATTCTCAAAGGCCGACAGGGCTACCTTTTTGATGATGCCTCGTCGGGTCACCATCATCAGGTGCTGGGTATCGAAGTAACGCGCTGCTACCAGGGTAGTGACCTTTTCCTCGGGCCGCAGCTCCAGCAGATTGATTAGCGGTAGTCCCTTGGCCTGCCGCGAGTGCTCCGGTATCTGGAAGGCGCGGGCGGAAAACACCCGACCTTGATTGGTAAAGAAGAGCACATTGGCCAGGACGCTGGTCACACAGATCTCGCTGGCCTCATCCTCAGCGCGGGTGGTGATGGAGCTGATTCCCTTGCCGCCTCTGCGCTGGGCCCGATATACATCCAGCGGCTGCCGCTTAATATAACCC
Organism: Syntrophomonadaceae bacterium; assembly: GCA_012729835.1. GTDB lineage: Bacteria > Bacillota > Syntrophomonadia > Syntrophomonadales > Syntrophomonadaceae > Syntrophomonas_A. Next base: position 15,823 of record JAAYCK010000052.1, read on the forward strand.
CGGTTGCTCATAGTTATGACCACTTCATGATCATCGATGAAATCTTCCGCGTCATATTCCGAGGCTTCGGGTGCGATCTCCGTGCGGCGGGAATCCCCAAACCTTTTCGTGATATCGTCAAGGTCCTCCTTGATCATGAGACGAATGCGCTCGGGATTGGCCAGAATGTCCTCAAAATCGGCTATCCGGGCCAGGAGGTCCCGGTATTCTTCCTCTAGCCGATTGCGTTCCAGTCCGGTCAACTGGGCTAACCGCATGTCTAAGATCGCATTAGCCTGGATCTCGGAAAGGCCAAAGCCGTTCATCAGTCCCTGGCGGGCGGCTTCCCGATCGTGGCTGGAGCGAATCAGGTCGATGATCTCATCCAGGTGATCGATGGCTATGCGCAGGCCCTCTACAATATGTAGCCGATTCAAGGCTATGTTCAACTCATACTGCGTGCGGCGGAATAATACCACCCGACGGTGATCCAAATAATGCCGCAGGGCATCCCTGAGGGTCAGGGTCTTGGGCTCGCCGTTGACCAGAGCCACCATATTCACCCCGAAGGTGTCTTCCATCTGGGTGTGCTTGAACAGCTTATTGACCACTACATTGACATTGGCATCCTTCTTTACTTCAATAACGACCCGGATGCCACGACGGTCTGATTCATCGCGGAGATCCACGATGCCGTCTATCTTTTTGTCCCGGGCCAGTTCAGCGATCTTCTCCACCAGTCGCGCCTTGTTGACCTGGTAGGGTATTTCCGTAACGATTATGGCGTTTTTACCGCCCTTACGTTCTTCAATCTCGTAGCGGGCTCGTATCTTGATGCTTCCGCGTCCAGTGGCATAGGCCTTCCTGATCCCGGAAGTTCCCATTATGATGCCGGCCGTCGGAAAATCGGGCCCCGGTATTACCTCCAGCAGTTCCTCCAGGCTGATCTCGGGATTATCCAGCATCAGCTGTAAACCACCTACCACCTCAGTCAGGTTGTGGGGTGGAATATTGGTAGCCATACCTACCGCTATGCCGTTGGAACCATTGACCAACAGATTAGGTATCCTAGCCGGCAGCACCTGAGGTTCCTCCCGGCTGTCATCATAGTTGGGCCGCCAGTTAACGGTATCTTTATCAATGTCCTTCAGCATTTCTGCGGCAATCAGTGACATACGGCTCTCAGTATAGCGCATGGCCGCTGCCGAATCCCCATCGATCGAACCGAAGTTGCCGTGACCGTCTACCAGTGGATAGCGCAGGGAAAAATCCTGGGCCATCTTGACCATGGCCTCATAAATGGAAGAATCGCCATGGGGGTGGTATTTACCCATGACTTCGCCAACTATATTGGCCGACTTGCGATGGGGTTTATCATGGGTCATCCCGGTGTCATGCAATACATAGAGAATACGGCGATGCACCGGTTTTATTCCATCACGGACATCAGGCAGAGCACGGGATACGATAACACTCATGGAATAATCCAGGAATGAGCGCCTGACCTCTTTCTCTATATCCATTTCCGTAACACGGTCGAATATGTTACCTTCCTGCAACGCTCAGTCCTCCTTTTATAGTCTTAAATAAATATCCGGAATGGTCTCGCTAATCTTCGGCATTTTCATAAAACTCCTTCAACGATTACTCGGACTCGTTTTAAAAGTAATCCGAAATACCCACTGAAATTTTAGTAGTATTCCGAAATGAGGTTACAATGTGCTTGTCTGTTCTCTTAACTAGGTAGATAACTGTGTCGTTACCACACTGGGACTATTTTTCTTATTATCCAGTGGTCTACTTATGCGTATCTTTAATATTTTATCATACTTGTTTAGTACCTGTGAATTTTCTCAGTCTTGTTTAGTATATGTGAAATATTTAAGCAGTTTTTGGTTAAGAGTATTGTCAATATATTTGAGTTGTTTTCTCTTCTATTAAAAGTCTTTTTATATTCTCTATCTGATCCTTTAATATCAAGTTAGAAGGGTATCCATCAATCAATGGGCCTCTCTCCGGCGTAATTATACTTTGTGAAATAAGCTTTCTAATTTGGTATTCTGTTGTCTCGAGTAATTGCGCTGCATTCGGAATTGATATCAGTTGTTCTCGGATTACCTTATAGTCCTCAATATCTTTTCGAGAAAAAAGGTATTGCTTAAACCCGTCTACCCCTGGTCCACTAATAGGGATCAGTTTTCCGTATTTAATAAGCCCATGAACAGTCCCGAGGTTCAGGTTTAAAGCTTTCGCAACTTCCTGCGTGGTCATCGTGTTTTCGGGGGTAAGCCGTTCTAAATCGATTTTCCTAAAAAGATACCTTTTTCCGTGTTTACCTATCGCTTCACTGCAAGGATTGATGCGACCTAAATGAAGCCATCTTAGAAGTGTTGGCGAAGTAATCTGTAAATACTGGGCCGCCTGGTCTGTAAATAGGTATTCCCTTCGGAATCTTAAGAAATCTTGGATTTTTACACTATTAACAGTGTTTCCATTTCTATTTTTTCTTTCAGTAAACGGGAGAAGGCCGATTCTCCCCAGGTCATCTATAACAAAACTAGATACTCCTAATAATCTGGCCACTCTATACCTTGATAATAGTACTTCCTTTGACTGGGTACGCTGCTCCAGAGGTTCTGCAAAGCGATCAAAGTTGTCTTTTGTTTCTTTTGCCAGCAAGCTATAGTACTCCTGCACCTCAGATAACAGAAGACGAACACCTGCTAGCCCTCTGCCTTCCGAAGATATAAAGGGCTCAAATGCTTCATTTTCGATAAGTTCTACGATCTTTGCGAATGGAAAGGTATGAAACCGAAGGCAATATGCGGCATCTAAAATACTTATGTATTTCTTGCTGTTATTAACGGGACGAAGGTTTGACAGATACTTGTCTTCAAAATCATCCGCGCTGCTCTTTTTGACAAACGTCAAACTTGATCCCTTTATGAATTCTTCTTGCTCAATAAAACCGGCTTTTATCAGTTCCTTTGCATTACCTGGCTCAACACCTAATTTTTCAGAAACTTCTTCGAGGGTAAGATATTGCTCTTTTTGCTCCGCTAATTTCTCAATACTGTCACGTCGAACGAGATAATAATAATGTTTATCACTATAGATTTTCCTGCTTGCTACGATTTTATTCTCAATTAGCAAAGATACTTGTCTTCTGCCGAGTTTAAGAATCCTTGCCGCTTCCTCAACACTCAGATACTTCTTCGTATCAATCATGTTTGTGAATTGGCGGAATTCCTTTACTCTTGAATCTAATAGTCCGTCCCACTCGTCAATTAAAAACCCCGAGAATATTTGCTGAACGAACTCTATTTGAAGTGACTCCAATATCTTGCGGAGATTCTTAAATTCCTGGTTAAGCCCTAGGGCCTTGCGAGGCTGCTGAATCCGATATTCCCTTAGAAACATAATAAAGTTCTTAGGCCACTCGGAAAGCATCTTAAGGGCACTGGCAATTAAAAGATGCTTTTCTTTCATGTTCTCAGGTTTTTTTACGCTGTTATTAATTGTTTCGAAACTTAAGGTGCTTGTCTTCAAAAGAAGTGAATCACTTCTCAGCAAACGTAATGCTTTGGTAAAACCTTCGATTAATACGTAAAGCAACGGATCAGGAAGTGAAAAAATCGGATCGTTAAGGTCATCTAATACGTATTTTTTATCTCTTACGCCTATCAAAGATTCCATAAAAATAGAGGCGTCCATCGCCTCTTGGTCTTCATAGATACAATGTGCTTCTTGCTTGGCCAAAACAGCTCCACAACGGTGATATCCGGAAATAAGTTCACCGATTGTTATTTTACCGTTGCATTTTGAGCAATACTGTACTAACAATGTTGCATGTTGTGAACAGCTTGTGACAGAATTGAACTGCCAATGGATCAAATGTTTGCTTCCTTCAGACAAGCAACCCGGGCAATACTTTATAGATGCAAGGTCGATATGCTTCTTTATGTAAGCATCTTTTAAAAAGGGGACTTCTTTTTCGTAGTCAAAAGCAGTGTCAGGAAACACTCTTCTCGCCAAGTTGTGCACTGTAGCCTGGTAAAGGTTAATAAACTCGATCCCGGTGATTTGGTATAACTTTTCGAGCTGTTGAGTTCGATATGCGACGGACGGGTTACTTCGCCAGTCTATAGCCCCCTCCTCTGCAACGTATTTATCAAGCCACCTTCGTTCGTCATAGTGATTTACTTTGGCCAATCGCTCCATTACGCTGCCGAGGCTTTCATTTTCATAAGGAGTTACTCTGTTAAGAAGTATCTCTCCCATTCTCCCTCCTGAAGCTATAAAGGCAGCTTCTCGGTACTGGGTTTTCTTTTCCTCATCCTGGCGTTAGCCCCTTCGGCGGAGGTTTGTTTTAATTTAGACTCCTTAGTAATGTCTTCAAAGCTAAAATTCCTAACTACGAAAGGGTTGCTTTTTTGATATTTATCCGATTGAACATGTCGATCAAAGGCATGTGCTAACACCGGTAGGTCTACTTTCTCCGTCCCGGATTTAATCGCGTAGAAAGTCGCTTTGCGTACCAGTTTCATTACGTAACCCACCACTCCGTCAGTTGCATAATAAATCCGGCAGGCCATATCGAAATCAGCTAAATTAGATTTTTTGCACAGCGGTAATTTCGTATCTAATAAATGCAGAAATGTCCTAAATTCGTCTATATGTTCGCGTGTATCGAATAAAAATGGCTGCAGCACGTACCGATTGGCAAAACGCCGACTTAACTGTTCATTAGAGTCAATAACTCCTTCGGCCTCAGGTAGGCCGAGGAGTACTACCGGAATTCTTGTTTCCTCGATTAACGCTTTAAGCCAATCAGAGACTGTCTTTAAAACCCGTTTGGAATCCCTATCTATAAAATGCTGGAGTTCATCTAAAACAATCAACTCAACTTGGCAATCACTTAAAAACATTTTCAGCCTCTCAGTTTGCGCAACAGCCGTCCCTTTCAAGGCTAACGGATCTTTCAGTTGAACTAACAAATGCTGTACGAGGCTTTTTACCGTTGCTGGAACTGGGATGATCCCCGAAAGAATAGGTACTTTAGTTGTCGAAAGAAGAATCTGTCGCGGATGGTCTCTTTCATATAATTTCTTTAGGGTGCTTTTACCCGCACCTGTAGGTCCCGTTATCAATAAACATTCCGGTTCTGCAGTTATGTTAGAAAACTCATGGCAATAATTAATCTTATCAAGTATTTCTTCAAATCTTGGATAACCTATATATATTGACTCAGCGATTGCAACTCTTTGAGCAATAGGCATCACAGCCATTTCATCTTTGGGAATCAGATTAGGATCCATTGTCTCCATTACTTGAGCCATTTAGTTCTCTCCCTTAAGACTGTAATTTACATTCCATCCCGATATATCCCACTTTTCTTTAACGGAATTTATGGTATACTCCTCATCAATGAATTCTTCCTTTAAATAATGCGGTTGGTTGTCCGGAATAATGGTATTAACGCCCTGTAAGCTAGAAACAGCATTATCAAAATCGGATATTCCGGCATATGCTTGGGCTGTATTGGGGAGTATATCGTTTCGGTATTCTGAAATAGTAAGTGCTTCTCCAACATGTTGAACATCCTCTTTCCAAGGAGTTGCTGCTATTCCTATATATCGCCCCATTTTACCGCGCGTCCTGGTTTTTTTCGTTAGTTTCCACTCCTGGTCAACGATAGCCTGAATCTTGGCTTTAGCTCCGGCTAACGCGTAAATATCCACTTCTTTAGCTTCCGTTCGCGCCAATTTCCGAATGATTCTATGTTTCCATATACTCATTCCTTGGGAATACTTTTGATCCATTGCCGGGACTTCAATATACTTATTTGAAATTAGATGATCATATAAAAAAACTCTTGATATATCGGATGGATCGTATTTAATCAGGAATTTTTCGTTTCGATTTTTAGCAGCACTTCGAAGTCTCGGCAGACTTATCTTTTCGTTATAGAACAACCCTTCAAACTCTATTCCTTTGCGCCCAATTACCCTATACTCTGACCGACCCAACAAAACTAACAACTCATCTTTATTAGGCGGGAGTCCGGGCGGGTTTTTCTTGATACCTTCTTCCCACAATTTGCTCGGGATTCCCTTAACCCCCCGATGGTTATTTTGAGAATAGTAATCTATAATCCAAATGTGCAGTATTCGCATAAATTGATCCAATGATATAACTGCTGTATTCACGGGGTCATATTCGCCTTTTTCAAAAATATTCGAGAAGGTTGTTCCGGGAAGGTTATGCACTAATTGCATGCACATGGTTCTAAAATACCTTTCGATCGAGCCCTTATACCATGGCTTCATTATGGGGCACTGGACCAATGATATTCCCAACTGTAAGCAAGCCATTTCAAGATCCCTGCCTACGAATTCCTTACCATTATCCGTAACCAACGTCTCCATCAAACCATATGCGTCCCATGTGTTTTCGATTTCGGGATAAAGCCGGGCGACATAATCTTTTGGCCGGATAGCCGAATATAAGCATTGCATAACAGTAGTATAGCTAGGCGGTTCGAATCCAACGTATACTCCCACTAAATAGCCGCTGTATTTGTCAATGGCGGCTGTAACTGTCGGTTTGCCAATCGGAAGCCGGTCTTCCAAATCAACTACCAGTAAATCAAGTGGCGTACTGTCTATTTCAACTCTTTCAAGAGGTCTTGTCGGCCTAGGACCTTCCTGACTGTTCCCAAAGATCTCTCCTGCCTTCTTGTCGCCGTATCGAGCGGCAACAGCCGTATATGGGTCTAATTGTTTTATTCGAAAACAAATTGTCCCATAACTTGGCGCAGCTAGTTTCTCTTGAGGAAGTCTATATTTATTTGAGTCAGCTATGCTGTTTAGTACGTCTTCGTAAACAGCTTGTCTCGTGGGGCGATTCGTGGATAAGTATACTTTGTTAATCGAACCATCAATTATTTCGTTTACTTCTGCATCAAGCCGAGGTCTCCCCTTAGCCCCTTTTTTATAATGTTCAGGAATAAGCGCCCTGATATCCCCTCCGCTATCATTAAAGCTACGAAGCCACTCATATACCTGTGTCAAAGATGGAACCTTCCGGTAAGTTTGCTGGTATTGATTATAGTTTAGTACCGATTTTTGGGTATTGTCTGCAACCATCTTCTTAGTCCGGACATCGGACGGAATATCATTAATTGCTTGTACTATATCGAACCGAAACCTAGCTTCTTCACGGTATTTATCCGGTATGAGATTAAAATCGCTCCATTCGTATTGAGTATTTACGGTACTTAGACCGTCATTAACTGTGTTTTTCCCAATAACCTCAAATCGAAGTTGTCCTGTAAATAGTTCCTGATTGATAATTTCCTGCGTCACGCTTCCAGTCATGCCAGTATTAAGGTTAGTAACTTCATAATTACCACCCATCCAGGCTCTATTAATTTCAAAAAGTCCGTCCCGTGTTCTATACCTAACTCCGGGGCGGAGGCGGATTGCTGCCATTCGTAATCCTCCACCTTGAACGTCTTGTTAACTCACAGCCGGATTTAAGCACTAAATCGCCCCAGTTTTGAAGTTGGATTTTATCTCAGTTTCGAAATTGAATGGTGTGCTTCGTAAATCAGCTGCCAATACCCCTCTATAGACTAATCCGCATATATAGGGCCATGGGTCAAACCCAAGCTTCCGCTTCAATATTTCACTCATATCTGCGACCGTCATTATACTGAATGAATTAAGAACTTCAGCCAAAGCTATTTGGTGTTCGAAGGGAAAAGTGATTCTTGCATACCGGAATAGCAGGCAAAGGTTAGATACTAATTCGCCTGTGAATATCTGGCGGTCGCTAACAACTTTAAATTCGTATCCGTGCTCATAACAGTATTCCTCGGCGGCTTCGAACTTCATTCGGTTTTCAGCATTGTTTAGTTCTGATTCCGGCTTCACCTCTATAACCTGCTGCCCGCCATGGCGCATAACACAAACGTCTGGTGTATAAGTATGTTTCTTCCCAGTGCATATATAGGCAATCTTGAATGGCTGCTCCTGGTAGCTTTTTACCTGAGGATCGAAATCAAGAATACGATAGTATCCTTCTTCATTTCTTGATTCCCAATAAATCATACGTCCCATTTTAATACTGGGAAATTTGCCTGTGACTCTATGATTACTGAATTTTCTTACGCGCATTAATTCCTCCCGACAGAGGGCCTGCCGATATTAATCGATCCAAAATATATCCTTCCCCGGTCTTGTAAAAAATATAGAGGAGGGTAGCCCCTCCCCTAGCAAAGCCTTTTTATTTGTGCTTATCTTTGATTAGATCGCTTAGTGATTGGGCACCATCCTTCTTAAGAAGCGTTCCCAACTCCATATCGGATCTAACGCCAAAGTCGACTTTATACTCCTGTTCAATTGTGCCTACGTGCGTATCACTCCGCTTTTGTCTCAGTCTCCCATTCTCGTTTCTCGACCTGATCCCCTTCATTCCCGGTGCGTCTTTAGCCATTAGTCTCACTCCTCCCTACTAAGGGGTTCTGGCCTTGCCCAAACCTATTTCCATGCACTCTCTTCGTTGACAGATTTCCTACAATATGCCTTAAATTAAAAAACCCCTTTTATATTAGACAATTAAGAGGAGTCTTGGTGACATGGCGAAAGAAGGTTTTTCCATAGACGATTTGCTGAACCCCAAGCGGCGAGAATATAGTCCTGAGCGCCCTTCTGCATATCCTTATAAAAAAGCGAACATGGCCCGGAAGGCAGCAAAATCAGTTATAAAAGAATTAAAACTGTCTGTCATCCCTATTGACCTTGATCCTATGCGATTGTCAACCAAAAAGTGAACCACTGTGCTGATTAAAAACTGAGCCACTTTTGCTCATATAAAAGTGAGCCACCAGCTCACCAAAGGGTCCAAAGGTATTTGAGGGCTAGTTATTCTGCGATC
>JAAYCK010000053.1 GCA_012729835.1 Syntrophomonadaceae bacterium
GACAACCCCAAGCTATCGTTTCGGATCGTTACGCTGCTTACAAGGTACCGGTTAAATCAATCTTTCCATCAACTCAGCACATTAGGGTCGAATCCTTCAAGGATGACATCTCCAATAATCTTATTGAGTCTTTCAACCACCAGTTCAAGGCCTGGTACAAAACTAAACAGGGCTTTAATTCTTACCTTTCAGCCAATAATCTCATCAGCACTTTCGTTTTCTTTTACAACTTTGTCAGGCCCCATTCTTCATTGAACGGCCATACCCCTGCTCAGGTTGCCGGCTTGAATCTGTCTAAGAACCAAAAACGAAAGTATTTGCTCGTGGCTTGAACCTTTTCTACGAAATCGGGTGCTATTCTTTCATGTTTACTTTACAGAGCCACAGCTTTCTTATAATTCTCCGGTCTTCTTCTCCAGCAATTCATAAACAAACTGCCCATACTCGGCTAATCGCTGGGAATAGCCTATTAACGTTTTCATAAGCGACTCGGCCTGTTTGTCCATATCCTGGCCTTCATATAGATGGGCAGTGCGAATCGAATAGAAGTGATTACTAAGTTCGGTGTTGATCACGATCTGATAGAAAGGAATCTGCATCATTTGGTCCTCATACTTTTGCAGTTCCTTCAAAGCGAACACGATGTCAGTGACTTTAGCTTCGCTGCTTAGTATCTCGCGCAGTTCTTCGATCCGGGCCTGATTCAATGCAAGAATCTGTTCGGTTTCCTGTTTGGCTTGCCAAACGGCTTGACCGATGGCCGGTATCTGGTCCTCAGCCCCGGCAAAGAGCTTCTGGATGCTGGCAGTAATACCTCGACCGGCGGGCAGCTCGTCCAGGACCTCTTGCAGCTTCATGTTGGGAGCGCCGGCCAGCGGCAAGCCACCTTCGGTAGCATTGATAAAGCGAATACCGTTATTAGCAGCAATCATATGTTCGATCTCGGTCCGGATGCCGGCAAAGGGTTTGGATGTTATCACATCATTCCCGTAAATATCTTTTTCTTTGATAAATCCCTGTTCACTGGCATATCGCGTATCAGTCCAGGAACCGTCCGCATACAGACGATTATCAGTCATGCACAGATCCTGACCGGTAAAGATGATATGACTGCAGCCCGCCCGACACAAAAGACCCAGGGTCACGTTGGCAATGGTACCGCCGCCGCTGACCATCAGGCAGCTTTGGCCGCTGAGTTCATAGCAATAACGGCTGATCTCGTCTCCGATCATTACCATCCGGGCTTTAGGGGCATTATAGTTGGCTACCACCATATAATCCAGGGTATTAGCAAAGAGCAGGGGGATGTTTTCAAAATCAGCTATGCCGTCAAAAACTGTATTCTCATCCGGGTAAGGACTGAAGGCGGCACGGGCATGGGGCCGAATTCCCTTATTATATAGAATTTTAACAGCGCTACCGACCGCCACAACAAAGGCTTTATCTTTGGCCGCTTCCAGCAGATGGATGTTCTTATCCAGGGAAGGTCCGGCTGATACCATAATCGCTGGTTTACCTTGAAGCTCGGCTAGTAGCTCCGCCATATCTATGCCGGGGGCATTTATATTATTGATGATATTCTGGGTCTTCAAATAGATATTCTTATTTACGGTGCTGATAGCGACCTGGGTTTGTTGTACATTCCTAACGATGACCTGCTGTACTTTTTCAAAGTAGTCTTTGAATAATGTCCGATAGGGCAGATGGTAAACCATGGCGTGTTTTTTCTTTATCTCCCGGGTCCAAATACCGGCCATTTCCTGCCCAACATCCTCCGCTTCTCTATTAAACATAAAGGTTATGGTTTTTACCCGGGCCAATCTGGCTACCACTTCTTTGTGCTCAAGTACCCTGGTCAGAATATCCAGCGACGGCTCCACCACAATGACCCGCTCCAGATCTGCGAAATGCTGTCCGGCATATTCCAGGGCATAGGCACAACCCAAGCCAAATAGGATCAGGACCTCCACGTCCTCCTGTACATCGGCGAACATGACTTTCATCTCCCGCTCGCGATCATAAAGGCTATGCAGGTTGCAAGCGCCCAGGTCATTCTGGATCAAATAATTAAGATCTCCCGGTAGCCGGTTCACCTGCACGGGAAAGAGTGCTTTCATGGTTGACAGGCCTTTTTGAAAATCGGCGATCTGCTTCTCCATCGCCTGGTTGACCTGTTGCTTTGGATTTATACGATTATTGTTTTTAAACAAATCTTTCTTGACTTTTTTCATTTTCTTTTTCCTTTCCAGGATAATTTCTATTATATCTATTGATAAGCACGGTTGATAAGAGGTTGGATCGCATATTCCAGGAGATCGGCAGTCAAGAGGTAATCATTATTTTGTAAGGATCGATCCAATTGCTGCAAGGCTTCCTGCAGCTGTGCCTGCTGAGTGATATCCAGCATTTCCTGAAGTTGATCCAAAAGATCGAATATTTCCGCTAGATACTTGGAAGCCCTTATAATATCATACTGGAACAAGGCTGATTGGGCTTCGCTTAATAGTTCTTCCATAGGTCTGGTCTCCTTTCGTTGCTACAGGTAGTATAATGCGTTCAAACGGTTCCGGGACGGTGCAGGAAGATTATTTCTTCTTCCCAGCAAGCCTGTATCAGCGCCCAAAATCTTGTCCAGGGCATGGGCAGGAAACGGCGATGAATTTGTTCACAATTGATCTTGCCATCGATAGCCAGCAAAATACCAAACAGCTCTTCGGGTATATTCAAATCTTCAAACTCTATCCCGGCCTCCAATAGCAGATGCTGGTGCTTTAAACCTATCGTAAAGCGATCCTCCTGTTTACTAGCGCCTACATATGGTGATAAATGGGGAATGTATTTGGAAGACTGGGAATCATAAAATGAAGGCATTAATGGATCATAGGCCCGATGGGTATACAGCAATGAATACATTTGCATTTGACCGCAGAACTGCTCCGCCAGGTAAGCCTTATCGATTGCCTGCAAGCCGTTAAAATAAGTATCATTCATAGTCTGTAAATAACGACCCGGTTCATAGCTGCGGGGATGCAGCCCGGACCAGAACTTGAATCCTGCTTCTTGCAGAGTCTGGTTACATTCCCTCAATCCGTCTATATGGTCTTTAAGCGGCTGGGCCAATAATGCACTAACTAGGTCCATAGCCTCCTCATAACTTAACTGGCCGGCCTTCATTGCCTCGACTTTCTCCTGCAAGCAGAGCCTATCTCCCGTCTGATTTCCAGCCTCAATCTGGATCCTAAGCGCCCCTTGCTCCCTCAGGTTTTTATGCAATCTTGCCAGGAAACCGCTGGGATCTTCAATCTGCTGTAGAGGCCTGGTGGGCATTATGAAATCATATTCCCCTGCTTCCGGCAGACTATCAATAAACTGAATATTGTTTAGTTCCAGTTCATTGACATACCTCTGAGCCTGCGCCAGAGCTTCAGGACTTATATCACAGGCGGTAAATGAAGTTTGCGGATATTTTAAGGCCATTAACAGCAGAACCTCTCCGGTTCCACAGGCCGGGTCCAATACTTGCAGATTCTCCAGGGGTTTAAAGACGGGACAGGTCAGGTGCTCCATATACGGAAGGCAAACGCTGAGGTTTACCGTCAAATCCCCTTTTCCACCTGACACTGTCTTTATTTCTTCGGGTATAACTCCCTGCCAATTCCCGGGGTAATTATTCATAACGGTCATTGCCATATCCAGCCTTTCCGACGTTTTTTAATAACCGGCCTTTATATATTATCGGTAAACCACGGCTTTTGTTTTAACCGATTTATGTAAACTTAAGGGTGCTTGCAAGTCGTGGCACCTAAGTTTACCAGCTATCTATTGGACGTATATCTCAAAAAAAGAGGCCCTTTGCAGGGCCTCTTTGCATAGATGTTTGTTTGAAACCAGTCTGCCTCTACTAAGATTATCTGAGCAGCTGCAGTACGGTCTGCGGCATCTGATTGGCCTGAGCCAGCATCGAAGTAGCCGCATTGGCCAGGATCTGATATTTGGTAAATGCCATCATCTCCTTGGCCATGTCTACGTCACGAATACGGGATTCGGCAGCAGTCAGGTTCTCGGAGGTGGTGCTCAGGTTGGCGATGGTATGCTCCAAACGGTTCTGGATTGCACCCAGTTTGGCGCGTTCCTTGGATACCACGTCAATTGCGTCATCAATCTTGCCGATAGCTTCGTTGGCCAGGGTATTACTGGTTATCATGATGGCGTGGACTCCCAGGGCAGCCGCGCTCATATTACCTATACCCATACCTACGTCCTGTTTCTGGTTAGCACCGATATGCAGTACCAGGGTATTGTCGGCCAGATGGATGGTGGTCTCACCGATATTGGCTAATCCGCCGGTCAGTCTCCAGTCTTTCTCAACGGCGTCCCAGGTGGTAACCAAACCAGTGCTGGCATCAAATTCTACGTCCACATTCTGATGTACGACACCGATCAGACGATTCTCGGATATCTTGACGTCATCGGCGATAACTTTGCCAGTGTGGGCATCGGTTACCTTTACTGTAAAGTTATTGTTGGCTGCCTTCTGGATAGTAGTCAAACTGAGTGCGGCGATAACTGCATCGTCAGCCACGATAGATATCTGACCTTCGGTGCCGGCCACGGCGCTGCGGATAATGAAGGTTCCCGCCACGGATTCCAGACCATCTTTGTCAGCTTTGCTGACATAAGACACGAACTGGTCATCATCGTCGCCGATTCCTGCCAGGCATCCCTGTCCTAGTTGATCAGCGATGGCGGCATTGAGCTTGGCTTTTACATCACCGATAGTATCCGCACCGGAAATCGTGATCGTCGCTGTCTTGCCGTTGCCCTGTACCAGGGTGATGGTTTGGGTGCTTTCCAGTATGAAGTTGCCGGAAGCGTCCCAGAATTTATCGATATCTCTCAGTATAGTTTCCTCGTTGGCGATGGTTCCAATTACGCTGGCATCCTCACCTATAGCAGAAGAGACATCAAATTTGGTCCGGAAGGTGCTGGCTGTTGTGAGATCAAGCACTCCAGTGTTTATTGTTACACTGGCTTGATATTCCTCGCCGGTAACTCCATCCAACTGATAGAAACTGAAAGTGGTTTGTTTATTATCCACCATCTCGGTGCACAAGGCATAAGCGGCAACAATACAACCCGTTGAGCAAATGGTCACCGAATCATAGCCGGCCGGCATAGACGCCGTGGTATTGATCAGCATCTTGGTTCCCTTTTCAATATTGGAGGCGACGCAGGTAGCACCGATAGTCAGAGTATACCCGGCAAAGGCCAGCACGCAGTCAGCGGCAGAGCATCCCATTATTTGGACCTCACCGGAAACCTCTTTAGCGTTTCCTTTTATGTCCATTACCAGGGCTTTAACCGACAGGGTCACAATGCAGGTGTTGGTATCAACATTGGTAACCTCGAAAAGCAGCGAACCGTTTACAATGCATGAGCCCAGGGTCTGCATCAGGCCACAGGCGGTGGAAACTGCGAAGGCAGCGCATCCGTCGGTCGCATAAATGCAGGTCAGGAAAGTGTTAGGATTGAGAGCAGTGCTAACGCATCTGGCGGTATCGATCGAGTAGGTTCCCGCCTTCATGGTGCCGCTCATGGTAACGTCTATTATACCGGCTGCCGCAATGGTGGCTGCGCAGAAGTTGGCGCTTACGGATCCGAAATTCATACATATGGCCGAACCAGCAGTAACACATGAATTTAATGTGCTGGCTGTGGCTTCTACATTGGTTCCCAGACAATTGACCAGGCCGCCGAAGCAGATGAGAGAATTACAGGTGGAGCTGTTATGGATGTTAACCGTCATGGTGAAATTATCTCCGGTTTCCTTCGCTTCAAACTTGAAGCCGCAGGTGCCGACTGTCGCGGTTAGTCTATCGCCCAGACCGGCGGTACCATTGACCTGTGATGCTATTTCCTCGGCAGTTAAGGAGTTGTCTGCACCGAAGGTGACCGAGTATGACCGCCCATCTGTAAAGGTAAAGGTCAGCGCGAAACAATCGTCCGCCAGCAGAGTACCCGCAGTATAAGAGTTTACACAGACCATAGCCTTGGTGCCGGGGTCGATGTCGGTGCTGATTATTTCTGAAGTCGTGGCGGCCGCCGCGTGCTTGATTTTGAAGATATCGGATTTCTGAACTTGATTGACGCCAGCCTCGGCGGTGATTTGCAGCTTGTAGTTGCCGCCGCCGGCAGCCTTCTGTCCAAATTGGTCCAGGACTCTGAGGCCGTCCCGCATATAGACTTTGGTGCTCAGTTTATCGGTGGAGACAAAGGCCGAAGTCGTTCCATCCAGCAAACTTTTGCCGTTGAACTCAGTGGTGGTGGCAATGCGATTTATTTCCTCGGTAAGCTGGTTGATTTCCAACTGGATCTGGGAACGGTCTTCGGAAGTATAGGTATCATTAGCCGCCTGTACGGCAAGTTCGCGCATGCGCTGCAGGATGGAATGGGTCTCGTTTAATGCACCCTCAGCGGTTTGAATGAGAGAGATGCCGTCCTGGGCGTTGCGAGAAGCCTGGTCCAGTCCGCGGATCTGGCTGCGCATTTTTTCCGATATGGCCAGACCGGCCGCATCGTCAGCCGCCCGGTTGATTCTCAGACCAGAGGAGAGTTTCTCCAGGGCCTTGGACATTCCGGTGTTGTTGATGGTTAGCTTGTTATAGGTGTTCAAAGCCGGTATATTGTGGTTTATTATCATATGATTACCTCCCTGTAATTTTCAGCTCCTACATCCATGTAGGGCTTTTTTGATTTTTCAGCGGTTAATCGTAAATCTGCCTTTGATGCTATTCATAGCTCTCTCCTTCCTCCAGCATATTGATTTAAGCGATATTTCCGCTGCTGTTGATATCGTAATATGGTAGACAAATAATAAAGGGGGTAAATACGTTAATTTATCCCCCTAGCTCATTCTTTTGGCACTTTAGGCTCATTTTCGCAGAATTAAGGCTACTCATAAAATATTACCGGCTTATATAATAAACTTCTTCCTAACCTTTGGTAGGTTGTCTGGTTAAACGCAAAATTTACAGTAAGTTATAGCGTGCAATCTAAGTGAGGTGTCGTTGCGAGCGCAGAACGGCACTCTCTTCTTTACTATTTGGAATTTTCATTATTTTAACTGCTGGAATTATTGCCCAGCTGCTGAGCCAGCCATGCACTCTGGGAACTAAGGTTCCCCAATACTTTTTCCATATTAGTAAACCGAGCGTAATAGCGATCCTCCAGATCATACATGCGCTCTTCCTGTTCGGCGATACGCGTTTCAAATCTATAGATATCCTGACCCAGCTTACTATTGTCATAATAACTGGAATTACTACCCGCTTTGTTGGTTATCTCACTCATGGTATCGGTCAGGCCTTCATACATTTTAGCCGCAATACCTATATTATAGTTAAGGGTTCGGGTGTAATTTTCCCCGCCGTAAGTTACGGTAGAGGTAGCGGTAATGTCGGTTTGAGTCAGGGTAAAAAGCTTCTTGACATCGTCGGCGTTGCTTTCCAGCGCTGCCCTAAGCGTATCCTCATCAATATTAAGCTTACCGTTATCTGTGTTTCCCGATGCATATATACCGCCAGTTATGCCTATCGCGGCCAGACTCCGGTACTTGCAGTTGCTTACCAGTTGGCCGGTAGTGGATTCTACATAGTCCACCAGTTCATCTTTGCTCTTAACATTGGCATCGGCTACTTTGTCCCCAATAATACTGGATGCTATGCTGCGCAAATTTGCCAGGGTGGTACGTAAAACACTTTCGTTTTTCATGATACCCATTTTAGCCTTGGTTTCCCAGGCGCTTATCTGATCCTCGCTCATCGCTTCTTTCTGAGCATCGGTCAGCGGCATATATTTGACTGCATGATTTTCCATGGGGCGGTTTTCCATTAATTTCCCATTTATGGCCTCAATGGCCTTGTTATAGGCGTCTACAAATGCCTTGATCTTAGTTACGGCTTGTTCCGTATCATTGGTGACCGTCAAGGTAACCGGGGTGCCCGCCACGGCATTGTGATCGATTTTGAAATTGATATTATTAAGGGTAAAGTTGTTGGAATCGAATTCCAGGTCGGTTGCGCCATTGTAATCTATCTTGCACGAGGTTCCCTTGTTTTCGTCCATAACCAGGTTAAGCTTGCTGCCCAGAAATTCCTGATCATCCGCTCGAACGGCGATAGGTCCATTGCAGATAAGGGCAAAGGCGCCGAGAGCCGGGTTATACCCCGCGGTGATGCCGGTGGTTGCCGTCTGAGCATTTATTCCGTTTACCAGATCGGCTATGGTAGTCGTTGCCGTGTTGAAGCTGAAATTATAGACGGTAGCTCCGGTTCCCTGCAGGCTGAAGGTTACGGTCGAGGGTACGGTTTCTGTGCCGCCATATAGGCTGCTCAATAGGGCCGTATCCGCCGGTGGTGTAGCCGCAATGGCGCTGCTGCTGGTGACGGTATGGCTGACCCCGCTGGTACCATAATCAAATCCCATTTTCAGAATGTCATTAAGAAAACTGCCGGTCCCGTTCAGACTATCTACTTTTACGCTGATTTCAGCAGTTGATCCAAAATCGTTGCTGGAGAGGAAAAAGCGATCCACCCCTGAGTCGTAGAAGGCGTTCAGTCCGATATCCTGGTTATTGATCGCCCTAACGATCTCATCCATATTGGTATCGCCGGCCTTGAAGTCAAAAGCAATCTCACCATCCTTGCCTTTGATGGTAAACTTGATTCTGGCATTGTTGTCCAACCCAAATTGGGTAGCGATACTGGATTTGTCACCGCTGGACCCTAGAGCGGCTGTACTTGAGTAGGAGACGCGCTGGGCCACCTGCTTAACCTTTATCGAGTAGGTCCCCGGTACCGCATCGCCGTTGGCAGTAGCCGTTACGGTCTTTTCATCGGAACTGGCGACCTTCTTGGCGTTATAGGTAGCCGACAGTTTCATATCGGCCAGAGCATTCCTGACTGCCAGAAGTTTAGCATTGATATCCCGGTAGGCTTCTTTTTTCCACTCCAAAATCTGCTGTTGCTGTTTAAGCCGATCTAATTTAGTCTGCTCGCCGGTCAAGAGCTTCTTTACAACAGCTTCGGTATCTATACCACTGATCAGTCCGCTTAGCGTTATTCTATTACTGTACACACTGCTAGTCGACATTGTGATCCTCTCCTCCCTGTCTAATCCCGGGTTGATAATCCTTAAGCTTTTGCAGGCCGGTTTTCATGTTGTCCAGATTACCGGAAGCCCGTTTATTCTCAGCCTGAATCTCTTCATATACCTCTTGGCGGAAGATTTTTATGCTTTTGGGGGCGTCGATGCCAATACGAATATTATCTCCCTGTATATCAACAATGTTTATAACAATATTATCACCTATGATTATGCTCTCGCCGATTTTTCTGCTTAGTACCAGCATGGGCTAATCCCCCTCTTTGGCCGCCGCAGCCATACTTTCAGACCTAAAAATAAGATGCCGGGAAGAATATTTGTTACCTACGGTTACATACTGCATCGCCTGATGATTTTCGGGATTAACCACTATCGGCGCCAGCAGATTGGCGGTGGTAAGCCTGAAATCATCAGGAATTGTAAGTATAACATAAATCGCCAGGTCGGCAGCTTCACCGTTGACCTCCAGGCTCTGCAGCTCGTCATCGGCAATCTCGATCTCATAGTCGGGAAAGAAGACGAAGGGCTGAGCGATGACCAGGCATAGATCGGTTTTTTGCACGGATTGCAGATAATAAAAGGGGCTTCTTTCTTCTAATGGAATAATAACGTACTGTTGATATTCTTCGAATGCCGGGATTCCTTTGGCAAAATGAATGATGTCCTTTGTTTCAATTTCGATTTCACCCAACACCTCACTGTTGATTAGCATTCTTCTAGCCTCCAATTGATCATAGTGAACTACAAACAGTCATTATATAGCTAGGCCCGGGTATCAATATTTTTACCCACCCAGTTTATCTCCAAAAATGGTTTCTGCAATAAATAAGTCTCCACCTGGCCGGGTTGGGAGTTGGCTTCCACCCTGGCTGGGATATAATCAAAGTGCACTTCTCCTGCCTGGTTGTTAAACTGCACCGGGTAGACCTCGCACCATATTTCGGGTGGTTGCTGCGGTACGCTCTTTAATACAAAATCCGGCATCTGTCCAGAATCCGAGTTTACTATATCTGCTATGGAACAACTTCTAAAACGGGCTAGTTGATCTCCTTCCGAAGCTGTCCGGCTTAAACCCGTCACAAAATCTGAATGGGCTTCCGCCACCCAGTCAGACATAAAGCGGTCAATGCTTTTCATGCCTTTATCGGCAAAACACTGCCGCTGATCAATATGTAGCACCGGAGCGGGAGAATGTATATCCAACTTGGCGGGCGTAGTTTCCATATTTACCTGGCCGGCGGTAGTCTGCAAATCAACCTGGGCCTTGGTTATATTAAGACCGATCATAGCAGGCTGCCGATTAATCCGCAGTTCTAACATATCGCAACCTCCCGACAGTTAGATAATGTTGCTAGCTAAGATAATCAATTAAAGTCGGCTGGATGATCCTGGCCCCTACCGCCAATGAAGCCTGGTAAACATTCTCTTGCATCTTGAGTTCCATAATGACCCTGGCCTCATCAGTATCCTCGTTCTTGGCGAGCAGATCAGTCAGGGTGGTCTCCGCATTCTGCAAACGGCTCTGCTGGAGTTCCAGCCGATTAACCCGGGCACCTATCGTCGAACGATGATACAATAATTCCTGCAGACGATCGTCAATCCCTTTCAACATATTACCTACTTGCGGGATTTTACCGCTTTCGATCGTTCCACACAGTTCATTAAGATAACCGAATAACCCCGCCGTATAATCGAAAGCGGCAGCAGAAGCCGAGGTCCCCAATGTATTAGTCTTAAAGGTAATAGCGGCATCCTGAACTACTCCGGTTATTTGGTCCATAGTAAAAAACTTCAGTTCCTTGGTCTTGTTATCCATAGTTAACGCATCGAAAACATAGCTCAACCCACCGTTGCCTATCTGGTTGCCGTCTATATCTGTAAAATTATAATTTAGGCTGATCTTTTCCGCTCCGGCGACTGCCGCCTGGGCACCAAAATTAAGAATGGTTTTATCCCCCGCTTGCAGGGCCGCCGTTCTCAGGTTTATTCCGCCCAGGGCAGCCGTTCCATTATTCCATACAACCAGGTCGTTTGTAAAAGCAGAATCGCCGGAAGAATCGATATCGAGGCTGTCAATAGAGAAAATGGCTTCCCCTACTTCGGCTTCCATGTTCATAACCACGTTTTTTAATTCTATATTGCGTAAGGTGCCATCAATGCCATAAACATGGCCTTTGATATTGGCTGTGATATTAGATACGCCATGATAATCCCATTTCCCTGCCACCCCGTCAAAGGTGGCAGTAGCCGGATTATAGTTGTTGCCGTTGGAGTTGCATATGTTGGATGCAGCAGCTGCTGTAATGGTTTCTCCGCCGGCAAGTGTTGATGCTGCTGCAGGTATACCTAGATCCCCCTCTGGATCAGATATAACTTTAAAAGTGACTGTGACCACTCCCTGCCCGTTGTCATTATAAGTAGCCGCCCAGGCTGGTTTAGTAACACCAAAAGTATCTGTATATGTAGGCAAAGCTGACAAATCAAATAGGGAGCTGATATCATCATCGTTAACCAGCTTTATCACCTTGCCACTTGCATCCCTTTGATATAGCGACTGATCCACATTGAATACCAGCTGACTGGCATTGCTATTGCTGGAATCTAGAAACATGTGCGGGCCCTGGTCAACTGATATAACTTCGATGGCCAGGGAGCCACTGTAGATCGCGTCATTAGCGGATTTCCAAGTCCGCTGAACCCCATTAAAGGTAACAGTGACAGGAACATAATTGTTGCCGTTGGCATGGCTAAGTGTGCATGTAGGCGCCGCTGAAATAGTCTCACCGCCGCTAAGCGCGGTGGCCCCGGCGAAGGTAATATTTACATTTCCTTGTCCGTCATCATGATAGGTAGCGGTCCAACCGGCTGGTAAAGCTGACAGATCAAACTGGGCGCTTATATCCGCACCGTCAGCAATTGCAGGCGGATCAGCCGGAGGAATAACACCGAAATTGTCATAAAGCGACTGATCAACTTGCAATACTAGTTGATTGGCATTACTGTTGCTAAAATCAAACAAGCCGCGACTGATTCCTAGTGTAGCCGCTTGCTGAATATCTTGGTAAAAAAAGCTCTTATTGTTGGCGACAGCTGACAGATAACTCTGTGATTCGCTGATATTAGAGGAGGTGTAATTACCCAGCTGGGTCGCCAGTTGATACTGGCCTTCCTTAAGGTTATTCGCTTCCAGACTGCTAATACCGGAGGCAGTGTCCAGCGCCTGGGTATAATCCATTTTACCCATGAAGAAGCTCTTCATTTCCGGTATGTTAATGTCGGCCTTGACCCCTACCCCGATTTCCACCGATAACCAATCTTCATTTCCGCTCCATTTGCCGTTCTCATAAGGTATTTCTGTAACATTAGTCCCGGCAAAGATATATTTACTACCATAGGTGGCATTGGCGATGATCCTCAGCTGATCTTGCAGTTCACTTATCTCCTGGGCAATAGCCTTGAAGGATTGGGAGCTATTGCTGCCGGTAGCCGCCAGAACCGTCTTCTCTCGAATGGCCTGGATCAATTGGTCAACATCATTTAGAGAAGAATCAGTTGTCTGCATAAAGCTGAGGGCCTCATTAATATTAGCCAGATACTGTTCGCCCTCCATCAGCGAGGTCCGTAAACGCAGGGATTTGACTGTCCCTGCTGGATTGTCAGAGGGGCGGCTGATAGTTTTGCCTGAAGCAATCTGCCGTTCGAATTCGTCCAAACGCAACAGATTAGAATTCAAATGCCTGCGGGTATTGTTGACCATCATGCCATCAGTGATTCTTAACATAGGTTACCTCCCTGCCAGTCCCATACGATTTATTATGGTCTCTAACTGTTCATCTACAACAGTTATAAAACGAGATGCGGCACTAAAGCCATGATTAAACTTGATCATATTCGTCATTTCCTCGTCCATCGAAACCCCGGAAACCGACTGACGTTTGGTTTCCAGTTCATTTAATAGCATATCCTCATTCTTGACCATCCGAATTGCTTCCTGGTTCTTAACCCCGATCTCGGCGGCCACAGAACGCCAAAAGTCATCGGTGGTCTGCTGATCAATCATAAAGGTCTCCATATTTTTAGCATCGTAAAATGATATATGAGCAGCCGCTTCTCCGCTGAGCCCTGGGGCGGCCAATACCCCGGTGGTAAGGGAAATGGACCCGTCATAGGTCTTGCCATATTCATCACTGCGCGGATTATCATTGATATTAATAAAATTAATCGCTGTATTGATTAGTCCGTCCAGTACGCCGTCATTAAAAACAAAGCTCTGACTGTGCTGTCCCACCGGGTTGTGATTATAGTCGGCAGCAATAGTCAGCTTATGATAAGCCCCGGCGCCATAGCCAGCGGTAACATTATATACTCCTTTGTCACCCTCAACTAGATTAAGTTCAGAGGCAGTTTCCAACCCCTCGAAGGTCAATTGCAGATTCCCCACGGCTACCGTTTGCGGGCCTGCCACACCATAAGTTAAAGTGAAATTACCGTTTACAGTAGTGGGTACACCAGCTGTGGTATACTCATGCGTGGTGTAGCTGTAAATAACTTGACGGGTGGCGGTATTGATATCAGCTATGGTTAATTGGATAGATGCGTTCAGGTTGTCTGGATTGACCAGGGTAAGCGTTGCACCGTCTACAATAGTATGGGCATTTCCCTGACAATAGGTCTGGACCAGGTTAAGGTTGGTAGCTGCTGCAGCGGCGGCATTCAGTTCAGTGATAAGCGAGTATTCTCCATTCTGCAGGCCGGTAGCACTGAGATCGATAATTCCCGAGTCGGGATAGATGAACTCCATCGAGGTCTTGGTGGTTGATGTAGAGTAAAACACCAGTTCTCCGCCTGAACCGTTGCTCTTCCCTTCAATACGGACCTCGACCCCCAGATCACGAGCATCAATCTCCTCCTGCAGCTTTTCAGCCATCTCTTTCAAATCACGGAAGTTGGCAGGTGGATCCAGGGTGATATTCTGGGGCCCGCTGCCGGTGTCGATACGGATGGTCACCGGCAGATGAGAAGCAGCCTGGCTGGTATCAAAATTCAGGGTAAGTCCTTCGGTTTTGATAGGGTAAATTACCTCGTTCAGATTGTGCTTTAACTGAGCTATAGCGAGCGCATTGGACCCATCACCGAAATTGGCCCGCACATCGGCGTTACTGGAATTTTTCTCCCAGGTACGGTGCTGGGCAGCCGCCAGGTTTTTCACATTGTTGATCAGGTTCTGGTTGACGATCATATTGTCAGCCCAGTTTTCAAAAAGGTCGGGATCAGCGTCCGGCATGGTAAAAAAGTCAGTGCCATCCGGACACGCTTGTTTATTGTTCAGGCTATAGCCGGCGCGATGCACCTCGTTAATCTTGATCACCAGGGTCTTGGCCAATTCATTCAAATTATTTATCATATCGGGCAGCAATTCTTTATAATCGGAATAGCGATCGGCCCGCAAATCGGTCTTGCCACGCAAATCCAGCAAACCGCGCATCTCGCCGTTGGTAAATTTGGCCCTTAACTGAGTATCCTGCCATATAACCATGTGCATGCCTGCGTCATCAGCAACTGTAGTTAGCTTATAGCAGTCTTTGCCCTGTACCAGCAAGCGGTCGCCCAGTTGGAGATCTATCATCCCATTATCCTTCTGGAAAACCTCAATATCGGCCAGAAGGCTTAGTTCATCGACCAGGAGATCACGTTTATCCAACAAATCATTAGGCTGCATCCCAGCCGAGGTAATGGTCAAAATCTGCTGGTTCAAATCGGCGATATTGATTGCCAGGGTATTGATATCGGCAGTTTTTATCTTGATAGAAGCATTAATATCATCACGCAGGTCTGTCAGTTCCTTGAAGGTGGCCTTGAACGCCTCGCTCAGGGCCAACCCCCTCTGAACTACCACGGAACGTACCGCTTCGCTCTCGGGATTGGCGGAAAGGTCCTGCCAGGCCTGCCAGAACTTGTCCATTACCGATCTCAAACCATCTTCGGAGGGCTCATTGATAACGGTCTCGACCTTATCCAAGCCGTCCTGTACCTGTGACCAGTAACCAAAAACCTGATTCTCACTCCTGATCTGTCCGTCAACAAAGGCATCGCGAATCCGGTTGATAGCGGCAATATCCACGCCAGTACCGAACTGCCCTACCCTTTGCCCATCGACCAGTGAGGGAACCGGGTAAGGAATAGTGGTCACTATATCGGCTGCCTGCCGCGAGTAACCGGTTGTATTGGCATTGGCAACATTATGACCCGTTGTGTTCAATGCCGCCTGATGCGTCAATATCGACCTCTTGCCAATCTCTATTCCCATAAAACTGGTTGCCATAATAATAACCCCTTATTAATTATTAATTCTTAATTGTCAATTTTAAATTTAGGTAAAGAACTGTTTCACAGTTCTTATTGATCATTGGAGCTACTTGAAGTCTTCACTATGGCCGTTAATAACCTCACCAATTCAGTAGCTTTGTCAATTAGAATACTGTTGTCATCCTTCAACAAGCTACTATCACCAAGTAGTCTAAGCCAATATACTGTCTCCCTGGCTTCCCTTGAAGCAATGCTCATTCGGTGAATAAAATCTTTCCTACTGCTTGCTGCTAAAGCTTCCTCAATATTCGCTCCAATACTGGTTCCTGCCCTCAATAATTGTTTTGATAAAACATATTCATGTTCTTTATTACGTAGGGTCTGGTACGTTTGTATGATATCTAAAGCAAATTCATAGCTCTTGCGCTGAATCACATTATCCCGGATGAATATCCACCGCTTTCGCTTATATTTTAAAAAATCGCAGATTATCTATCCCTAATTTAAAATTAATAATTCACAATTTAAAATTTCTCAAATTTTCTTGTCCAGCAGGTTGCGGTTTACTCGCAGAAGGGATTCATCGATCTTGTCGCCGCTGTCAGAATAGGTGCCGGCCACGTCGCCTTCGATCATGCTTTCCATGGTCGATATAAACTCGAGGGACTGTTCAAGCAGGCCATGGTTGTTTTGGGTTATGGCTTTGAGCCTGGTCAGGTTGTAATCCAGTTGCTCAATGCTTTGGGAGAGCTCAGTATAATAGTTGCCATGCTGTTCTTTAACTATTTTCAGCATTTCGGTGGCTACCAGTTCACCTATCGGCAGTCCCCACTTTTTCGCTAATTCTTGCTGCAATTTAAAGCGGGCACCCTCCAATCGCTCCAGATTGGTTAATACGATGCCCTCTCTTTGAATCAAACTATCCAGTTGCTTGATTTCTCCCAGGATAATGTACTGCCGCTTTTGTTCCCCGATCTCAGCCAGGTTGGCTAATACTTCATTCTCCTTGCCAACTGCTGAAATAAAGTCCTTGAGCAGGTTCTCCACCACTATTCACCGCTTTCTCGTCCAGGGAACACGAGCCCTGGGGGTAACCGCATACGATAGCTATATCAGTCGGTCCAGGATGGCGGTTTCTATGATTTTTTCAGCTACCTCATCATCAGATACCGTATAGGTCCCGGCGGAAATCTGTTCCTTTAATTCACTTACACGATCAAGCCTGATATCATCCGCCTGTTTAATCGCCTGCATGGCCTTTTGCGTGATCCTGCTTTCCCGAGAAATAGCCAGTTCATCATTTTTAACCACCGCATTGCTAGGGGTAACGCCTCCTACTTTGGCACCAGGAGCTTTACCATAGACCTTTAGGATGTTTTGCAGTTGGGTCTTGGAAATCAGCATTTTTCTCACCTCGTAGTTTTTGCCTTTGTTTTATTGTCGCAAAAAAAGCAAAGAGGCTTAACGCCTCTTAAATGTTTTTATTGAAATATTTCTTAATATATCTTTTATTTTCTCGTTATTATTGCCACTTTTAATTGATAGATTTACCCTTGATTGGTTTAGAAGATGTTGTTCTTAATATGCATCCCTTTAGACGATTTACCCAGGTTTTTGGCCTTGGGTTCGTCCTCTTTGGGAGGGTCGACCCCTCTTATTTGAGAATCTATAACATTGAGGCAGCTGTCGCAGTATCTGCCCCCTCTTATGCTTTTACCGCATCTCTCGCAGTTGATGACCGAGGAAAAGGAATTAGACATCAATCTGCCATCGCGGAGATATTGAAGAATGACTTCCTCATCGACTCCAGTCTCCTCGGCGACCTCGACCACGGTTGATCGCGGATGATCGCGAACATACCGGCGTACCACTCCATAATCGTCGTCTTCTGCCTCCAGACATTTACTACAGATATCTCTCCCTGACCCTGCAGGGAATACCCGTCCACACCTAGGACAATTCTTCAGATTCAATCCCATCAGGCATCCTCCTCTCGATCTCTAGAACCCCTTCCCAGTAGCCCATGTGATAAGTGAAACCCTGGCCGCTCCCGCCTCTAACAAAGTTCGAGTACATTCCCGGCCGGTTGACCCGGTAGTATAAACATCATCTACCAATAATATATTCTTTCGATATATTTTTTTATTGTCCTTTACCTGAAATGCAAATAATAGGTTTTTTTCTCTTTCTTCTTTAGTAAGTTCCCGCTGTGAGGGGGTCTCTTTGACTCGCCGGAGCAGGCCGGCATCCATTTTTATATGTAGGTCTTTAGCTATTTGCCTGGCTAGCTCCTCCGTCTGGTTAAAACCCCGCTGTTTGAAATTGGCCTGGGAAACCGGTACTGGAATAATAAGATCGATCGGCATAAATCTAGGTTCAGCTTGTACTGCCCTAGCCATCAAATGACCCATCTGCACCGATAGATGCCGACGTCCCATAAATTTCAATACCTTGATGGCAATGCGGTACGGTTCATCATAAGGCCCCACCGCCCTGGCTATATCAAAACCCGGTGGGTTGGTCTGACAGTCCCGGCACAGCCCCTCACCTTCTTCGAGGCACTTGCCGCATTTATCACAGATCGACATGCAGTTGCGCATGTTGAACATTGTTTTATGGCATTCTTCGCACCAGGGACGCCGGGTACTATATCTGCCTTCCTTCCTACATATACAGCAGTTTTGCTGAGGAAAGAGAATGTCCAGGAACCTATTAAGCATTTCCAAACCCCTTAAAATAACAGCTGATGTGTATATCTGGCTGGAGATAGTCTCCTCACCTGTTATAGTCTACATTATTTGTCTAGCATTATAGCACAAAGTCCTTCTCTAAGTTAAGTATACTAAAGCTCCGGTATGCTTTGGTAGTACACGACCGAAGGATTTTTGCGCATCAGGCGCTGGATCACTACCCGATGCCTGGCCCCAGCCTGGCCTCTATCATGTATTATTAATCTGTCCCTTGGACCCAGTTGGGAGATTTTTTGCTCGATTATCCCCTCCAGGTCATCCTCATCATTCAGGTACAGCGCGACCTCACGATATGAGCAGACCTGCCCCCGCTGGTTGCTGCCCATCAATGCCAGCATGATGGCGAGCCATATGATCAAGCAAAGTGATTTAAGTAAAATCACCACGAAAAAACCCCCTCCCGGTATCCTAATATATAATATGCCGGAAGGAGGCAGGCTGATTCCATTATAGAGACACTGGGTTAATTTTGAATTCTTAATTCTTAATGTTAAATTAATGTTTGAAACGCCACGCGTTTCAATAATATAAAATGAGGCACCCCAACGGTGCCTTCGTAAATTCAAAATTCATAATTGAAAATTAAAAATTATTATGTTATTCGTCCTCAACGATGTGGTGTTTGAGAGCATAGACTGCGGCCTGGGTGCGGTCTTTGACTCCTAGTTTCTTGAATATGCTGGTAAGATGATTTTTTACCGTTTTCTCACTGATAAACATCACGTCTGCCATATCCTTGTTGCTATGTCCCCGAACCAGCAGTAGCAGTACATCCTTTTCGCGTTTGGTCAAACGAGTATCCTCGTTCTTCTTGTCATTACGTGCCAATTCCCGGACCAGACGGTTGGCTACCCGGGGATGGATGACCACTTCACCCTGCATGACGCGGTGTATAGTATCGATCAGCTCAGCACCGGCTACATCCTTTAACACATAGGCCGATACCCCTGCTTTGACCATCTCAACTACTTCTTCATCCTCATAAATGGTCAGCGCTATGACGTGTATCTCCGGTATCTCCTTCTTGATGACCCGGGTCGCTGTTACCCCGTCCGTTCCCGGCATATTTACATCCATAAGAATGATATCCGGCTTTTCACGGCGGGCCAGGTTAATGGCTCCCTGTCCGTCACCCACCT
This sequence comes from Syntrophomonadaceae bacterium, assembly GCA_012729835.1. Lineage (GTDB taxonomy): Bacteria > Bacillota > Syntrophomonadia > Syntrophomonadales > Syntrophomonadaceae > Syntrophomonas_A. The sequence goes on from JAAYCK010000053.1 coordinate 19,358, forward strand.
CATTAAGGATCTGAATGTCGGCGTCAAGTTCCAGCAGCTTTCGGATCCCTTCTCTAACCAGTGCATGGTCATCAGCTATCAGTACTCTTATTTTTCCCAAGTCCAGCCTCCCCCTCCAATGGAACTTTGACAATCACCTGAGTGCCAGAACCCGGTGATGAAATGATATTCAGCTCACCCCCAAAGAGTCCGACCCTTTCCTTCATACCAATGATACCATAACGCTCTTTATCTGAATGATCGGCATTCAGGTCAAAACCACAGCCGTCATCCTTAATAACAATGGTCAGATAAGAACCGGTATCCTCGATCTTAACCATTGCCCGCCTGACCCCGGCATGTTTTTTGATGTTGGTTATAGCTTCCTGTACCAGGCGGAAAAGGGCGATCTCCAAGGGCAGTTCGTATTTACCGATACTGCCGATAGGCGAAAAATCAATGGTAAAATTATATTTGTCCTCAAAATCATTGAAATACTCCAGCAGCGTGGTACTGAAGTTCTCTTCATGGAACAAAGATGGTTTCAAATCAAACATTACCCGGCGAATATCGCTCAGCGTCTCCCGTCCCATGTCCTGGATGCTGTTCAGCTCAACAACTATATTGGCCATATCACCCTGCCAGAGCTGCTTGATCAGGTCCAGACGAATGAGGATGCCGGCCAGGCTCTGGGCCGGTCCGTCATGGAGATCACGCGCGATCTTCCTGCGTTCAGCTTCCTGGGATTCGATGATCCACATCTCCATCTGCTGGCGGCGGACTGACTCTTCCATATTATCATTAATTCTTTCGATATTCCCTCGCAAAACCTTTAACGCCACACTGGTCGAGCCCAGGAAACCATCCGCCCTCACCGCTATCTCCTTGATCTTCTTCTGCTGCCGTTCCATCTCATCACGTCTGTGACGGAGAGCTGCCTCTTCCTGGCGCGCATTGGCCAAGGTTACCTGCAGTTCCCGTGCTTTATCATAGACCTCCTTGATGGTTTCCTCAGAATTAGACCGGAAGTTTCTACTGATCTCCATTAAACGAAGTCGGGCATAACGTTCAATTTTTTCCAGGCGGCTGACCTCAGCGATACTCTTGGTTATAGCGTCACTGATCTCTTTTACCTGAACCTCCATGGAAGCTGCCTGCTGGTGGCATTCCTCGGCGATATCAAAGATATCGTTCTGGCCCTTTTCCAGGGTATTGACAACATTAAGCAGGATGCGGTCCAAACGTTCCATCTGTTCGGGTTTACCCTTCACAATGACCCCAACCTTTCCGAGGATAAATAGACGCCGGGTAATTGACGCAGATTTACGCAGATCTATATGATTAACGCAGATTTATTACTAATAATTCAACTTTAAAAGTTGACATATTTGCTCTGCAGTATTATCGCTGCTGAAATCATGATGCGCAATAGCCCATTGTCCCGTCATTGCGAGCGTAGCGCGGCAATCTTTTCTTTCAATATAGCAGAATCCCGAGTTTTTTTAGATTGCTTCGCTACCGCTCGCAAAGACACACCGGAGAGTTTGCCGTGTCCATCTGTGACTAAAACCGCGTCTCCCCGGAAACCTCATCTGCGTCAATAATAAAAACCTTGTCGCTTCCGTAATCCCATAACCTATGCCTATCATAAACACACAAACGTATATTTGGACGATTAGCTATCTCAGCATCATCTCAGCAAAATCCGTGATAATCAGTGTTAATCTGTGGCTAAAAAACTCGTCTTCCCGGTAACCCTAACTGCGTCAATCATGAAAATCAGCGTAAATCTGCGTCTATTCTGTTACCCCTACCCCTTGCCAAAACCTTATAAGGATTAACACCTATATCAACATCCAAAAGTCTTGATAATACTGCCGTAATCAAATCTGTGTCCATCTGTGTTAATCTGTGGCTAAAAATTCGTCTCCCCGTAACCTGTCTGCGTCAATCATATAAATCAGCGTAAATCTGCGTCTATTCGTTCCCCTACCCCAACCCCAGGGCCTCGATGACTTCCTTCTGGATCCCGGCCATTTGTTTCTCGCTGCAGGCTTCCACATAGACCCGAAACAGCGGCTCAGTACCAGATACCCTGATCAGGGCCCAGCTCTCATCTTCCAGTAATATTTTCAGCCCTTCCCTGCGATCCAGCGCTTCCACCCGGATTCCTCCCAGTTGGATCGGACTATACTCGCGCATGCGATCGTTGATATCCGGCCAATCCTCAGCTTTGACCCGGATATCCAGGCGCTGACTGATGACCGGGCCATATTTAGCCGCCAAATCCTCTTCCAGTCCTGCCAGAGTTTTGCCTGAATAAGCGATCATTTCTACTGCCAGTAAACAAGCGAGAATACCATCTTTTTCGGGAACATGTCCGATAATGGAAACGCCGCCGCTCTCTTCCCCCCCCATTATGCAGGAATTATCTCGCAAGGCGGCTCCGATATATTTGAATCCCACTGGTGTCTCAATGGTCTCTATTCCATTTTTTCGTGCAATACGGTCTAGCATATGAGTAGTAGCTAAACTGCGACACACCGGTCCCCGGAATTTGTGGACGGTAAGCAAATGATGAAGCAGGAGCGACATAAAGCGATTAGCGCTCACAAAACTTCCGTCGCGATCGATCACACCGAATCGATCAGCATCGCCATCCATAGCCAATCCTATATCGGCATTATAGGTCAGAACTGTCCGCTTCAAATCCTGCAGCACGCTTTCGGTCGGTTCCGGCAGAGACCCGCCAAACAAGGGATCACGATAGCTATTTATACTTCTTATTTCACAGCCTAGTTCCCCGAGAATACGCTCGAGGAAACCAATCCCGGCTCCAAACATAGGATCAATAACTACTTTAGGCGGATTTTTTCTAATATAGTCCGGGTTGATTAGCGTCAACAAGGCTGCCGAGTATTCCTTTTCCAGATCGATCTCTTCATACAGATGCAGTCGGCTGGCTTCAGCCAAATCCAGTTCATAAACCTTGCCGGTGGCGGTCACCCTTTCCAGTGCCTCTTCGATAACATCCGTCACCTCGGGCAAGGCCGGCCCGGCATACCAAGGTATGAATTTGATGCCCTGATATTCCGGTGGATTGTGACTGGCAGTTATCATTATAGCTCCTGCCGTGTCCCGAGCTCTTATGGCAAATGCTGTTTGAGGGGTTGGGCTGGCCTTCTTAAAAAGATGAACCTTGATCCCATTTCCGGCGATGACCCGGGCGCAATCTGCCGCAAATTCCTCTGATAAGAAACGGTTGTCGTATCCTATGACCAGCCCTTTCTTCCCCAGGTTCTGGCCGTTTATGTAACTGGCGATAGCTTGTGCCACTATTCGGCAATTAGCGAAGGTAAAATCACGGGCGATGATCGCTCTCCAACCATCCGTCCCAAATTTAATTGCAGACATAAGAGCCTCCTGGAGTAATTCTTAATTTTTAATTTTAAATTATTAATTAAGGTAGGAAAGTAGAGCTTTCCATTGTTTTATCTATTGCAAACGCTATGCGTTTGCATCCTTCATTCAGAATTAAAAATTGAAAATTCATAATTCTAGAAGTTCGTCGTCCCGATACGGACGTACAGGAAATCAGTTATTACCTTGGCGATGCGGCGGGCGGCTTTGCCGTCGCCGTAGGGATTGATAGCCCGGGCCATTTTTTCGTATTCACTGCTGTCACTTAGGAGAAGTGAGGCCTCATCCATTATCTTTTGATATACCGCCCCCACCAGTTTGACCGTACCCGCCTGCAAGGCTTCGGGACGCTCTGTAGTATCACGCAGAACCAAAACCGGTTTGCCCAGGCTGGGTGCCTCTTCCTGCATGCCGCCGGAATCAGTCAGCACCAGATAGGAAGCATTGATCAATTGAGTGAAGGGTTCATAATCAAGCGGTTCCAGTAGGTGGATCCGCTGACGGTTCCCCAGCATCTCAAACGCTGTATCACGTACAATGGGGTTTTTGTGTACAGGGAAAATCACTTCCGTATCGGGGAATCGATCAGTCAGATCTATTAATGCGCGATAAATCTCCCGCATGGGATTTCCCCAGTTTTCACGGCGATGGGTGGTAACCAGCAGCAGTCGTTTGGAAAAATCTATTCCGGCAAATTCAGGTCCAAATTGGTAATCGGGTTTTACTGTTTGCAGCAGTGCATCGATAACGGTATTGCCGGTAACCCATATCTTAAACATAGCGGTTGCTTCCGCCAAGAGATTTTCGCGGGAGGTGTCGGTAGGAGCGAAATGCAGTTCGGCCAGTTTCCCGGTCAGACTGCGGTTCATTTCCTCCGGGAACGGTGAATATTTGTTGCGGGTCCTGAGTCCCGCCTCAACGTGACCAACCGGGATTTTACAATAAAAAGCGGCCAAAGCTGCTGCAAAAGTCGTGGTAGTATCACCATGCACCAGCACGAGATCCGGCTTCTCTTCTTCAATTATCGGTCTGATACCCTCGAGGACCCCTTCTGTAATGCTGAACAGGTCCTGTTCCTTTTTCATCAGATTAAGATCATGATCGGGTTTGATGTCAAAAAGATCCAAAACCTGATCTAACATCTCGCGATGCTGGGCGGTAACAGCAACTACTGTTTCAATATCTTTGACCTTTCTCAGCTCATTGATTACCGGAGCCATTTTGATTGCCTCCGGTCGGGTTCCGAAAACCACCAACACTTTGCCTAAGCGCATAGAGACCTCCAGGATGCTTTTGCTTATTTAATATGAATAACTATCAGGATTTCGAAAGCTCAAATCCAGCCACTGATTTACTAGGACTATAGTAATACATTTCCTTAATCAAGTCAAAGCGGCAATGAGGAGAGAATGGAGGAGAGAAAGCGTTTACCAGGCAAGTTTTAGGTAAATATTCTCTTGCTGCGGAACATACGATAGGCTGACCATTCCGTTTTGTATCTCATATAAGCGTCCGTTTATCGATACTAATCCATTGGCAGGCAGTTTGCTGCCCCGGTTCCAGAAGAAGAGGGTCAGCTGCGTACGTTGGCCCGGTGTAAAAGCTGGCACTACCGTACTGACTAAATAACGATCATCCGAGGGTACGACACTGTCATGACCATCACCCTCGACCTTGGTCTGTAACATATAGTCAGTCTGCTCAAGCTCATAATCACTTAACGAGACCGAGCTGTATACCACTACCTCCCAAATACCTCTTAATGGATTACGATAGGAAAGACTGGATGACAGCACGCTCTGTCCATCACCTTGACCGGCATAAGCACTGGTTTCCCTGCTGCCGTCCGGTGCTATCACTGTTATCCGTCCTCTTCCTTTGCCATCATTGATAACCAGTCTAAAGACCAGCAGATCGTTCCCTCCCACTACCTTGAAGAAGTAATGCTTCATTCTCCCCGGACCTAGCTTGTCCGTGTTATGTATTTCCTTGACCGGAAATGTATCCTGAGGAACGACTACCGTTTGTAAAACTGCCAGATCCAACCCGGAAGTGTTATTGTCATCCGCCGCTAAAAAACTACTATAAAGGCCGGGTTCTTTTAATTCCGCATAATCGATATCGACGATGCGTTCACTGTGCGCTGGTACCTGTACACTGATTTGCCGCGGTTTGATCCAATCGGCAAAACCGCCCAGCGACAAAACCGTGCCGGTATCTCCATCATTTTTCAGATGTAATGATAAAGCTGCCGGGGTCACACTGCTGGTATACAATCCCCGTGCCAGGCCTTCACCTGGACTGTTTTGCCGTGCTTCCAGAGCACCTAGCATGTTCGTCTTACTTTGCAGTTCCTGCCATGCACCGACCAGGTTAACCGTCCCCATACCCTGTTCTACCGCTTGAACATCTTTAATTGGGCGTGCGCTGGTCAGCAGTGCCTGATAAACCGGTGCGGGGTCTGCACTGAATAATAAATGAGCATTAGCATCCAATAATAAGGCTGCTGCCCCGGCCAGATGTGGAGCAGCGATACTGGTCCCCTCGTCCTGACGATAGGGAGAATCAGCCCAGGTAGGATATGTTGAAATCGCACTGCCCGGTGCCACTAATACTGGAGCAATACCGGCATCAGTCGCCGGACCGCTGGAGCTAAAGTACCACATGGTCGGGTCAGCCACCTTCCAACCATAGTCGGTCGCCCACATCTCAGGGGTGGCATAAGCGCCTACGGTCAATATGTGATCTATTCCCGTGCTGTCAGCTACAGTCTTGATCCCGGGTCCACTATTGCCCGCTGCCATACAAACAATCATCGCCTTACTCTTCCAGATCAAGGCAACTCTGTTCTCCAGTGACTTTCGTTCCGCATCTGTCATGTGGTATTGCCCTAAACTGACAACGGCAACCCCTGCTCCCCGTTCTGCGGCCAGACTCAAAGCACTTTCCAGCTTCTTTAATGAGGTGGTTCCCATACTGTCCATTACCTTAATAACCAGCAATTGCGCATCTGGCGCTACACCATTCACCCCGCCCTGGGCGGCAACAATCCCTGCTACTTCGGTGCCATGACCTAATCCATCAAAACCTAATTTGATGGATGATCCATTATCAGACATTTCACTGATGACCATACTGAAACTGCGGCCATTATCTCCCTTTATGGATAACGTCTGACCATCCTGGCTGTAGCTCTTGATCTTCTTTTCATCCTTTATCTGCCCGTCTCTGTTAGTATCAAAATAGGCAATATTAAAGCCGCTGTTTGGTGTATCAGCTGTCAGAATGATCAACATTTTGTTTGAAGCTAACCCAGAACTCTCCGGCAGGAAGTCCATATCAAAATAGCCATACATAAAGACCCCTTGCGCATTATGTATATTATGCACATCTATCCGGTTGCCCCCGATAATCAGGTATCCATCCACAGGTTTTATTGCAGATAAATCCACCTTGCCTTCATCGGTCAAATCTATGAAATCAACAATCTTCCGGTAGCCCTGACTGGTACTCTGCAAGTCAGGGTGACCCGGGTCGATACCGCTGTCAATGACAGCTACCAGCTGTCCTCGACCTGTAGCCCCGGTCGCTCCGGTAAAATTTCTGACTCCCATAGCCTCTCTGGTAGCCAGCAGACTAGCTGCTGCCTGACGATCCCTGGCAGCCGGCATATCATCTTTTTCTTCTTCATTGGCCAGCGCTACCGGACTGTTCTGATAAATACCCGGCTCATAGGCATCAGCCATACTGCTTCGGGTGAATCTAACAGGAGAAACTGTATCAGTGGGATCTGAGATGAGAATGAAAGCGAGTTTTCCGCGTGAATCGAGGTCTATACAGGCTGCAGCAGGAAAGACTATTTCAGATAACGGCTGATGATGCTCCTGGTTCCATACGGATACCTTCGGAGCCAGTTCGAAATACTCAGGGCGATCGGCAATAATTACCGTAGCTCGGTTAGCGGCAAGGTCCAGGCTGGTAATGGTGCCCTGAATTTGATATTCACGTCCCAGCGCTTTCAGGAGGTTTTCAAGCAACAGGGCAGCCTGAGCCCGGGTAAGATTGTTCTGCGGACGGAATGTATTATCAGGAAAACCACTTATCATTCCCTGGTTGACTGCCAGCAGCGCGGAGGAATAGGCCCAATCGGAAATTTGGGATTCATCCTGGAAAATCAACCTTCCTCCGGCTTCAGCCTCTTCTTCCAGGCACCCCATTATAATGGTAACCGCTTCTTCACGGCTGATCATTCGGGTCGGAGAGAAACGGTTCTGCCCGGTTCCCTCAATGACACTCAGCTCATGGGACAATTCAATATACCCCTTAGCCCATGTATCACCATCAGAGAAGAAAGGGGTGCCGTTCTGTAATACCTCGGCTTCACTTTGCTTATTCAGAGCCCTGATCAACAGTACAATAAACTCCTGGCGACTGATGTTGGACTCAGGGCGATATGAGCCGTCCGGATAGCCGGATAATATTTCCCGGCTATTTAAATGCTCTATCTCCATTCTGGCCCAGTGTTGATTAGTGTCACTGAAAGCCTCCGCCTTAAGCGGACTGATTAGCGCCAGACTCAAGAATAGAACCAGCCCGATTATGTATCTATAAAACCTCATAAAATCCACCCTTTTTAAGGGATTAAAAAATTATGTCATTGCGAGGAGCGCAGCGACGCGGCAATCTTCCCCGGCCGTTACTACAGAACCCCGTGTACTTGTCATTGCTGAGAAAACTAGCGTACCTGTCATTGCGAGGAGCGCAGCGACGCGGCAATCTATAACCGTCTTATGGGGGGAGATTGCTTCGCTGCGCTCGCAATGACAAACAAGAGGGTAGCCATTATAAATCGAATCCGCCCCTATAATCCATTCCCCCGAATACGGGGGACTTCCTCGTAAAAAAATCTATGTCAATCTGTGTTAATCCGTGGCGAAAAATCCGTAGCCCTTCTGCGTCTATTTATTCCCTATCCCCTGCATGATCATATCAACGACCTGCAGCGCCAGTTCATCCGCAGGCCGATCCAGGTCTTCGAAGATAATAGGCACATACATAGATTCCAGGCAGCCCATGATCACTAAGGTTGTTAGGTAAGAATCTACTTCTCGCAGTTCGCCTCGGGTTATCGCTTCCCCTACTATAGCTTTCAATTTCTCTTCTTTTTCCTTACGAATGGCTAAGCCCCATTCTTTCAGTTCCTCATCAATAACATCAGTATCCCAGTAGATGATCCGCGCCAAATTCTTGTTTTCCCGCGAAAAGGAGAAATTTGCCTCGAGCAAATGACAAAGGCGTTCCCGGAAGCCCAATTGCTGCAGGTCACTGGTCTCCATCTTGCTGTAATAAGTCTGCAGACTCCTCTCCATCAAGGCCTGGAACAGCTGCAGCTTGCTCTCAAAGTATTCATATATAGTGCCCTTGCCAATACCGGCGGCAATAGCTATCTCTTCCATACGGGTATTATGATAGCCCTTACTGGAAAAAACCTGTACTGCGGCATCGATTATTGCGTCCCTTTTTAAACCCTTGCCTTCTTTCCGCTTCACACTCTCATCTCCCAGTAAAAATCGCACGTAGAATAGACGCAGCGGCTGGTGCCGCACACAGACCCTCCGGGCGCAGATAACGCAGATCCCCCAGCCCTGTCATTGCTGCGAAAACTCGGTTCTTGTCATTGCGAGGAGCGTTAGCGACGCGGCAATCTTA
>JAAYCK010000054.1 GCA_012729835.1 Syntrophomonadaceae bacterium
AAGGTTTTCTCCAACAGCACCGGGGCCGACCAAAGGATATAACCTGCCACCCGAGTATCCCCCGCTCCAGCTGCCAAAACCGTAGTCCCCCCGAAGCTGCGCCCCAGCAAATAGATAGGTTGGTTATACCTTGAGCTGACATAATTGATAACACAGCGGAGATCTTCAGCCTGCCCTGATAGGGTAATGTCTTTAAAATCGCCATCGCTGGCCCCGCTGCCGGAAAAATCAAAAGCCAGGACCCCATACCCAATATTATTCAGGCGCTTAGCAAAGGGGACGAGCTTGCCGCTGTTCTCCTTGGCTCCGCGAAAGCCGTGACAGATTATAATGATATAGTCGCACTCAGGTATGCTCCGACAGGCAGCAATCGACCTGCCGTCCTTTTCAATGAAAAAGCTTTCCAGTGTCCTACTCCTCTAATTCTTATCGCTTGGTTGACTATTAACAAAACTACATCGGTTTTTTCGGTTTCTTTTGTTCATCGGATTCATGACGCACCTTATTGCTGCAAAAATCACAGATGAAGGTAGCAGCATTACCCTGACTCTCCATCTTCTTATAGTCCTTGTGATCTTCTGGAACCGCGTATGATTTGCCGCACATAAGACACCGGGCGTTGACTGTACTCACAATAATCCTCCCTTTCCTTTGGCTGCTAGCAACTTACTAGAAAACACTAAAAATCTGAAGTAAGGACCTCACATCGGCTACAGAGCATTGCTGTTACAGGACCAATCTGATCCCGGAGATTAGTTGGCGGATCCCTCCGCATTGGATTTGGGCGGCAGTATCTTGATATATAGCACACGCTGATAATTAAACGCACCGATTATGTTACCCTTGGCATCATACAAATTGGTTGATGAAGCACCACCAACATAGACCTTTCCGGTGTCCTCTATACCCAGGTCCTTTAGATAGGTAACCAGAGTTTTTCCATCGGTAAATACGATCTCTGCTTTGATGAGCGGTTGTTCATCCTGCCCGGTTGCCGATTTAAACAACCTTCCGGTATCAAAATTGCACCCGCTAAGTAATAGGGATGCCAACAACAAACAGATGACAAGAATCCTCTTTCTATTCAAAAACTACTCCCCCTTTATTCGATACAATACAACGGGTGGCATTAAAATTCAAAGCTCATGCCGGCTTCCCCTTTTACCACCTTGTCCCCCAGCGCATTATAGAGACGAGCAGCCGGGTAGAAACCCGTGCAGTGCGATACTATAAGCTTTTTAATATCATATCCCTGCAAAGCGGTTATGGTCTGGTCCAATCGCTCCGGCGAAGCGGTCAAGAGATGGGTCCCGCCAATGTAACCCAGAATCCTCTTTTCTCCGGTCTTTTCTATGGCATGTTCGATAATGTTTATAATCCCGGAGTGAGCACAGCCACTTACAATCACCAGGCCATCATCCCGGCGGATTATTAGGGCTATGTCATCTTCCAGCAAATCTGGTTTCAACTCACCATCTTCCTCTACCTGGAAGGCCCCTCCAACATTTTCGTAAGTTGTTTTGCGGGGTATCTCTCCGGAAAAGAATATGCCTGGAGCGATTTCCTGAAAACCATCTATATGAACCATTTTCACTCCGGCTTTTTCCAGGTCAGTCAGTGCAAAAGCACAACCGATCTGGCGAGTGGTACCAGGTAATGGGCGCCTTGCGAATATCCTGGAGTGAGCGTACACTGCCGGCACCTGGTGTTCTTCCAGCACTTTCAGCAGGCCTCCGGTGTGGTCAGCATGTCCATGACTGAGAATAATACCATCTAAACCATCCATGCTTAGGCCCATAACCCGGCTGTTATTTATTATAGACCCTAGACTGCCTGTATCAAACAGGTAACGCTTGTCTTCAGTCTCTATCATCATAGCCAGGCCCCATTCACCCAGCATGCCCATATGTGCGGTAGTATTCTCCACTAGTATGCTTATCTTCAACGTCAACCTTACCATCCTCTCAAATAGTTTTTTGGAGCTTATAATAGATTATATACTATCATCCACAATTCCTTCTAAATCCGTTTGGACGCAAATCAATTACCATCCATATATCGTAATGACTATGGTGTAAGCGAACCAATTTGCCGCTTATTTTGCCAAAAAAAGCGGCAAAATATGATTATATTTGCTCTAGAGTTGACAAAACCTGACCGTAAAGAGTATATAAATAGAGGAGTCTAAAGAAAGGCGGTGATGATATGGAACCTATACCCGAATACCGATCATGGCATTGGATTAACCTAAATAACAAGTCCGGGAGGGTTGCATTGAGCCGCTGGATTAATGCCTGACTCTTCCGTTTCTGGAGGGATCGCGCATGATCAAAACCTACTTCTACGATTACGAAAAGAACTCTATGTTCCACGATGTTGACTTGGCCGAAAAGGATACCCTGCTGGCCAATCCACAAAGCCTGCTATGGATAGACATCTATGATTGCTCTGCTACAGAGCTGAATTATATTGGAGACCTTTTCGATTTCCATCCCCTGGCTCTGGAAGATTGTCTGCAAATCAGTCCCCGGGCCAAGCTTGACCGCTATGATGAATACAACTTCTTCGTTTTCCACGCCCTGCGTTATTTTGAAGAAGCTGAAGAGGAAGATGAGATCTCCAGCATCGAGCTCGATGTTTTTATGGGCAATAATTATATCGTCACCATCCATCCTATCGCTCTGGCGGCTGTTGGCAAGGTAGCTCGCGTTTGTTTGCGGGAAACCGAATTAATGGTACTCGGCCCGGAGCATTTGCTATACCGAATAGTTGATAACATGGTCGATGACTACTTCCCGATAATAACTCGATTAGGTGAACGCATCGACGATTTGGAAGATAGTATTTTTATGGACCGCGGCCGGGAGATCACCGAAGAGATACTGGCGCTAAAACGTACTATTATTTTGCTGCGCAAGGTACTCATCCCGCAGCGCAGGATATTCGGGAATATCAATGGTCACTATTCCTTCCTGGTCAATGAAGAGAATATCCCTTACTATTTGGATCTAGTCGACCACCTGGATAGCGTGCTGGACACTGCAAATACCTATCGTGACCTGGTCAACAGTACCACTGAAACTTATTACTCTATTATTAACGGCAGGACCAGCGAGATCATTACCGTATTGACCATCATATCTATAATCATGATGCCGCTCACCGTGATAACCGGTTTCTTCGGTATGAACGTGCATATCCCCGGCGCTGACAATCCCTTTTATATGATCTATGTACTGCTGGGGATGGCAGCCCTGGCCGCAGCCATGTTGGGCATCTTCCGCTATCGCCGCTGGATCTAGGGAGAAACAAAATAGACGCAGATAACGCTGATCTTTTATGATTTGCGCAGATTTATTACCATTGAAAAAGGCTTAGGTAAGAAATAATTCTTCCCCAAGCCTTTTTGTATGCAAAAATATCAAATAAAGATCTGCGTTAATCCATTTAATCAGCGTTATCTGCGTCTATTAAGAATACTTGACCACTATGTTGGTAATGAGTTCGGCGACGTCTTCGACGTAATCCTGGGCCATCTCAATGTGTTCGTAGACTTCGCGCCATTTAATAATAGCAACCGGGTCTTTTTCATTATCAAACAAGTAGGCCAGACTGTTGCGGTACAGAGAGTCCTGCCTTTTTTCCAGCCTGGTGATCTCGGCACAGCATTCTACGATTTCTTTCTTGTTCTTCTCCACCTGGTCTAAGAGTTTCAAGGCCTTCTCCTGCAGGGTGATAGATGTATACAACACCTCAACCATCTCTTTGACCCGGATATCTGGCTCCCCAGCCTTATATAGTATCATACGGTCAATGATTCCGGTTACGTAATCCAGGGTAGAAGCCAGCTTCTGCACCAATTGAAAGGCATCCTCGCGGTCAAAGGGTAGTATGAAGCTGGTATGCAAGCGGCGTACCAAATCTTGAATGATGCGGTCACCCTCATGCTCCATCGCCGTCAATCTGGCCATTTTGAGATCCAGTTCATTGTAGTCGTTGACGACATTCTTGAGAATGTCCCCTCCCCTGACTACAGTTCGAGCAGACTCGTTAAGCAATAGGAACAGTTCATCATCTTTTCTGCCAAATAACCGCAACTCCATCCCCCCTTTTAAAGTTGCACTAGAAATGCTTTAATGTTGCACTAGAAATGCTTTAATGCAAAATAATATACCATTAGCATATGTCTATAGCAAGTAGTGTATTATTATATACCTTATAATGCCCTCAAATAATCAGGCCGCAGATAGCGCCGGTCCTCCTTGGCAATCATGTCATTGATCAGCTTCAGCATCTTTTCCTTGTCGTCCGGTAAACGGCCCTTTATCGGCAGGTAGTTGGAAGCATGATTACTGCGGAACTCAGTCCCCTGAACGTTTAAATGATCGATCAATATTCTCATCTCGTCGAGAATCTCAAAAGGACCCGGCAACTCGAATTCACCTTTTTCTTGACGGCGGAAAAGTTCGGTCCGGGGCACTAACATTAAGACCAGCGCACCGATATAGTCCGGATTCATATCATTGCAAATCTTGGCAGTATTGACGGCATGATCAACCGCCTTGGGTGAACGACCGGCCAGGCCTAAAAGAACAGTCACCGACAGCAGTATACCAGCGCGCCTTATCCGCCTTCCCGCATCCACCATTTCATCATAGGTCACACCCTTACGGATATCTTGCAAGAGTTCGGGATCCCCGGTCTCTACACCTAAATAGGCGATAGTAAGCCCGGCCGCTTTAAGAGCGGTCAGCTCCGATATCTCCTTCTGCAGGATGCTGTCCGGACTGGCATAGATCCCTATATGGCGCAAGGAAGGAAAGCTTTCCTTGAGATAAGTGATAATCTCCACCAAATCGCTGGTATCCATGGCCAATGCATCGCCATCGGCCAGAAACACCTTTTCCAGATCACCATAATACTGTTTAGCCATCCTAATATCCGTTTTGATTTCGTCAAGACTGCGGACACGATACTTCTTATCCTTATACATGGCGCAGAAGGTGCAGCGGTTGTGGCTGCAGCCTACGGTACATTGCAGTATATAACTTCTGGCCTCACTGGGGGGTCTGAAAATGTTACCTTCGTATCTCATGTGGTCACCTCCTGGTTATATAAGTTTATAACAATATCAACGTATATGTGCAATAGTTTACTATATAGTGATAATAAACTAGCTATATATAACGGCAGTGTGGTCGAAAATAATAACGGTGCGAGCCAAACATTAAGGAGGTCTTTAGTTTGGCCAGACGCAAAAGCATCATGTCGGAACAGCTTAAATATGAGATTGCGCGTGAACTAGGGGTAGACCAAGTGGTTGCCACCCAGGGATGGGGTGCGGTCAGTTCGAGAGACTGTGGCAACATGGTTGCCAAGGCCATCGAGATTGCTGAACGAAATATTGCCCAGCAGAACCAAACGACTCTTTTATAACTCGCACCAACCGGGGGTTAAACCCCGGTTTTGGTTTTTCTCCTGCGCAGCCATTTCATTACTAAGTCAAAGAGCCAATAAAATGACAATACTACCAATAAGGCAATAATACTTTGACTTTGCAGGCCAACCCCGATTATCATACCTAATATAGCAGTAAGCCAGAGACTGGCCGCTTCATTCAGTCCTTCGACCTCATTCCTCTCAGAGATCCAGATCATACCGGTACCGATAAATCCTATTGCCGAAATAGCCTGGGCTGACAAACGGCCGGGATCACCGTACCAGGGAAAAGACATTATCTTGAAATATTCTGTAGATACGATAGTCAATAGAGCGGCACCCATACAAACTATAACAAAAACCGGGGCAGTTCTACGGTTAGAAATAGTACCGATGATAATACCTACCGCTGCTGCTAAAAGGATCTTTACCAGGATAAGTGTTAGCATTACACGATACTGTAGTTGGGAGCTTCCTTGGTAATCGATATATCATGGGGATGACTTTCTACTAGTCCGGCATTAGTGATGCGGACAAAACGGCTATTGGTCTTCATTTCTTCGATGTTCTTCACTCCGCAATAGCCCATACCCGCCTTAAGACCTCCGATTAATTGGAAAATGGTTTCGGATACATAACCTTTATAGGGTATGCGTCCTTCGATACCTTCCGGAACCAGCTTCTGAGCATCTTCCTGGAAGTAGCGGTCACTCGAGCCCTGCAGCATGGCATCTATCGATCCCATTCCCCGATATACCTTGTAACTGCGACCCTGAAAAATCACTACTTCTCCAGGGCTTTCTTCGGTGCCGGCAAAGAGATTGCCCAACATTACCACATCGGCTCCGGCACCAATGGCTTTGGCGATATCTCCAGAATACTTGATTCCCCCATCGGCTATAATGGGAACCCCGTGTTTGCTGGCAGCCTCAGCACAGTCGAATACCGCGGTTATCTGGGGGACACCAATACCCGCTACCACCCGGGTAGTGCATATTGAACCAGGACCAATACCGACCTTGATTGCGTCAGCGCCAGCCAGGATCAATTCTTCAGTTGCCTGTGCAGTAGCTACATTACCGGCAATGACCTGTAAATCAGGATATCTTTCCTTAATAAGGCGTACCATGTTTATAACTCCGATAGAATGGCCATGTGCGGTGTCAACAACGACAACGTCTGCCCCGGCGCGGGTCAGTGCATCTATTCTTTCAAAGGTATCATGGGCAGTACCGACGGCTGCACCGACCAGCAGGCGCCCATGATGATCCTTGGCTGAATTCGGATACTTGTGGGTCTTCTCGATATCCTTGATGGTGATCAGACCCATCAGATTGAAGTTGTCATCGACTAGGGGCAGTTTCTCAATCTTATACCTGCGCAGCAACTGCATAGCCTGTTCCATACTGGTACCGACCGGTGCCGTGACCAGCTTTTCAGTTGTCATAACGTTTTTTATGGGTTGGTTGAATTCCGTTTCATAGCGAATGTCGCGATTAGTGATGATTCCAACCAGTTTGGGGCCTTCCGTAATGGGAACTCCCGAAATGCGATACTGTTCCATGATGTCCAGGGCATCCTGGATGGTGTTATTAGGTGACAGGAAAAAGGGATCGGTAATAACGCCATGCTCAGAACGTTTTACCCGGTTCACCATTTGCGCCTGTGCCTCAATACTCATATTTTTGTGGATGATGCCGATACCGCCTTCCCGAGCTACGGCAATCGCCATACGCGTCTCGGTAACGGTATCCATCCCGGCACTCATCACCGGGGTCTCTAAACGGATCTTCTTGGTCAGGCGAGTAGATATATCGACATCTCTGGGCAAAACCTCGGACCGTCCTGGAACCAATAATACATCGTCAAAGGTTAGGCCTTCCTTGGCAAACTTATCGCTCATGGAAATTGGTCCTCCTTCAGAAAGATTTAAAACATCTTATACCATTCCCGCCTATTTTTCAAGTTAATCCGACTTTTAACTAATCCCCGCCCATCACCGACCCTACTCCATAATGCCAAAAATGGTCGGTAAGCGATGAGATGGTAGCTTCCTTGACCCCAAACCGCCGAGCCATCTCGGCCTCGGAAAGGCCTTCTTTCAGGTATGCGGTAAATTGATCGTAATCGATACCTGCTTCGGCGGTCATCTCTACGATCGAAGGTATCCGACTCCACGGCGGATATCTGCCGGTCTGATCTTCAGGGTTCTCCATGGTAAACACTCCTTTTTTCAAATTAGTGTACCCGTTTACTATTGAGCCAAAACAGAAAAAGCCCGGAAATCAATCCAGGCTAATTATCTGAATATGTATCTTCTTATAATGAACTGTTCTTCAGCCGCATATGGGTCTGATCAATATCGACTACGATGACTTCGCGGCCGATCTTTTTTACTGCTTCCCATGGTATCACCAGCTTCTGGCGGTCAGCCCAGAAGTTAAAGGCATTGCCGCGGTTGGGCAATATGATCGAGACTATGCTGCCGTTTTCTTCGTCTACGAACATGTCGGACTCTCCGACTGTCCCCATTCTCATTCCGTCGTAAATGTTGACCATCTCTTTACCAACCAGATCGTTTAAGCGCACAGCGAACCTCCTATACTCCAGTATGTCCAAAGCCTCCTGCGCCTCTAACGGTGTCGCCCAGTTCCTCTACCTCCACCAGTTCTGCCTGCTCTACCCGGGCAAACACCATTTGGGCTATCCTTTCGCCTCTTTTCAATATATACTCCTTGTCCCCCAGGTTTATTACTATCAGCTTGATTTCACCACGATAATCTGCATCAATGGTACCTGGTGTATTGAGCAGGGTAAGCCCATGTTTGATGGCCAGTCCACTGCGCGGCCGGATTTGCCCCTCATGTCCCTCAGGAATGGAGACAGCCAAACCAGTAGGGACAAGTACCCTGCCCCCCGCCGGAATAGCGATTTCCTCATCGCAGGCAGCAAAGAGATCGACCCCCGCAGCCCCCGAGGTCATATATTGAGGCAGCGGCAAGTCCTCCGAGTGCAAACGCTTGATCTCGACCTTCACAAAAACCCTCCTTAAAGAACGGAATTAACCCCCTACTACCAATACCTTTTGAATTCCTCATCTACAGTTTTCAGAGCCTCCGGGGAACCAATGGCTGATAGTGATATCTTGGCAGGCTGAAGTATTTCTGTCGCCAGGCTATCGATCATGTTCTTTTCTATACTTAAGATCTTATCGATCACATCATCCAGGGGGATAATTTTATCATACATTAGCAGTGATTTGCCCAATCGAGTCATGCGGTTCATCACGCTTTCCATGCCCAGATAAAGACTGGACTTGATTTGCTGGCGAGTACGCGTCAGTTCTTCCTCGCTGATCCCGTTCTCGACCAATCCGGCTAACTGCCCCTGCAGTACTTCAAAGAACTGCCCGATGCGAGAAGGACCGGTACCAGCGTATATCACATAGGAACCGGTATCTGAATAGTTATTGGGATAGGAATAGATGGAATATGCCAGTCCCATTTCCTCGCGGATGGACTGGAACAAGCGCGAGCTGACCCCGCCGCCCAGGATGCTGTTCATGATATTGAGTGCATAACGACGATCATCATGGTAGGTGATGCCGGGGACTCCCAGACATATCTGTACCTGCTCGGTTTCCTTGGGGACCAGTTTGACGAAGGGGACCGCTAACTCCGGGACCTCCAAATCAATGCTGACGGAACCAGGCTGAGCCTTTTCCAAATGAGCTTCAACCGCATCCCTGACCTTGGTGGCATCAACATTGCCAGCCACAGAGATTACGATGTTGGATGGTACGTAAAACGACTTATAAAAGGCAAAGAGCTCATCGCGTTCCGAGTTGGTGATAGTCTCCAGCGTGCCAAGGATGGGAGGACCCATCGGGCTGTGTTTCCAGATATTCTGGGCGAAGATGTCGTGCACTAGATCATCCGGTGTATCTTCATACATATTGATCTCCTCGATGATAACGCCCTTCTCGGTGCTGAAATCTTGCGGGGTTAAGGCCGAGTGAAAGAGCATATCGAAGAGGATGTCCATGGCGGAATATAAGTTTTCATCGAGCACCCGCGCATAGAGTACAGTATTTTCTTTGGAAGTGGCGGCATTAAGCTGTCCGCCCATACTTTCAAAACTGTCAGCAATATCTTTGGCGGTCCGATCAGCCGTTCCCTTGAAAAGCATATGCTCGATAAAATGGCTGGCTCCTGATAACTTCATCGTCTCGTATCGGGATCCTAAACGGATATAGATACCAATAGCGGCTGACTTGACATAGGGTATCTCTTCGACCACCAGCTTGGCCCCGCTGGCCAGATTCCAACTATTTATCACTCTCATACCTCCATTAAAACTCCGATAAATTACTATAATAAACACTTCTCGTATGAATATCTACTATCTTAATCCACCTGTCAACAATAATCCAATAGCTCACTTAGATATTCTGTCCCTTCCGCCTTTATCCCTTGCATATCAGAAAAAGCTTTTAAGCGATCCCGTAAAAAAACCCTGTCGGCTTACCTTTTTCTTTACTATAAGAGGACTGACCGCTACCAGGTTGCCATCAGTAAAAATACGTACTTCGCCTATCTGCTGACCCATTTTTAGGGGAGCTTCGCGCTGATAATCCATCCTAACCACCTTCTCGACATTCAGCTTGCTCTCCTCTCCCTGCCACAGCCTGATATCCCTGGCGGGCACTACTGATGCAAATGGCGGATCACCCCCGGCGATCGGTATCTCTTTAAAAACACTGTCCCGGTCCACTACGCTGACTAGATGGCAATCATTAAAGCCGTAATCCAACAGGCGCGCACAGTCTCCGGTACGGTCCGCCGATTTAAGAGCCACCGCTATAAGGTGTCGCCCATTACGGGTAGCCGAGGCTACCAGGCACTTACCAGCATCGTTGGTCGTCCCGGTCTTTATGCCATTCGCACCGGGGTAAGTGTCGAGCAGCCCGTTGGTATTGGTAATTATCATCTCGCTCCGGTAACCCGGATGCTGAAAACCGGTTTTACGCGTAGATACCAGGGCAGCCAGATCGCGTTTTTCTAAAAGATAACGTCCGATCCGGGTAAGATCATAGGCTGAACTAAAGTTGTCACTGTCTGGTAACCCGGAGGGATTGGCGAAATGGGTATGGTGAGCCCCGATAACCACCGCTTTAAGGGACATCATATGGGCAAACAGATCGATATCGCCGGCCACATGCTCAGCTAAAACCACGGAAGCATCATTGGCCGACTTAATCAGGGCGGCCTTCAGCAATTCCTTAACACTTATCTCCTGCCCCGATCGTAGCCCAATAACGTATTTAGGTGTTCTGGCCGCCTCTCGGCTGACTACAGCTATCTCTGCTGGATCCGCATATTCTTCGGCCAATATTGCCGTCATCATCTTGGTGGTGCTGGCTACCTGCCGGGATTCATCAGCTGACCTGGACAAAATCACCTGTCCAGTCCCGGCATCTATCAGACAGTAATACCTGCAAGATAGATTCGGAGCAGCTTCAGCCCGCGCTGCTCCAGCCAGCACCACCAACATGACCGACATTACGAAAAGAGAATATCGCCATACCCGCCGCTGGTTCCCCATACTGTCGGCGGAAGCGCTATTCAGTTTTACTGCCATGGTCATGGTTTGTATTATCCTTACCAGCGTTGGTAATCATCTCATCGATAGTAATCATCCGGTAGCCCTCTTTCTTTAGCCCTGCTAGCATCCCTGGCAGGGCTTTGAGCGTGGGATCAGTAGGGTGCATAAGAACGATAGCATCATTGTGGACTCGTTTTAACACCCGCTGCATTATGGTCTCCGGTGCCGGGCGCTGCCAATCTATGGTGTCCGCACTCCACATGATGAACTCATAGTCCATATCTGTAACATTCTTCACCAGCTGACGATCAAATTCACCATAAGGAGACGCAAAGTAACTGGATCTTTTGCCGGTAGCCTTGTAAATAATGTCCTCAGTCTGTTTTATCTGTGCCTGGGTCTGTTCTTTTGAGAGTTGGTTGAAGTGGACATGTTTATAACCGTGATTCTGGATACTGTGACCGGCCTTGCTCATCTCCTTCAAGAGTTCGAGATGTTTTTCTGCCCATTTCCCGGTTACAAAAAAGGTTACTTTGGCATCATTCTTTTTGAACTCCTTAAGCATCGCCGGAATGAACTCCTCACCCCAATCGACATTCACGGTCAAGGCTACGACTTTTTTGCCGGTATTGCCCTGATATATAGGGCTCCCAGCCGTTGCTGGAACCCCAGCTTCATTGAAATATACGATCGAAGCAGTCAAAAAACTGCAGACTAAAAGAAACACCAGTGCTGACAGCTTGAGTACCCGGCGCGGAACGAAATAGATCCTCACTGCCCATCCCTCCTGTTAGCTTCATTCATTTATCCCATAAGGTAACATTCAGCCGCAACAAATATTGATATAGATTTTTATTCGATGCGGCAGTTGATTATAACTGGAAACAAATGATGAGCCAAAGGGGTTCGATAAGCGTTTGGTGTTTTAGCCATTGGTGAAGCGATATCCTGAGCCCCATACGTTCTCAATCATTTCTTAGGCAGGATTGTAATTTTGCCCCATATACTGAATCGAGGGCATATGCTCCAGATAAAACAGAAAGGAGAGTTTAACCATGGGATTAGTGACCAGAACAGCTGATGCAGTAAGTTTTAGCCTTCAGATACTGGTCCTCCTGCTCCTGGGGCTTATCTTCATTATCGCTCCCGGACTGGCTATGAGCCTCGGCGTAGGGATATTCAGGTTTAAAACAGCACTAGTCTGCTAAGGGCAGAGTTCTTACCGGTTAGTTTGAAATAAATCTTTATTAAGAAATGAGGCGTGGCAACATGAAAAACAAAGGAAAGATAAACCTGGTGCTAGACTTTGTAATGTTCCTAGCTATGCTGGGACTGTTCTTTATTAAAGGAGAATCTCACGAGACCCTGGCTTATTCTCTGGGCGGCCTGTTGATTCTCCATATCGTATTGCACTGGCAGCAGATAAAGGTGATGTATCGGCAATTGCTGCCGGAAACCAGCCATAGGGTGGTAGGCGGCGCAGTCATGGCCGTTTTAATCGCTGCGATCCTGACCATGCCCATGTACCTGCCCGCTGCTAGAGAAAGGAACCACGGAAAACACGGTCCGCCTCCTGGCAACTATGAGCACTTCGACCGGGATTAGGTTGAAAGTAGGCACCGGGAAGGTTCATATGCCTGGTCTGAGCCAGAAAACACAAATAAACCGAGTTAACTCGGTTTACTTGGTTTTCTGATTATTCTATTCTGCCGATTTGTTGGCTCTAAGAACAGCTTTGCGGGACAAGTTTACCCGACCCTGGCGATCGATCTCGGTTACCTTAACCGTAATCTTGTCACCAATATTGACCACGTCAGTCACCTTGTCAACGCGTTCTTCTGCTAGCTGCGAGATATGGACCATGCCTTCCTTGCCAGAAGAACCCAGCACGCCGGGGATTATCTCCACAAATGCGCCAAAGTCCATGATGCGTTTTACTGTTCCATCGTAGACCTTGCCTACTTCTACCTCAGCAACGATAGCTTCGACCAGAGCTTTGGCCTTCAAAGCTGCTTCCTGGTCAGTAGCCATTATGAACAGGCTGCCATCATCCTCGATGTCGATTTTAGCGCCGGTCTCGTCCACGATCTTGTGGATGACCTTGCCGCCGGGGCCGATGACCTCACGGATCTTATCGGGATGGATCTGCATCCTGATCAGGCGCGGGGCAAAAGGCGACATCTCGGTATTGGGCTGGCTGATAGCTTCATTCATCTTGCCCATGATAAACATACGGCCTTCACGAGCCTGCTTGAGAGCAGCCGCGACGATCTCCCGGGTAACACCGGTGATCTTGATATCCATCTGCAAAGCAGTTACGCCCTTTTCGGTGCCGGCTAGTTTGAAGTCCATGTCGCCCAGAGCGTCTTCGATACCCTGTATATCGCTCAGGATTGCGAACTTATCCTCCGCAGTGACCAGACCCATGGCTATTCCTGCGACTGGAGCCTTGATCGGTACGCCAGCATGCATCAGCGACATGGAACTGCCGCAAACACTGCCCATGGAACTGGAGCCGTTGGATTCCAGAACCTCTGATACCACTCGGATGGTGTAGGGGAATTCTTCTTCGGACGGCAGTACGGCCAGCAGGGCTCTCTCCGCCAGGGCGCCATGCCCGATTTCTCTACGTCCCGGTCCGCGCATCGGTTTGATCTCACCGGTGCTGTATGGCGGGAAGTTGTATTGATGGATGTAGCGCTTATGATCGGCTCTGCCCAACCCATCCAAGAATTGTTCTTCACTGGCGGCACCCAAAGTGGTAACAGACAATACCTGAGTCTGACCACGGGTAAAGAGTCCAGTGCCATGGGGACGGGGAAGGAAGCCAACCTCGCAAGTGATCGGCCTTATTTCTGTGAGTTCGCGGCCGTCTACACGGTCCCCGTCCTCCAGAATCATGCGGCGAACAGTCTCTTTCATCAGCTTGTCAACCAGGGAACCGATACTCTTGGCATCATCCGGGTAGACCTCGGCAAAATGGGTCAGGATATCTTCTTTGGCCTGATCCATCTGGGTCTCACGGGATTTCTTATCAGGGTTGCGGACAGCCTGTTCCAAAATAGGTATAGAGTATTCGCGTACTGCTGCCTCAATGGCTTCGTCCATAACCTTGACCACAACCTCGGTCTTGGGCTTGCCTAATTCAGCAATTATGGGTTCCTGGAAGGCTACCAGTTTCTTAATCTCTTCGTGAGCGAAGAATACCGCTTCCAGCATCATTTGTTCAGGAACTTCATTGGCATGACCTTCAACCATCATTATGGCTTCCTTGGTTCCGGCTACCACCATATGCAGATCGCTCTTCTCTTCTTCTTCAATGGTGGGATTGATGATAAGTTGTCCATCGACCAGTCCGACGATAACAGCGGCGATGGGTCCGGCGAATGGAATATCTGATACACCCAGAGCCAAAGATGCGCCGATAGCAGCAGTAACATCGGGTGGATTGTTCTTATCCACTGACATTATGGTGGCCACTACATGGATGTCGTTACGGAAGCCCTTGGGGAACAACGGTCTGAGCGGACGGTCGATCTGTCTGGCAGATAAAGTGGCCAGTTCAGTTGCCCGGCCTTCACGTTTGATAAAGCCGCCCGGTATCTTACCAATGGCATATTGTTTTTCTTCATAGTCGATGGTCAGCGGGAAGAAATCTATCCCTTCGCGGGGTCCCTTGGACGCAACCGCCGTTACAAGAACCACAGTATCACCATATCTTACTACAGCAGCTCCATTAGCCTGTTTGGCTACCTGCCCGATTTCCACAATCAGCGGGCGGCCGGCGATTTCGGTTTCATACTTGTGTAGTATATCAACCTCCTCCTTTCGTTTGTTATAATGTAGCCCCAGCTCAGGAGAAACCTGATCCGGAACCCGGTTTCATTAGCTTTTAGATAAAAGGAAAGAGCGGCTTTTCCGCTCTTTACCTGCGCAGACCCAATCGGGTCACAATACTGCGATAGCGATCAAAATCGTTATTCTTGAGATAATCCAAGAGCGATCTCCTGGCGCCAACCATTTTCAGCAGACCTCTACGGGAGTGATGATCCTTCTTGTTTATCTTGAGATGCTCGTTGAGATAGTTAATTCTTTCAGTAAGTATAGCTATCTGTACTTCAGGAGACCCAGTATCGTTTTCATGAATCTGAAAAGACTTAATAAGCTCCTGCTTTCTATCTGGACTTAATGCCAAGTGTTTCACCTCCTTCATACATAATCGCCATGAACCAAGAATAGCGCCGGTGAAAGTCGCTAACCCTAGCCCAAGGTTAAGCTCAGGCCGACGACAAGAGCCAATCTCTGCGTTGTTTGGGAAATCCGCTCAATCAACGTACGCAAGTACGCCTCAATCGCAGCTTTCCCGCACGCCTTGACCTAACTCTTGTCGTCGCCCTGGGCCCCATGTTACCAGCTGTTGTATCATCAAGCTGCCGGAAGATCGTGCCGCTCGTACGTCTCCGGCGCCCCACTGGTCTTAGACTCTTTGTTCATAAGTCTTGCCAGACCGGCATTCCTTATACCTAAAACCGGAAATAACCAACGTAAATTCTAGCATAAGACCACATGAATGTAAACTTTTCAACTAATCTTCCTCAATCACACTCTGGCGGTCAAGTGATATTTGCGTCATCAATTCTTCAATTCCGGCAAATTTCTTTTCGTCTCTTATCTTGCGTCGGAAGAAAATACGCAGCTGTTTTCCATAAAGATCACCCTCGAAGTCAATGAGATGGGCCTCCACGCAGATGGGATAATCGGCATGAAAGGTCGGTTTGTTGCCAATATTAATGGCCGATTTGTATATCTTGCCCGCCACCTCAGCCCGCGCCGAATACACACCGCGATTAGGTATGCTGAGGTCAGCAGGAACCGCCAGGTTGGCGGTGGGAAAACCAATAGTCTTGCCGCGCTGCTCACCCTGTACCACTATCCCTTCAATCATCGGGTAATACCCCAGGAGTTTGCCGGCTGAATCGATCCGGCCTTCTTCTAAATAAGAACGGATAAGGCTACTGGATACCAGTTCTCCATCTACCTCGACCGGCGGGATTATTCTCACTCCGAAACCGTATTCATTGCCCAATTCCTCAAGTATTTCCGGCGTTCCTGCGCCTTTATGGCCGAAGGTATAGTTAAAACCGACATAGACCTGGCGGACTGCCAATTTGTCCACCAGGAAGTTCTCAACAAACTGACGGGGTGAAGTCCGTGCCATTTCTGCGGTAAAGGAATTATATATCAGGATATCCAGACCCGATTCTCTGAGTAGTTCAGCTTTTCTCTCAGCTGTCACCAGCAGATTAGGAGCTCGTTCGGGAGCTAGTACTCGGGAAGGGTGCGGCTCAAAAATAAAAGCTCCGGCCAGTCCTCCCTCGCTGTGAGCCTGGGCTACCAGTTCACGAATCAACTTCTGATGTCCCAGATGGACACCGTCAAAATTCCCCAGGGCTAGATATAACGAACGGCCATCTGCTATGTAGTTTTCAACCTCTCTTATTACCTGCATTACTATGACTCCTTGCCTATGTATTGGAATCCGATAAGCTCCCGGCCAAAACCCGGATCGGTTTTAATACGGCTTCCACCCCATTATCTTCGACATTACCGATCCCTATCATGGTCAATTGTGGTGAATATATCCGAACCTGCCTGGTGATAATAGCCCCTGACCAGGGAATCCATCCACCGTGGGAAATAGTCCTGGTTTCAGTCGGATCACTAAGATAAACTGCAGCGAAATTAGTCAAAGGATAATCGAGGGGCAGCAGTTCTTCCGGCCTCAGTCCCCGGCTCATGATATCGTCCAAGTGACTGGCTTTATCTAGTGGAAACGCACCAGAATGTGTACGAACCAGTTCCGACATATAGGCTCCGGTTCCCAGCTGATTCCCGATATCATGGCACAAGGTCCTCACATAGGTACCCCGGGAACATACCACGCGGATTCTTGCCTGCTGGGTCCTATCTGATTTTTTAAGATCCAGTAGTTCCAATTCTATTATCTCTGCCGGGCGGGGTGTTCTCTCGACCTCGATTCCCTGCCTCGCCAGTTCATAAAGCCTTTGACCCTGATGATGTACTGCGGAATACATGGGGGGGATCTGTTCTATGATCCCGGTAAATCGCTGCAGGGTCTGCAGCATTTCCTCTTCCGTAACCAAACGATCATTGATAGGTTTGATCGTCCCCCAGGCATCCTGGGTATCTGAGCTGCTCCCCAGTTGCATGGTTGCGAGGTAGGACTTGCTCTCTTCTTCCAGGAAGCTCAGCAGACGGGTAGCATCCCCGACTGCCAGGGGCAAAACTCCACTGGCCATGGGATCCAGAGTCCCCAGGTGTCCGATTTTAGTCTTACGGGGTAAGACCTTTCTTATCTTGCGGATGACATCGAACGATGTCATTCCGGTTGGTTTATCAATATTGATAAAGCCGTGCAATCAGGCCATCACGTCCTTAACTACTTCGAGCACACGCTCGATTACTTCCGGAAGACTCCCGCTCTGTCGGGCACCCGCTGCCTGCAGATGTCCTCCCCCGCCAAATTGACGAGCGAGACTAGCCACATCCACCCTTCCCTTCGAACGAAAACCCACCTTAACTATTCCTGGTTTTATCTCCCGAAACAACATACCTACTTCCACACCATCGATCATACGTGTGTAATTTATAAGGGTTTCCGGGAATAAGTCGAGGGCACCGACCTGGGCAACCTCCTCATAGGGCAGGCTTATCCAAGCCATAGTGCCATCCGGACTGATCTCCAGGTTATCCAGAGCTCGGGCGATCAATACCACTTCAGCCCTGGGTTTGGACTCAAACAGGTTAATGCGGGAATGATTGATATCCACCCCCGCATCGATCAAATCGGCTGCTATGCGCAAGCTTTTACCTGTAGTATTACCATTCATAAAGCTGCCGGTATCCATCACAATACCGGCAAAGAGCGCTTGGGCGATATCCGGTGTGATGGGCACCTGTAATGCGGTCAGCAGTTCATAGATGATTTCAGCGGTTGCTGCTGCTTCTACATCTACATAATTGTGCGTACCAAACAATGGATTCCCCCGGTGATGATCCAGGTTGAAGGTAGTTCCGCGTTGGGCCAGGTCAGGCAAAAATGTGTCGCCGACCCGCTCCGCATCCCCGCAGTCGACAAATACTACGGTTGTACCACGGGCCAGTATGCCCTCCGGCAGGCGAATCTGATCAGCACCCTTCAGGTAATAGTATTGAGCCGGGATCTTATCGGCCAAATAGGCCTCAACCGTCTTGCCCAGTTCTCTTAAGCCGAGAAAGAGCCCCAGTAATGAGCCAACACAATCCCCGTCAGGAGCTGCATGTCCCACCAGCACCAGGTGCTCTTCCTTTTTCATTGCATCTGCGATTAGCTGCAAATCCATCATGGCTATTCCTTTTCGGTCTTATCCTCTTCCGGCCCCACAACACCAATATCTTCCAAAATACCTGACATCCTGATTCCATGTTCGATGGACATATCGAGGCGAAACTCCAATTCTGGCGCATGCTTTACCTGCAGAGCGCGAGCAAGTTCAGTACGAATATATCCACGAGCTTGCTGCAGCCCCTTCATAGTAGCCGCCTGTTTGACTTCATCCCCTAAAACACTGATATTTACCCGGGCGTGACTAAGATCTCCTGAGACGTCAACCCGTGGTATGGACACGGTATTGATATCAATGCGCGGGTCTTTGATATCCTCCCGGATAATGCGGGACAATACCCGCTGGACCTCCACTGACATTCTCTCTTGTCTGCGTTTGCTCATAGTATTCACCCCCATAAAGGGATTATTTTATAGTTCTCTGGGGACTTCTTCCATGGTATATGCTTCAATGATGTCGCCTTCTTTGAGATCATTGAAATCTTTGACTCCAATACCACATTCAAAGTTCTCCAGAACTTCCTTGACATCGTCTTTAAAACGTTTTAGTGAGGCTAACTTACCTTCATACATAATGACTCCCTCCCGCAGAACCCGGACATTGGCATTGCGGGAAATCTTGCCATCAACTACATAGGAACCCGCAACCATGCCGATGTTGGGAACCTTGAACAGGACCCTCGCTTCGGCGCGACCCAGGTACTTCTCCTTGTAAACCGGTTCCAGGAGTCCTACCATAGCCTTCTTGACATCATCGATAGCCTCATAAATAACCCGGTATAAACGGATATCTATACCTACTTCTTCGGAGTATTTCTTGGCCTTGATATCTGGACGTACATTGAAGCCAATAATTATGCCCTGGGAGGCTGAAGCCAGCATAACGTCGGTCTCAGTTATTGCACCCACGGCAGAGTGGATGACGTTCACCTTTACCTCATTGGTAGTCAAGCGCAACAGGGACTGGGACAAAGCCTCCACTGACCCCTGCACATCACCCTTGATAATAAGGTTCAATTCCTTGATCACGGCATCCTGCATCTGTTTAAAGAAATCGTCCAGTGAGATGCGACTACTCTGTTTCTGTTCTTCCAGTTTTTTCTCACTGATGCGCAGGCTTACGATTTCTTTAGCGACTTTCTCATCGCAGACTCGTACCCGTCCGCCGGCTTCGGGAACTTCCGACCATCCCGTTATCTCCACCGGCATGGAGGGATACGCTTCCTCTACTCTCTGGCCATTAGCATCGGACATCGCACGAACACGGCAGACCTGACTTCCACACAAAATGCTGTCACCAACCCTAAGAGTTCCCTTTTGGACCAGGACGGTAGCTACCGGTCCCTTGCCTTTGTCCAGTTCACCTTCAATTATAACCCCTTCAGCCGTCCGGTCAGGATTGGCTTTGATCTCGTGCATCTCAGCCACCAGAAGTATCATCTCCAGCAGGCTTTCAATTCCTGTCCCCATTTTGGCGGAAACCGGAACAAAGATTATATCGCCGCCCCATTCCTCAGAAACGATACCATGCTCACCCAACTGCTGGGTTACCCGGTCCGGATTGGCACCTGGTTTGTCAATCTTGTTGACCGCCACCAGAAAAGGTACATTGGCGGCCCGAATATGATTGATGGCTTCTATGGTTTGGGGCATAACCCCGTCATCAGCTGCCACCACTAAAACTACTATATCGGTCAGATTAGCTCCACGGGCACGCATAGCGGTAAATGCCTCATGACCTGGAGTATCAATAAAGGTTATACGATTATTATTGACCTTTACCTGATAGGCTCCGATATGCTGAGTGATACCGCCGGCTTCGCCGGACACCACGTCAGCCTTCCGAATACGATCCAATAGCGAAGTCTTACCATGGTCAACATGCCCCATTACTGTAACTACTGGCGGACGCGGTTTAAGGGTGCCCTCATCATCCACGATCTCTTCAAGCATTCTGAGTTCTTCAGGTATCTCTCTTTCTACCTGTACTTCATACAGACTGGCTAATATTTCAATCGTTTCGTAATCAATAGCTTGATTGATGGAGGCCATGATTCCCAATTCCATCAGCTTTTTGACTACATCTGCCGCGCTGCGGTGGAGTTTCTCTGCAATCTCCCTCACCATCAGGCTGTCGCCTACTATGATCTTTTCAGGCAACGGCATTACAGTTTCTTCTTTTTTACGTTTATGCTTCTGTTTTCTGGGTGGTCTACTATAGTCACGAACAGGAGCCGGCGGTTGCAGGCCCTTCTTTTGAGCCTTGTTTTTATCCAAATGAGCTGGTTTTTTATCCTCGCCATCCTTGCGTGGAGGAGGGCTAAAGGGTTTGTCGCGTTTGACCGGTTCACCTGGTAACCCAGGTTTCTTTTCAATCGGTCTGGATCCCGCTGGGCGTTGTTCTCCTGGACGGGAAGCAGGTCTCTGGCCTTGTCCACCATAACCGCCTTGAGGTCTCTGACCCTGGCCTTGCTGGCCATATCCACCCTGGGGTCTCTGACCCTGGCCCTGCTGGCCATATCCACCCTGGGTTCTCTGACCCTGGCCTTGCTGGCCATATCCACCCTGGGGTCTCTGACCTTGGCCCTGCTGGCCATATCCACCCTGGGGTCTCTGACCTTGGCCCTGCTGGCCATATCCACCCTGGGGTCTCTGACCTTGACCCTGCTGGCCATATCCACCCTGGGGTCTCTGACCCTGGCCCTGCTGGCCCTGTGGTCTGGGAGCTTGCCCGGATTGAGGCGGTCGGCTTTGCGGTCTGGTTTCCTGTATTCTTGGTTGATCTAACCCGGTCTTATCCCCTGCGGGGGCACCTTTTACTTCATCAGTTCTACGGGTAGGTGTTTTTTCAACTGCCGAACTGGGAGCCTCACTGGCTACTTTTTGGGGGGCAGGGGTTTGTTTCGGTCGAGCAGCTGGCTTAGACGCCGCTTCACTCCTGGGCTTTTCTACAGCACTTTTGGTGCTGGTCTTGCCGTCAGTCGTTTCTGTTTTTCCTTTGGCCGGTTTCTTGTCTCCCATTTGCTTCCTGACCGAACCCGCTTGCGAATCCTCGATGGTACTCAACTGGTTCTTGCCATCGATACCCATCTTCTGTAATACTTCAATAACATCCTTACTGGAAACACCCAGTTCTTTTGCTAATTCATGAACTCTTATTTTGGCCATTCAACCACCCCCGTACTGTTTTCGTCTCCCATCGACGTAACCAAATCTATTATAGAACGAGCCAACCCTTCGTCATTGATCGTAACTGCCACCCGGTAGGCCTTCCCCACTGAATTCCCCAAGCTATATTTGTCTCCCAGGACGAGCCAGGGCACCTTCTGCTTCTTACAGTTGGCAATCAGGGACTCTCGTGTTTTTTCCGACATATCTCCACTCAGAACCAGTAAATGCGCACGGTGCCTTATGAGGCTGTTCTGGGCTGCCACCGTACCAGCCGAGGCCCTGCCCGATTTCTGAGCTAATCCGATTAAGTTTAAGACTTTGTTCAAATCACCACTCACCTTGTCTCCGGCAGAATTTTTGCATTTCTATACCTCATCTGCGGTCATTGACGAGGCGGCATCAGGCAGTTTTTCTCTCAGGATATCTATGATTTCTGGCGGTATATCATGTTCCAGCGCCTTTTGCAGCCTTTTACCCTTGATGGCTGAATTAAGGCAGACCACCTGTGGACATATATAAGCACCCCGACCAGCCTTTTTGCCAGTGGGATCAAAATCTATCAGCCCTTCTGGGGTTCTTACCACCCTTAGCAGTTCGCGTTTACCTTTCATCTCCCGGCAACCCACGCACATGCGCTGTGGAATTTTACGGAGTTTCGTCATCCAGATCATTCTCCTCGTAAAACTGGCTTTCGCTCTTGATATCAACCTTCCAACTGGTTAGTTTGGCTGCCAGTCGGGCATTTTGCCCCTCTTTGCCGATAGCCAGTGAAAGCTGGTAATCAGGAACTACCACGGTGGCAACCTTGTTGGCCTCGTCAATATAGACCGCCATTACTTTGGAAGGACTTAATGCATTGGCGATAAACCTTTCCGGCTCGCGGTCGTATTTTATGATATCTATTTTTTCTCCGCCCAATTCGGATACAATGTTCTGCACCCTCAGACCACGCGGGCCGACACATGCACCTACTGAATCAACATTATCCTCATTAGAATGAACCGAAATCTTGGAGCGATAACCGGCCTCCCGCGCAATAGATTTTATCTCTACTACGCCATCATATATCTCAGGAACTTCCAATTCAAACAAACGGCGCAGGAAATGGGGATGCGTCCGGGACAGATAGATATTAGGCCCTTTGGTGCTGTTCTTTACTTCGTACATGAATGCCTTTATCCTTTGACCGACCACATATCTTTCACTGGCAATCTGGTCACCGGGCATCATTATTCCTTCGACCCGGCCCAGGGAAACATAAACTGTCTTGGCTTCGACTCTTTGCACCGTGCCAGTAACGATCTCGCCTTCTCTCTGCAAAAACTCCTCATAAATCAGAGAGCGTTCAGCCTCACGTAGTTTTTGCATGACTACCTGCTTGGCGGTTTGAGCAGCAATACGACCAAAAGAATTCGGAGTGGCTTCCACATATACCATATCCTCAACCTTACAATCAGGATACATCTCCTTGGCTTCATCCAGGCTTATCTCCTGCCGGGCATCCTCGACTTGTTCCACAACCATTTTTTGTGAAAAGACCTTAACCTCGCCGTTTATATCATTGAACTCCACACTCACATTCTGAGTGGTGCCAAAGTTCTTGCGGTAAGCCGTATTAAGCGCAGTCTTGATAGCATCTATCAGGGCTGCCTGGGGTATGCCCCGTTCCTTTTCTATCTCGTTTAAAGCTCTTATCAGTTCACTGGACATCTTGTTTCCCCCTTATAAATCTGGATGCAATCGAACTACGGAAACCATCTCCCGCGGCAATATTTTTATCTCTTCTTCAGTCTCCACTTCAATCTGTTTATCTGTGGCATTCTTAAGTATTCCTATTATTTTGCCCGGGCCTTCATACTGTTTTAACATCTTGACTCTTATTTTCTCCCCGGCAAAACGAACAAAGTCCTGATCCTTTTTGATCACCCGATCGATTCCAGGAGACGAAACCTCTAAATGGTCATAGTACAGGTCTTCTCCATCCACGATAGGTTTGACCAAACGGCTGGCCCGCGTACATAATTCCAAATCGACTCCAGTATCTCCATCAATAAAGACTCGGAGAAACTGTTCATCGTTCTCCTTACGGTACTGCAACTCAACCAGTTCGATCGCAGCTCGCTTCAGTTCTTCTTCAATCAGCGGCTCAATCCTGCGCCAGGCTGCTTGGCTCATAGTGTCAGCGCCCCATTCCTTCTTCATCAGCAGGCGAAATTACAATAGAAAAAGTGGGCACGCACCCACTTGTAGTTTGACGTATTGGTAAGCTTAGTAGAAGTATAACACAGCAGGAATATATTATTCAAGCCAACCATGATTAAATATTTGGGTGAGTTGCCTGTTTTACTGCACCTTACCGGCTCAGGCAAATAGACTTAACTGGGTGCTCTCGGGCAGACCCTCCAAGCATCCGTGTTTGCGAAGTACCTCCATGGCGGTTTTGTTAGCATGTGAACGTTGCTGGAAGTCCTCCACCGATAGGTATTCCGAACCATCTCTTGCATCGACTATAGCTTGAGCTGCTGCTGATCCCAGGTTGGGAAGCGCTGAGAAAGGCAGAAGCAAACCATCAGCTTCCACCAGAAACTTACTGGCATCGCTTCGGTAGAGATCTACTGGATAAAACACCAGACCGCGAGCGTACAATTCCAGGGCTAATTCCAGTATAGGCAGCAGTTTCTTATCCTTCTGCGAAGCCTGCATTCCCTGGCGATTTATCTCACGGATGCGCTCACGAACTTGATCTGGTCCCTGCAGGATATTTTCAGGATCAAAATCCTCAGCTCTTATGCTGAAAAAACTTGCGTAGAATTCACGCGGGTAATATACCTTGAACCAGGCGATACGAAAGGCCATCATAACATAGGCTACTGCATGAGCCTTGGGAAACATGTACTTAATCTTCAGGCACGAATCAACGTACCATTCCGGCACACCCTTATCCCGCATAGCTGCGATATGCTCCGGAGTAAGCTTATTTCCCTTGCCCTTGCGAACCAGCTCCATAATGTCAAAGGATTGTTGCTCCTCTACTCCCTGGTAGATCAGATAGGTCATAATGTCGTCACGGGTACAGATCACTTCATTAAGGTTGGCAACACCTTTCTCGATCAAGGTTTGAGCATTGTTCAGCCAGACATTGGTTCCGTGAGAGAGGCCGCTGATACGCACTAATTCAGAAAAGGAAGTGGGCCGAGTAGCCTCCAGCATCTGCCTTACGAAGCGGGTACCAAATTCAGGAATGCCGTAAGTACCTATGCTGCTGCCAATATCCTTCTCGCTCACTCCCAAAGATTCAAGTCCGGAAAAGATCGCCATGGCCTTTTCTTCATTGAGGGGAATATCTGCTACTTTAATGCCGGTCAGCTCTTCCAATTCCCGGATTACCGTGGGATCGTCATGACCGAGTATATCTAGCTTTACCAGTTGTTCGTCAACTGCATGATAATCGAAATGCGAGGTTATGATCCCCGATTCCTGCTTGTTCGCCGGATGCTGCAGCGGGGTAAACTCTCGAATGTCATGATCCTTGGGAACTACGATGAGCCCCCCCGGATGCTGGCCGGTGCTGCGGCGTACCCCGGTAATGGCTCCGGCCAGGCGCTTGATTTCCGCCTGTCTCATATTTACCTGCCTGGCTTCTTCATATTTCTTAACAAATCCGAAAGCGGTGCGGTCAGCTATAGTAGTTATGGTACCAGCACGAATGACATTGCTGCTGCCGAAGAGTTCTTCTACATATTGATGGGCTTTGCTCTGGTAGTCCCCAGAAAAATTAAGATCAATATCAGGAGTCTTGTCACCCTTGAATCCGAGAAAAGTCTCGAAGGGTATGTCGAAGCCCATATTGTTTAGCACCTGTCCGCAACGCGGACAGTCTTTGGTGGTCAGATCCGCTCCGCATGCCACGCTGCCGTCGGTAATAAACTCACTGTAGTGGCAATCTGGGCATAGATAATGCGGAGTCAACGGGTTCACCTCGGTAATGCCTGTAAGATAGGCTACCAATGAGGAGCCGACTGATCCACGTGAGCCTACCATATAACCGTCCCGGTTGGACTTGTCCACTAGTTTATGTGCGATCAGGTAGAGAACGCTAAACCCATTGGTAGTAATCGAGTGCAGTTCCCGCTTAATTCTCTCATCAACAATAAGCGGCATATCATCCCCGTAGAGTTCATAGGCACGCTGCCAGGTAAGGGCCACGATTTCTTCTTCAGCTCCGTCGATGGCAGGCGGATAGAAGCCGGTGGGTACCGGTCTCAAGTCTTCGATCATTAAGCTCACGGCCTGGGGATTGTCAATCACGACTGCCCGGGCATCTTCTTCACCGAGATAGCAACATTCCTCGAGCATTTCCTCCGTAGTCTTAAAATACAACGGAGCCTGGGTTTCAGCATCTTCATAACCTTGTCCGGCCTGGATGATACGCCGAAAAACCTCATGCTGCGGATCGAGGAAATGGACATCCCCGGTAGCACAAACCGGTTTCGCTAACTTTTTACCCAGCTTGACTATACTGCGATTGATATCCTGCAGTTCCTCTTCGCTCTTAAGTCTTCCTTCCCGTATCAAATACTCATTGTTGGCCAGCGGCTGTATCTCCAAATAATCGTAAAAAGAAGCTATGGCTTCGATATCATCTGTGCTTCTACCCTCCAGAATTGCTTTGAATAATTCACCTGCTTCACAAGCGGAACCGATTATTAGTCCTTCACGCTTGGCCATAAGATTAGCTCTGGTTATTTTAGGGTGTTTATAAAAATAGTCCAGATATGACATAGTGACCAGGTCGTACATGTTTTTAAGTCCATTGCGGTCTTTGGCTAGCAAGATGATATGATACGGCTTCTCGTGGGCATCGTTTTCCACCAGATAGGCTTCTACTCCAAGTATGAGCTTAAAGCTATATCCCTCGTCTTGTTCTCTGGCTTCGGCCAGTGCATCCTGGGCTGTTTTAAAAGCCTCAGGGAAGGCTTGCGTACATCCATGATCGGTTATGGCCAAGGCCGGGTGCCGCCATTCTATTGCGCGTTTCACCAATTGCTTTATCTCGGTTAGTCCATCCATCGCGCTCATTTTGGTATGAGCATGCAACTCCACTCTTTTTTCCGGAGCCTGATCACATCGGGCGGGCTTATCATAACTCTTAAAACCCTGCATGAACAGGGCAATTTCTTTGGAGTTGTCATCATAGCGGATATCGCCCCCTATGCGATACCAGGAACCGATTTTCAGTTTATCGCCTTCAGGATTATCCACAAAACATTTTACGTTGATGCTATCCCGATAATCTGTGAGCTGATACATTATTGCCAGGCGTCCACCCCTCAATACCGCGATCTCTTTATCCCATACCTCTCCTACCACTACGATGTTTTTCTGCCCTTCCTGCAACTCGGATAGCGCAGTTATTTCTGCACCATCCAGCTTCAGGCCTTCATCCTTTCTACTGTTCCCCTTCTTTCTTGCTGTAACTGGCGGGGCAATATTCAGCAGATTCAATTCCTGGTTCTTTGTTTCCTGACTGCAGCAATCGCTAGCCGATGGAATAGGCTGAGTATAAAGAGCACGGACCAGGGCCCTGAGGCCATACTCCTGCAATAACCAACTCGAAAGATTGGTGCAAATGTCTCCCTGAATAAGGTATTCAAAATGCGCCTCGTTCTCCACCAGGAAGTCGATCCGTTCGCTGTCGGCCTCCCAGGTGAGATCCCGCAGCATTTCCTCCTGGCTGAACACCTGATCGATCAGTTCGTTCCGCCGATGTTCAAGTATCCACTTCAGGCCACTGGCCCAATCCAAGAGATCAGGAACTATCAGCAGCTGTTCCAGAAAACTGAAACAACTCCTAAGATCATTAGTTGTCTGTTCCATAAACCTGACGGGAATAGGCCGGGGAATGGCCACATGGAGAGCCCAGGAAGAGGTGCTTTTGTTTACCTCAATATGCTTAACTAAACTGCCCTGCCATACCTCGGCGAGGGATTGGTCGATATGATCCTTTAAAAAAGCAACGAAATCCACGGTCATCAAACTTCCTCCGGGGAATACTAGTTCAAGCGGTCAATGCTGCGCAGACCTTTGATTGCGGATAACTCATCTATCACTTCATTGATGCTTATTCCGGTCGGGAGTTCCAATAGAAGCTCAACCTCCAGGTCTTCGGTTTCGGTTCGGGACAATTGAATATTCTTGATCAAAACTCCCATTTCTCCAAGGATGGATCCGATATTGCCGACCTGTCCAGGACCGTCCTCCACCAATATAACCATGCCCTTATACTCGCGAAGACCGGTCACTACTTGTTCGAACTTCACAAAGTAGATCAATACAAAGAGAATCAAGAGAGTAGTTACTACTGCCGGCAGGTAGAGACCAGCTCCAACTGCCAGGCCAATACAGGCTACCACCCACAATCCGGCAGCTGTGGTAAGTCCCCTGACCGTCGCACCCTCACGCATAATAGTACCGGCGCCGAGGAAGCCTATTCCGCTGATTACCTGGGCGGCGATTCGGCCAGGATCAGCCTGAACCGTGTGATGATAGAGCAAATATATATCGATAGATACGATCATGGCAAGAGTGGAACCCACACAGACCAGGGTATAAGTACGCAAACCAGCCGGCCGGTTGAGGCTCTCCCGCTCCAGTCCGATCAGTCCGCCCAGTATACAGGCCAGGGCCAATTTAAAAATCATCTCATAATTCGACACAGCAACTACCACCTATTCGGGGGAATGTTTTATTAGCCACAGATTAACACAGATTAGCACAGATTTTTCTGTGACGGTATACCTTAAGTTCATCTCTATATTCGTTTTCTCCAAGTAAACCTAATAATCCTTTGATAAAAATAATAATGACAAAAACCAATAGCCATTATTTAAGTTTTATTGACCCGTTATTAATCTGTGTGAATCTGTGGTAAAAATCGTTTCCCATCTGTGTATATCTGTTTTCATCGGTGTTTATCTGTGGTTAATTCGACTCTTTCCCCGGTTCGTAATCCTTGATCTCCTGGATTAGTCTTGGGACCATCTGGTCCTGGGGGATCTTGTCCACTATTTCACCGTGTTTTATCAGCAGGCCAAAGCCACGGCCGCCGGCGATGCCTACGTCAGCCTCCCGGGCCTCGCCCGGTCCGTTCACTACACACCCCATCACAGCTACCTTCATGGCCTTATCCATAAAACGCACTTGGGAATCCACTGCTTCAGCCGTTTGAATCAAATCTATCTCACAGCGGCCGCAGCTGGGGCAGCTTATCAATTCTACTCCGCGTTTACGCAGGCCCAGGCTGCGCAGAATCTCATATGCGGCCCATACTTCTTCAACTGGATCAGCCGTTAGAGATATACGCACCGTATCTCCGATGCCTTCACTCAGCAGCAGGCCCACTCCTAATGCCGACTTGACCAGGCCCCGGTACATAGTACCGGCTTCGGTCACCCCTACATGTAAGGGATAGTCGACCAGGTCAGCCATCAGACGGTAGGCTTCGATCGTAAGCAACACGGAAGAAGCTTTGAGCGATATCTTGATCTGATGAAAATCAAGATCCTGCAACAGTTTCACATTATCCATGGCACTATCCACCATGCCCTGCGCACATATACCGCCATACCTGGCCAGGATCTGCTTGTCCAATGAGCCGGCGTTGACGCCTATCCTGACCGGAATACTACGTTCCTGACATATCCTGACCAGTTCACGCACTTTATCGGGACTGCCAATGTTGCCCGGATTGATCCGCAGCCCATCAGCTCCAGCCTCAACGCTCCTGATGGCCAGGCGATGATCGAAATGGATATCAGCTACCAGAGGAATACCGATGCCTGCTTTTATCCGAGCGATAGCAGCGGCAGCTTCCTGGTCCATGACAGCAACCCGCACCAGTTCACAGCCCGCTGCTTCTAGCCTCCCGATCTGGGCCAGCGTAGCATTGACGTCCCTGGTATCGCTGTTGGTCATTGACTGGACCACTATCGGATTGCTGCCACCTATAAGCAGGTTTCCGATCTTAATAACCCTGGTCGGCCGACGCATATTTATCATCCTCTATACAATTTCACAATGTCATTAAAAGTGACGATGATCATGAGTCCAATCAAAAAGACAAATCCTATCCAGTGAATGAGACCTTCCTTTTCGGGAGCCAGGGGCTTGCGCCTGATGCCCTCCACCACCGCAAAGATTATTCTGCTGCCATCCAATGCCGGAATCGGCAGTAGGTTCAGTATACCAAGGTTAATGGAGAGAAAAGCCGAAAAGGCCAATAACTCAGACCAACCTACTGAGGCCACTTGTCCGACTAGCTTGGTGATACCCACCGGTCCGGCCAAGTCATTCATAGAAGCTCCGCCGCTAATCATCAGGCCAATACCCGACAACAAGAGTACTGTGAACTCCCATGTCCTCTGGAAGCCATTCTTTACTGCATCAACGATGCCCATCTTCTGGTAGATGATAACTGGTTTCACGCCAATCAGGTATTTATTTTGAGCTTTGTCATAAAGGGGAGTTACTTTTATATTCAAGGTCTTTCCCGAGCGGTCTACCGTTACGGTCAAGGTTTTCCCTTCCGGATCGTTTCCGATTGTCTTGGTCAGGGCCTCCCAACTGCGGATGCTGGCTCCGTTTATTGCCACCACCTCATCCCCAGCTTTAAGTCCGGCAGACTGAGCCGGGGTTCCGGCCATCACCTGCCCGATCACTGAGGTATTGGCACTATCTTGCACCCCGGTAACCGAATAAATATATACGAATATCAACATCGCTGCCAGCAGATTCATAAAAGGTCCAGCAAAGGAAACTGCCATTTTTTCTAAGGGTGTGCGCCGGCTGTAGCCATCAGGGTTATCTCCATCACCCGGTTCTTCACCGGCCATTCTTACATACCCACCCAGAGGGATAGCCCGGATGGAATACTCGGTGCCATTCTTCTTGGTGCCGATTAACCTCGGGCCAAAACCCAGGGAGAACTCCCAAACCGGTATCCCGATGCGTCGGGCCACTACGAAATGGCCAAATTCATGCACCAGTATCAATACCGCAATGATCGCCACCGTTATTAATATGGTATATGCCGTGTTCATGCTAAACCTCCATAATTCTATTACCCGTCTTTGCTTATATTGCCCCGCAAAAGCGGGTTACAAATCTCACTCCAGGTGTCTGTTCCTATTATCCATTGATGATCCTGCCGGTTACTTCCCGGGCCCAGGCATCAGCCTCAAGGATAGTGTCCAAATCGGGTTGAGAAATTGTTTGATGTCGAGCCATTACTCTTGATACGGTCTCGGCTATCTCCAGAAAACCTAATTCGTCTGCCAGAAATGCATTTACCGCGACTTCGTTGGCAGCATTCATCACCGCCGGCATCGTTTTACCGATTCTCCCCGCCGAATAGGCCAGCCCCAAAGCCGGAAAACGCTCCAGATCAGGAGCTTCAAAATGGATGCTGCCCAACCCAACAAAGTCCAGCGGCTTACCCGGAGTTGCCAGCCTGGTTGGGAAACTCAAGGCATATTGAATCGGTATCCTCATATCAGCTGATCCCAGATGAGCCAGAAATGAACCGTCGATCAGTTCCACCATAGAATGAATGGCCGATTCCCTTTGTACCAGAACCTCGATCGAATCATAGTCTACCGAAAACAAATGGTGGGCCTCGATTACTTCTAAGCCTTTGTTCATCAATGTTGCTGAATCAATAGTTATCTTGGGTCCCATCCTCCAGGTGGGATGACGTAAAGCCATTTCCCTGGTTACTACGGCTAACTGCTCCCGAGTGAATTCCCGAAAGGGACCGCCCGAAGCCGTAAGCCAGATTTTCTTTAGGTGTCGTTCCTCCCCGGCCAGGCACTGGAATACTGCCGAATGCTCACTGTCTACCGGCAGCAGATCAACTCCAGACCGTATTACTTCCCCCATCACAATGTCTCCGGCAGCTACCAGGGTCTCTTTATTGGCCAGAGCTACCCTTTTGCCAGCTTTGATCGCGGCAAGAGTAGGCCTGATGCCGATTGCTCCGCTCAAAGCAACCAGAACGATGTCGGCAGCTTCCAGGGATGCCAGCTCGCAAAGTCCCTCCATACCGCAGACCAACCTGGTCTCCTTCGGCAGCTGTGATTTTAGCGCACTATATAAATCTTGATTGGCTACCGAAACCATAGTGGGTTGGTATTTTTGTGCCTGGCTGGCAATCAGTTCTAGCTCGTCCCGGGCCGCTATCCCCTGCAAACGGTAGGACTCAGGATGGGCATCGATTACCTCCAGGGCCTGCTGCCCTATAGACCCAGTCGAACCTAAAACAACTACCTCCAGTGGTCTATGCAATGTCAATCATTCTTCCTCCATTCCAAACTGGAAAAAAGCCCGGCATGGTAGCAGGAGATAATTATTATCAAGGTAATGGGGCCCAAGATCATCCCCACCATGCCGCCCAACTGCAGACCTATATACAGAGAAACCAAGGTAGCAAGAGGATGCAGGCCAATATTATCCCCCACGATCTTGGGTTCCAGAATCTGTCTTACGACTGAGGTCGTAACATAAAGTACCGCTAATCCTATACCTAGTTTGCTGTTTCCGGTGGCAAATTCCCATATGATCCAGGGTACCATGATTGCTCCCGGCCCTAATACCGGAAGTATATCACATAATCCAACCACGATTCCTATAGTCAGCACATATTCTACATCCAATATTGCCAAACCCACCATAGTAACCAGCATAGTGACGGTTATCAACATGCTGTAAGCCTTGATAAAACCGACCATGACCTGAAACAGTTCCTTAAGCACATTTATGGTTTTTGACTGGGCTGAATCCGGTATAAAGTTGAAGATAAACCTCTGTATCATCGCGCGGTCTTTGATGATAAGGAAGGTGGCTACAGCAACAATTGCCATGAAAACAAATATCCCCGGCAGCATAGTTAGAATATTTACCAATAGGTCCAAACTTCCGTTTACCAAACCTTGCAGCACATCGAGAATCTTGCCCAGGTTGTCCTGAATCGATTTCTCCACCCCTGCCGGGAGATTGAGCTTGAGGTAAAAGATCTTAAAGTTACTAATATTCTGAGTCAGGGTCGTTACAATATTATCTGAGTAATTGACTATCTGCGGGTAAAATCGGGATAGCTCCTTGACTATTACGGAGATGACCAGGAATATTAGATAGAAAAAGGTGCCGACTACAGCTATCAGACTTATTGCCGCTGCCCAGCCTCGTTGGAGATGTGCTTTTGCTTCGATCAACCTTACCAGGGGTTCCATCAGCAGAGCCAGGATCAGCGACAGAATAAAGGGCATGAACAACACTGGCAGCCAGGCCAACCCTTTGCCCAATAGTGGAAATACATAGGTAAACAGCAAATAAATCGTAATTAGCGATAACACCAAAACACCTAACTTGGTCAATCCTTTTACCCATTTCTGTAATTCCGGGTCCATACCAACACCCCCCAGTCATTAATATCACGAAAGCTTTGTGCTCCTAAACCAAATACATAAAAAAGTAGTATACCCAGGGTATTACGAACATAAAGCTGTCGAAACGATCCAGCACACCCCCATGGCCTGGTATAATCCTGCCGGAATCCTTTACGCCAAAATATCGTTTCAGTGCGGATTCGAAAAGATCTCCGCCTTGGGCCAGTAATCCCGCTATTAGTCCCAGTAGTAATATATATGCTATGTTGACACTACCCATATATATAATCTGCGAAAAGACAAGGGCAATGAATACTGGCAAAAGAGTAGCACCTATGGCTCCTTCACGGGTTTTTGCCGGACTTAGTTCCGGAGCCAGTCTATGCTTGCCCCAAAAACGACCCGCAAAATAACCGCCAATATCACTGCTCCAGGTAAGCAGGAAGGCCAGCAGTATAATTGGAAATGCCAAAGTAAACTCCGCCGTCTTTAGAGCGAATCCCATTAAAAAGCCTAAATATAGCGGTGCAAACAGGCTCAAGGCTACATCGGCGAATGTTATTCCGGGAAAACGGATAATCATATAAACTGTTGCCGCAACCAGGATTGCAAATACTGAGGGCACAAGCCAAATCGGATAAGTATTAATGAACAGCGTGGCCAAAAGAAGCAGATAAGATGGTATGACCAGCGGTCGAAACCCGCCGTGGGCCATCATGCGATGATACTCACTTAGAGAAATAATACCAATAATTATAAAAAGACCTCGCCAGTATATCCCTCCACAATATAATATGTAAAGCAGCAGCGGAATACCTAACACTGCGGTGATCACTCTCGTTCTAAGCATTATCTTCATCCTGACTTTTGGTTATTAATCCACCAAACCGTCGCTCTCTCCGTTGGTAATCATATATGGCATGGCAGAGATCTGCTCTGGTGAAATCTGGCCACGGGCATTCACTTACCCATAGCTCGGTATAGGCGATCTGCCATAACAGAAAGTTGCTGATCCGCATTTCGCCAGCAGTACGTATCAGTAGATCCGGGTCAGGCAGACCGCCGGTATACAAGTAGGAAGAGAACACTTCTTCATTGAGGTCTTTGGTTGCCATTTTCCCGGCAGCTATGTCTTTAGAACAATTAATGACCGCATCCAGGATCTCCCGGCGAGATCCGTAGTTCAATGCAATATTAAAAACCATCCCCTGGTTATCCCGGGTAAGTCTGACTGCATCTTCGATCTCAGTCTGGCAATCCCTGGGCAGAGTGTCGGGAGAACCCAACATATTTATACGAACACCCTTCTCATTTAGTTCAGCCAGTTCTTTATGCATGAACTCGACCAGCAGCTTCATGAGGTAATCCACCTCATCTACCGGACGTTTCCAATTCTCCGTGGAAAAGGCGTATACCGTAAGCACCTTTACCCCAATCTCATCACAAGCCTGCACCACCTGCTTGAGCGAACTCATGCCGGCACGGTGCCCCATATTCCTGGGCATAAGTCTCTTTCTGGCCCAGCGACCGTTACCATCCATAATGATGGCAATATGACGCGGGATCTCTCCCCCTCTAATCAATTCTGAATAGTTGGGTTTCTTTTTAGCCATAAGTCTCCTTCTTCGATCAAATTATAAACCCCCCATGATCGGGGGGTATTCAAATTAATATTATTATAACCATAGGCCGGACAAATTGGAAAGGGTTTGGCCTACACCTCCATGATGTCCTTCTCTTTGGCCGCCATAATGCTATCGATATCCTTGATGTAACGATCGGTAAGCTTCTGGATATCATCCATACCCTTTTTACTCTCGTCCTCAGATATCAGCTTTTCCTTTTCACTCGACTTCAACATATCGTTG
This sequence comes from Syntrophomonadaceae bacterium, assembly GCA_012729835.1. Taxonomy (GTDB): domain Bacteria; phylum Bacillota; class Syntrophomonadia; order Syntrophomonadales; family Syntrophomonadaceae; genus Syntrophomonas_A. The sequence continues at coordinate 34,929 of JAAYCK010000054.1, forward strand.
CCTTCACGGCGGATATTTCTAATAGCCACCCGGGATTCCTCGGCCCTTTTCTTTACTACCTTGACCAGGTCTTTTCTTCTTTCCTCGGTCAACTGTGGTATAGCCAGACGGATCACATTACCATCATTAGATGGATTTATGCCCAGGTCGGATTTCATAATAGCCTTTTCGATCTCGGCAATACTACCTTTATCCCATGGCTGTATCACCAGCAATCGAGCTTCAGGAACAGCAATATTCGCCAGTTGATTCAATGGAGTCGCCTCTCCGTAATAATCTACCATGATACGATCCAACATGCCTGGATTAGCCCTCCCAGCGCGCATGGTAGCCAAATCTTTGGTAAGATGTTCAATGGCCTTTTTCATTCTGTCTTCTGCATCAGTAAGTATATCCTTGATCACCAAGCTTACCTCCCTACATAGGTACCGATAGGTTCGCCCATCACGGCCTTTAGTATATTTCCTCTCATGGTCAAATCGAAAACAACGATCGGAATCCTGTTATCCATACAAAGCGAAGCAGCAGTGGAATCCATTACTCCCAGGCCTTTGTTGAGGACTTCAATATAATCCAGTTTATCAAATTTGATTGCTTCCGGATTCTTGAGCGGATCTGAGTCATATACTCCATCTACCTTCTTCGCCATCAAGATGACCTCAGCTTCGATTTCGGCTGAGCGCAGAGCAGCGGCAGTATCAGTAGAGAAATAAGGGTTGCCGGTCCCTGCAGAAAATATCACCACCCGGCCGGATTCCAGGTGGCGAATAGCGCGACGTCTTATATAAGGTTCTGCAATCTCCTTCATCTCGATGGCAGTCATTACTCTGATTTCCAGGCCTTGTTTCTCCAAAGCGTCCTGCAGGGCTAGTGCATTGATCTCCGTGGCCAGCATTCCCATATAGTCTGCCGTAGCCCGGTCCATGCCCTGGGCGCTTCCAGCTACTCCACGCCATATATTGCCCCCGCCAACAACGATAGCAACTTCCACACCCTGCTGCACAACCTCAAGCAGTTGTTCCGCAATGGAAAGCAGCGTCTTATGGTCTATACCATAAGACCGATCACCAGCCAGGGCCTCACCGCTAAGCTTTAATACCACTCGCTTATATTTGGGCTGTTGCATTTATATTCCCCCAAGCATAATTAGACGCAGAATAACGCATATTTTATGAATAACGCAGGTAAATCGAGCAAGTGCCTCGACTACTGGTTAACCCCTAAGCTCTGTGGTGAATACATAATTAACCCTTGATCTGCGCCATAACCTCGGCGGCGAAATCGGTTTCTTCCTTCTCGATTCCCTCACCGACTTCAAAGCGGGCAAATCTTCTTACACTGATGTTCTCACCCATTTTTGCTACATACCCGTGAACCAGTTCCTGAACGGTCTTGTCAGGATCCTTGATAAAGGACTGTTCCAGCAGGCAGCGTTCTTTGTAGTATTTCTCGATTCTGCCCTCGACCATCTTCTCGATGACCTTCTCCGGTTTGCCCTCTTCCAGCGCCTGAGCTTTAAGCACTTCCCTCTCCCGATCGAGAGTATCGGCCGGTATTTCCTCGCGCCTGACAAACTCCGGATTAGCAGCAGCTATCTGCATGGCCAGATCATGGGCCAGTTGCTTGAACTCTTCGTTCTTGGCCACAAAATCGGTTTCACAGTTCAGTTCCAGCAGTACCCCGATGCGCCCCCCACCGTGTATGTAAGAGGTAACAACACCTTCACTGGCTACCCGACCTGCCTTTTTAGCCGCCTTGGCCAGGCCCTTGGCCCGCAGTTCATCAATAGACTTTTCAATGTCTCCGTCACAGGCTACCAAAGCCTTTTTGCAATCCATCATGCCTGCGCCGGTTCTATCGCGCAGTTCTTTTACCATCTCAGCCGTAACCACTTTATAGACCTCCCTTAATAGTTTACTGATTCTTTCACAGGTATATTTGATGAAATATTTTTCATAGAAAAGGGGTGTATAGATATTACTATTCACCCCGTTTAAACTAATATCTATGCAGTGATCTGTTCTCCCTGTTTCCCTTCCAGCACAGCATCGGCTATCTTGGCCGAAATCAACTTGACTGCGCGAATGGCATCATCATTGCCGGGGATCACATAATCGATTTCGTCGGGGTCACAATTGGTATCAACAATAGCCACTACTGGAATGTTGAGCTTACGTGCTTCTGCTACTGCTATCTTTTCCTTGCGGGGATCTACTACAAAGACTGCTCCCGGTAGCTTATCCATGTTCTTAATTCCGCCGAGGAAACGTTCCAGCCGCTCCCTCTCATTCATAAGTCTAGCCACTTCTTTCTTGGACAATACCTCAAAGGCGCCGTCCTGTTCCATTTTCTCCAGTTCCTTTAACCGGAAAACACGCTTACGAATAGTTTTAAAATTGGTAAGCATTCCGCCCAGCCAACGCTGGTTTACAAAATACATCTCGCTGCGCAATGCTTCATCCTTGATGGTCTCCTGTGCCTGTTTCTTGGTTCCAACGAATAGAACGCCCTTGCCTTCAGTTGCCACGCTTTTGACAAATTCATAAGCGTCATCGAATTTCTTGACGGTCTGCTGCAGGTCAATGATGTAAATTCCATTGCGTTCCATGTAGATGTACTGGGCCATCTTGGGATTCCAGCGGCGAGTCTGATGTCCGAAATGAACACCTGCCTCCAATAGTTGCTTCATGGTGATTACTGACATAACAATACCTCCTATAGTTTTTTTCCTCCGCGCCTTCATTCTCCTTGAGAACTGGAATCCAGCACCCCTCAATGGAGTCCACCGCGTGCGTAATTACCATCGATAAATATAGCATAAGATATTATTTCTTGGCAAGTTTTGCAGAAAATTTTCAAGTATCGTATTCCGTAAAAAAACCCGAACATCTGAGTTCGGGTCTTAGGCGTATACTCTTTTCTTATTGATGAGATTGATGATAAGTTTTATCTCTCCCTGGCCCCGGTTTAAAAGTTGAGCCATTTCACATACTGAGTATCCAGCTTCCTGTAATGTCCTGACCGCCAGATAAGGATGCGCTTCGCGCAGTGCTTCCAAATCCTTTGGTTTAATAGCACTATTTTTGTAATTCCCAAATGATAATACCCTGTCTGCCAATCCGTCACTCCGGTTTTTAGGTAGTAAACCGCTTTCTAGCAGGGTTAGCTTCTGTTTGATAGATACGGTGACCTCATAATCTAGAGTGTTTAACTGATTATTTACCGGAAATCCCAACTCCTGCAAGGTTGCCACCAGTTCCTTGCTGTTCATGTTTAGCTCGCGAGCGAGTTCGTAGACCCTTATTTTATTCTCCTTTAATGGTTCTTCTTCCAGCCATTCAGCTTCAAATTCTTCTTCATAGTTTTCGGGGATAGCCTCCACGCTAGTCATTTCCATCAACGCCAGTCGTTGTTCGGTGATCTGTTGGATAGCCAATTGGGTTAGCCGCGCTTCCTCCTGCAGTTGACTTAACTCAGCCAACCTGGAATCGAGTCCGTCAACTATGGCTCTCGATATTCCTATACTCTGATCCAGCATACTGTGCAAATCTGTTTTTACGATATGAGCCTCATCCACTGTGTTGCGGAATTCCTCATAGAATTTTTCCCATACCCCTTTTCGATAAGACATATAAAATATCCCGCCGAAAACCAGAACCATGCCTGCCAGTATCAAGACCGCGTAAATAACGCTCAACCCCCTCAACGAAGTGTTTTGATAAGTACTCGGTATCAGATGGTAATATCCAAGTGGTTGCTTCCCTGATCTTTAACCTTTTGTTTAATCGATTCTTTACCCTTCCGGGTTTCATCATTGTTTTCTTGTTCGCGCTGTTTTTTCTTCTGGTTCTTTTCCTGCTCCTCTTTTTCATGCACCAATTTGGACTCATTGCGCAACGGATCGTTTACCCGGCGGGCAATGTTTTCGTTCTGGGCATTTATATTCTGGGTGTTTTCCATTAATTTGTGCTGGCCTTCCACCTGTTGCGCAGCCTGAATCCTGGCTATATCTCCCGTCTTCTGCACCAGAACCTGCATATCAACGCTTCGGATACTCATTTGCCATCACCCCTTTGGTCAGCGGAGAGAGCCCATTCTGACCTCTCCCTGGTCCATTATAAACTCGCAGTACTTAACCATATCGTTTACTATATAAATGGCCTGACCTATGCTGATCCTGACCCCAGGATAGGCCACTTCCATTGCTTTGACCTTGGCATTCTGCGTCCGCTGGAACTCCGCTTCCAGTTGCACTACCCGCTTTTCCATCTGAGTCAGTTCCTGATGCAGATTCTTGAAATAATCAAGCATCTTTATCAGATCAGCCTTTTTCTTGTCGCTGAGGTGCTCCATTGAAATACCGCTGCGCTGGAAAGCCTGCAGGTTTTGATTGAGATTATCCATGATTTTTTTCTTTTCCGTCCGCATCCGGATTAAATTATGATATTCATCTCTATGTGCCGGATTGACTCCTACTTCTATTATAGTCTGTGTAGCAAGCTGTGAGCCTAAAACTCTTGCCTCAACCTCATGAGTTGCCTGGATCACGCCTCCAACAATTATTGCTTTGTTGGAGGATACCCGCACACTCCCTCCTGCCTTAAGACTTGACTGCATGATAGCTTCCTTGATAAGAATGTCTCCGCCAGCTTCAATATGGCTATTCTCTGCAAAGCGGGCCGTTACATTCTCACCGGCTACCACCTTGCCCTTGGTGCCACCTGCTATTCCGCCTTTTACTATAACATTGCCTGCGGCCTCAACTTCGGCTCCTTCAATAAACCCATTGACCTCTATGTCGCCGCCAGCTTTAACCCTAAAGCCCGAAGCAATATTCCCCGCGACAACCACGTTTCCAATAAAATCGATATTTCCGGTAGCATAATCCACATTTCCTTTTACGTGGAATACTGGGTTGACCACTATCTTGTTGCCCTGCAAACTGACATGTCCATCAATTACAGAATATATGGCGGTTTCTTCCTGATCTATTACGACATTGCTGCCTCTTAAAAGGCGGTTGTCCTTACCCCGGCGAGGTAGTATCTCCTGACCAAAAACATCATGCCCGATGGTTCCTTCCGTAGGTGGTACTCTCTCTGCCAGCAGTTGACCGGCTTTAACATTGTTGATCAGGCCCAAATCAAAATAGTCTACATTTCCCTTTTCATCTACCTTGGGTCCACCTTGTTGGTCAGGAAGCTGAAAATGATATGTTATCTTCGCGTCTTCCCCATTTACTGCTGGTTCACCTTCAGCAATGGTCGTTTCATATCCCCAGTTATCCTCCAAAAGTGCTTCTCTGATCCTGTCCTCTTTGATACCGAAGGTTATCCCGGCATCAGCAACTGCCTTTTGGACTTGCTCAAGGGTAGCCACTTGCCGGTCTTCTCCCGGCGGCATGATCACCAGATGGGCCTTCATTTTATCGCGATCGACCACGACCTTTAATAAGTTCTCTATTGGATTACTAACGTCCATCTAATCCACCCCCATCAAATCACCATGTATTTCTTCTTCGAAAGGCTTCCCCTCAGCCTAAGAATGGCCTTCGTATGTAACTGGGATATCCTCGATTCTGACAAGTGCAACACTGCGCCGATTTCCTTAAGAGTTAGGTCTTCGAAGTAGTACAGATAAACAACGGTTTTCTCTCGGTCTGGCAGCCGGGAGATCGTTTTAGCCAATAGCTCGCGAACCTCCGACAATTCCATTAGTTCCAGTGCATCTGCCGCTTTATGGTCTTCGAGAAGGTCAAGTACCCTTTTTTTACGGGCATCTCCTTCATCTCCGGGCAAAAAATCATCTAAAGATATTATAGAGTTGGCCGCCACTTCCCGCAGCAAAGAAGCATACTGATGTTGTGTAATACCCAACTCTTCGGCTACTTCATCATCAGTAGCTGCTCGCCCCAGACGGCCCTCCAGATTCTGATACGCCTTTTCCAACTCTTTGCTCTTCTGGCGTACCGATACGGGCACCCAATCCATGGCTCGCAGACCATCAATTATGGCTCCCCTTATTCTTGTTATCGCATATGTTTCAAATTTTATATTGCGCTTGTGGTCAAATTTTTCTATTGCGTCTATAAGACCTTCTATCCCACAGGAATTGAGTTCATCGATTTCTACTACCGATGACAGATTTATCGCCAGACGTCCAGCGACATATTTGACCAAATGAGCATAGTGTATGATCAATTCATCCCTGGCTTCGATATCATTATGCTCTTTATATTGAACCCAGGCTACGCTCATGTCAGTTTTCATCTACAATATTCTCTCCCCATGTCCTATGGTTCGTACCAGTAATTCACCGGTTTCAGCATCGAAGGTGATGGTACGGCCATAATTACCTCCAGTATCTCTGGCCAGTATGGGTATTCTATGTTTATTCAGATGCTTCTCAACTGATACTGCATTGCGTTCTCCGATCTTCATTATGTCGCTCTCACCGGAGAACTTGAACATCTGCGCCCCTCCTGCAATTTTGGCCTGCAAACGGGATTGACTGGCACCACCCTTCAACATCTGTTCCAGCAGCAATTCAAGGGCAGAGTCGGCAAATTTCGCTTTATTATCAGCGTTCTTAGCCTGCTCACTGCTGGGAAGCATAATATGGGCCAGGCAAGCCAGCTTTATCTGACGGTCTATAATGCATATTCCTATACAGGAACCCAGTCCTGCTGTCATTAGTTTATCAGGCGCTCTTGCCATTTTAAGGTCTGCCATGCCGACCTGGATGATATTGGCCATTAAAAATTCACTCCAAGCGCAGTTAAGATAGTATCCAAAGACCCCGGCTCCGGTAACAGGAAAAAGTGGCCTACTACATCATGTTCATCCTTGGTGAATTCTGTTTCCAGTACCAATACATGATCCGCCACTTCTCCAAATTGAGCCAATATAGCATCAAGAACGGCTCCTGCCATATCTATCCCTAAAGCCGGAACCGACGGTATGAACTTCAGGTTGGTAAACATAGCCAGGGAATTCAAGTAGGTAGCCGACAGAATGTTTCCCAGTTCCATCATAGCTGACATTTCCATTTCGTCAAGGGTTTCTACTTTGGTCTCGCCGATAATCCGACCCAGCAGCATATCAATCAGTAAGCAGGCCTTCTCTACATCAAGAACAAACAGGATGTTGGACGGAGCCTGACCCTGAACATTAAAGTAAATACCAACCACATGAAGATCGGGACCGCCAATCAAATCAGGAACCTCCGTGAAAGGAAGGATCTTGACTTTAGGCACCGTCATATCGATCTTGGCTTTGACCATTTGGGCCAATGCAGTAGCAGCATTGCCGGCACCAATATTGCCTATTTCCTTTAATGCATCCAGCTGAATGTCGGACATTTCGCTGTAGTTCTCTACCATCTTAACCCCTCCCAACTCCCCAGCCAACTCTTTTTATAGATTCAAAATCTTATGTAAATCCAACAAAATGAGCAAGCGTCCTTCTACCTTGGCTACCCCGCGAATATGCTCAGCCGTGATAGATCCATAGACACTTTCGGTATCCTCAATGTCTGAAGTTTTAAGGCGCAGCACCTCGGAAACCTCATCTACTATGATTCCTGCTTTTACATCATCGAATTGAAAGACTATTATTCTCTTATCGTCTTCATTACCCGCTACCTGCAAGTTGAACTTTTTATGCAGGTTTATTACCGGGATTATATTTCCCCTGAGGTTTACCACTCCCTCGATATGATGCTCCGCCCGTGGTACACGAGTAATGTCCAGCAGGCGGTTTATCTCTTGTACATTTAATATTTCTACTGCATATTCCTCCCGACCTAATTGAAAAGCCACCACCTGGATCTCATCATCGTTGCCAACCGCGCCCTTGAACCGAACATTCTGCAAATCTTCCACACTCGCACCCCCCTCTAAAACAATGTGGCTACATCAAGGATCAGTCGCACATAACCGTCCCCAGCAACTATTGCGCCGGCCAAGCCTGGTATGCCAGTCATCAGTTTACCCAATGACTTAATCACGATTTCCTGTTGTCCGATCAAGGTCTGCACGACCAGCCCGATCTGACGCTCAGACTTGCGCACGACTACTACATACATCTCTTCTTCATTGTCTTCTCCGGGTACATCCAGGAGCTTCCCTAAACGATACAGCGGGAGAACGTTGCCTCTCAACAT
>JAAYCK010000055.1 GCA_012729835.1 Syntrophomonadaceae bacterium
TTATTGGGGGGAGACAAGCCGGAGGGCCAAGTCTACCAAATAGTCCCTGTAAATATAATAACTTTACTACTAAAATAGAATTAAATATAAAAAGGTGGATATTCACTAATACTGACAAGGTGGTGATTATCATAAACGGCGTATTTAGAAGATCCACTCCCCTTGCCATGGCTCTCCTGATGACAGTTTGCAGTGCTCTCATTGTTTTCAATCTAGACACATCTGCTGCTGCGGCTTCTTCGGGCTCAGTGCCATATACTGACGTCAAGGCTGATGATCCCAATCGTGCGTTTATCAACTATACATATCATCAAGGCCTCATTACTGGCTTTCCTGATGGCACTTTCCGCCCGAATGATGGGATCACCCGAGCGCAGGCGGCCGTGGTCATGGTTAAGACGGCCAATCTCCAAGTGCCTGTTCAAGCGGCCACCTTTTTCCGCGATGTTCCGGCAACTCACTGGGCGAATGCATATATTTCTGCTGCAGCGGAGGCTGGGTACCTCAAGGGCTTCCCGGACGGCACCTTCAGACCGGATGAGAAACTCACCCGGGCACAGGGCATAAGTCTGATCATGCGTTTATGCACCTTAAGTGACCGGGCAGAACTGCCCGCCCTGAAGGACCTAACACCAGAGCACTGGGCTGCCGGTGATATTGGTACTGCCATCGCCCTGGATATGATAGGCTTGTCGACAGAAAAGCAATATGTTTATCCGCAGGCTGATATGACCAGAGCCGTTCTGGCACGTGCACTGGCTATTTTGCTTACTAACGACCCGGGCCGGAATCAGGCGGTTTTAGTTGGTGAAATAAGTAATATAAATGGCGATATCAGATTAATACGTGCGGAAAAGATACTGACCCTGACCGGTGATATTGAAGTTCTTAAGGGTGATAGCATCCAGTCAGGCAATGACAGTAAAGCGACGATATCCTATCCGGACGGCAGCAGTGCTTTGATAGAAGAGAACACTACCATTACCGTAAAAGAATCTATCGGCAGAAACTATATACAAATGGATGGAACCCCGGCGGTAGCCATCGATTACCTCAACCTGGACGTCAGGGCTGGGACCCTTTATGGTGCGTTGGCTAAGAGGGGGAATGAAGAAAATTCAGGAAGTTCAGAGCAATCCGCTACACCTGTCAGCCTATTTGCCTCCCGCAGCAGTATCCCTCAACTGGCTGCTGCAGAGGCGGGGAACGCATGGTATAAAACTGCGCGAAAACAGAAGGTAAAGGTCAAGGTCGATATGCCCTGGGGTGTGGCAGCAATCCGGGGGACCTTTTTCAAGGTTACCGTAAGCCAGGATGGCAGTTGTAAGGTATCGTGCCTGACCGGCAGCGCTGATGTCAGCTCTGCGCAGGGGACCGTTCCGCTGGGGGCGAATCAAAGCAGTGCCATCATCGGAGAAGGACAGGCGCCATCTGAAGCCGGGGAAATGGACAGCAATGAGGTGCAGGGTTTCAATAATGAGCAGCAATGGATCGTAAACACTGCTCTACAGATGGATAAAAATCAGGAAGCTCCCATATTGGAGATGGTGATAGAAGCACCGGGAGCTCCAACCATAGAGAACCAGATGCCCACTCTGCAGGTAATCATTAATGCTCTGCAGGCCAGCGGCATACAGCTTACTCCTGAGGTTGTCCAAGACCTGCAGCAGCAATTGGAACAAATGCCGGGTAATCTCGGTCAGAATCTAAGCCTTCCCGGGCAGGAGAGCGGGCCGCGTACCTCGACGAGCTCATCATCAAGTTCGGACGGGGGTATTAGCGGGATAGCTTATTATCAGCCCGGTGTTTATGGTCCGGCAGATAGTTCGACAAGGTGGACCGTTTACAATGTGGCGGTATATGCTGAAAATGTCACCCTGCGCAATATGCGGGTAACCCAGAACGTAGTAGTAAACCAGCCGGGCTGCGTTCTGGAAAACATGATTATCGAAGGAGACCTGCTACTGGCTACAGGTATTGGCGAAGGAGAGGTTACGCTGACCAACACCAGTGTGACCGTTTCGACCACGATCCAGGGTGGAGGCCACGCCAGCATTCATATTATTAATTCACAATTGGGTAATGTCATAGCGAACAAGAGCGGCAACGTCGTGAGGATTGTGGCCGAAGGTAGCACTTCGGTCGGACCTTTGCAGCTCTTATCTGGGGCGATAATCGAAGAGGGCGGGCTGACCGGCACCGGCTTTTCAGGTGTTGCAATATCCGGTGCAATTCCGGCCGGCACCACGATAATACTGAGAGGGTCTTTCACCAGCCTGGATATTGATGTACCGAATCTGAATATTATAATCGAGTCCGGTGGTGTTCAAACCATAAATATCTCAACGGCAGCCGCCAATACCACTTTGACACTTGCAGCAGGCGTGAGCGTCCAGACCCTAAACACCAGCGCTGCCGCCATCATCAATGGAATAAGCCAGGTGGTCAACGCGATTATCAATGCAGCCGGGGTGTCAATGGAGCGGATTCCGTTGAATTGGAATATCGGCGCCGGATTAACCGCCGAGCTAGGTGGAAGCACAATGAGTGGGATCGGCTCAATCAGTAATACCTGCGGAGTAATCGGGTCGGTTATGCCGGCATTAGCAGTTATAGCAGCCGGGCAAATATCAGCCAGTGTACCCAATGAAACCGCCAGTGTGACGGTTGATCTTTTGGTTAGTCCAGCCGCCACTTGGAAGATGTATAAAGATAGTAGCTGCACGACAGAAATTGTAGATAAGACCATCAACCTTAATTCGGGTTCGAATACCAGCTTTATCAAGGTCACTGCCCAGGACGGCGTAACTTACCAGGTGTATACTCTAGTGATTACCAGAAACTACAGCAGCGACTGTACGGTAGCCAATGCGGCCAGCGCCTATACTATAGACAATACGGCCAATACCATTATCGCCAATTCGGTTGTTATCAACACCAATCTCACAGTAGCTTCTTTCCTGGGCAATCTGACCAAACATGCGGAAGCGACCTGGAAGGTAGTTGCCGCGGCAACTACAGTCACCAGCAATACTGAATTTGACGCGGTTGCGGCCAAGGCGGACACGGCAACACTGATATTTGGAGATAAACTGGCGGTCAAGGCCGGTGATGGAACAGTTAAGGTGTATGCCATAACGGTGGTGCTGGGTGAGCCGGTTATAGGCACTGCGGGTAGTGCAGTTAGTGATCCCGGTCATAACTCATATACTCCTCGCTATATATTCACCTGGGGTCTATACAGGTATTTTATTTATGATGATGGAGATAACCACCCTGAATATACAACCAATATTTATGCATTTGACGATGCCAACATACAAAAAGGGATGTGGGTAATCTCCGGTGGTCGTTATATAACCAGTGTATCTGTAGATTTTGACTCTCGTGTAATAAAAATAGACTGCGAGCAATATACTGGGGGCGGTCCAGTACAGGTCAACTGGAGCAGTATACAGCTTTCCCAGCCCTAAAATCGCAAAATTATAACCTTATATGAAATGGTCCGCTTATTGATTTATGATAATAAGCGGACCATTTTTATTATATTGTTTGACTATTAAGGAAATTAGTCATCTCTTTTAGAATAATTTATCTGAAAATCAGTGTGATTTTGCGTTTAATGATGTAGACTATTATTAAAATCGAATAATGTCGAATATAAAAGAAAGAGGTGAAAAAATGCAAAAGACTTCACGATCTATTCTCCTTTTTTACATAACAGCATTGCTAATATGTTTTGCAGCACCTTTTTCACTTGCTGTTGAGGGGAATGACGTAACCCAGGCGAAACCAATCTACACTGATGTCAATTTGGAGAATCCTGACTATGTCTTCATTGCTTACCTGTCCAACCTTTCTATTATGAGCGGATTGCCTGACGGCAGCTTCCACCCGGATGACAGCCTCACCCGAGCCCAGGCGGCTGTGATCCTGGTCAAAGCCGCCGGGTTGACAACTCCTACGGTCGGCCAGGCTTCATTTACTGATGTTGCTGTTGATTATTGGGCGGCAAGCTATATTGATGCTGCAGCTAGAGCCGGATATCTGAAGGGATACTCCGACGGGACTTTTCGGCCGGATGAAAAACTCACACGTGCACAGGCTATAAGCCTGATCATGCGCTTGTCCAAACAAGGTGAACGGGCAGCATTACCAGTTTTCAAGGATATGGACCAAAAACACTGGGCTGCGCCGGAGATGGCTACTGCGTTGGAACTCGAGATGATCGGAACCGCTAAGGATAGTCAGCAGCTTGAACCGGACAGAGCGATCAGCCGGGGGAATCTGGCCCGAGCCCTGGCCATTTTGCTGACTAAGGACCCTGGATTAAGCAGCACTGTTTTAGAAGGGAAAATAATTGAACTACAGGGAAATATGATTCTGCTCAGAGGCAACAAGACGATGGCCTTGAAACAGGGCATGAGTATTGTTCAGGGTGATATTATAGACAGCGATAAAGGGAGCAGGGCCAATATCTCATACCCGGATGGCAGCAGTATCCTGGTCGAAGAGAATACCCAATTGTTAGTGAAGAGATCTGAAGGCCGCAACTATATCAAACAGGATGGCAGTCTGGCGGTTGATGTAGACAATTTGAATATTGAAGTGAAAAAAGGAACTATCTTCGGAGCGCTGGCAACTAAACAGGAGGACAAGGCTCCGGTCGATGATAAAACACGGGCTGGTCTCACTCCTCTATTTGCTTCACGCAGCAGCTTCGATCAGCTGGCTGCAGCCGGGGCCGCTCAGTCGCAGCCCTGGTATAGAACTGCAGAACAGAAGAAAGTAAAAATCAAGGTCGATATGCCCTGGGGCGTAGCTGCTGTTAGGGGGACTTTCTACAAGATAACAGTAAATGCAGACGGCAGTTGCAGGGTATCTTGCTTAACGGGAAATGTTGAATTGAAGGGTGACAGTGATAATTCAGTCTCTATAGGAGCCAATCAGACCAGCGCTATCAACAGCAGAGGAGCAACTCCCGTGCCGGCCGGCCCAATGGATCAAAGCGATATTGATGCTTTTGCCCGTGAACAGGGCTGGGTGATCAATACAGCCATTCGTATCGATATGAACCGGCAAGCTAACGCCATTGTAATGCTGGTCAATGTGAACAACCTGCAGAACCAAAACCAGAACCAGAGGATCAACACCACCTTGCAGGCGATCATCAATGCACTGCATGCCAGCGGAATTCAAATCACTAATGAGGTGAAAAATGATCTGTTGCAGCAGTTGCTGGAAATCGAGAAGCAGATCATAGACCCCTACCGGGGACAGGATATTACTTCTCAAATCAGCCAAACTGGCAGCAACGCAAA
>JAAYCK010000056.1 GCA_012729835.1 Syntrophomonadaceae bacterium
ACGAACCCTATTTATTGCCCCTGAAACAGCAGCAGTAATATCAAATTCGGTGGGCAACATGGAAGATGAGGCCGCTAATTTCTTGATAACAGATAAAAAAGCGGTTCGGGCCTTGACGAGCGAATATGACAACTTGTTAGCTTTATGCCGACCCTTGATGCGGATCTTTACTCCGCAAGACAGCCAGGCCTATAACTCCATACTCTATGAGTTCGAAAAGGAATCAGCCGATGCCATTGTAAAAGATGAATCTTTCGGTATATTAACTATGCCGGATGTGGTTGTTGATGCGATCATCACCCGCATGGGACAAACTGATGGCCAAGAGATAGCTGACTATCTTAGCATCAGAAAACGGAACTTCACCGAACAGCTGCTTACCCACAATTTCACAGAGATCGTTACGATTCCCGCTTTGGATAAGATGAAGGAAGGCCGGCTGAGAGCTGCTCTGCCTGACACCTTGCCCAGGCAGGATGTATTTTATACCCGGGATGAATTAATACTTCATCTAGAGAATATGGTTATGCTTCTTAAGACCTATCCTAACTATCACGTTTATATTGACACCATAAATAAGAATGATGGCTTTATGCTGTACGCTAAGGAGCATGTGGGGGTTATCGTAGCCAAGACATCTACCCCTGCCATCACTTTCGCTATAAACGAAAGCAATATGACCGCATCTTTCTGGGATTACTTAAACGCTAGTATCAATAGACCTGGGGATCCCCAGTTGAATAAAAAGGCGGTCAGCCAAAGACTGCAGGCTTTAATTAAGCAGTTGAAGGATTAGTGGCAGATCTCTTGGCTTAGCCGCAAAAGTGTAGTGCGGTCATTTTTCTGAGGATCTTCCAGAACCACTTCGAGAAGATGATGGAGTATCATCGAAGGAATCGAAATGGTTGGCGATTCTTAGCTCAAGCTCACATCACCGTCAGCAAACTCAATACCTTCCCAATAGCAGGGTCATAAATAGATTCCTCCAGCACATAAGCTCCGGGTCGGCCGTCCTTAAACCAAACGGATTCCTCCACCTTGGCACTTCGTATTTCAGCGGAACTCGGAGGGGTTTTAATGAAACCCGCTGCTAGGCTGCGGGGATCGATATCATCGCGGATTGGCCTTTGCCCCTGAAAGGTCTTTAATGTCTTCACTCCATTACTCTGGACTACAGCAAACTTATCAGGATAAAGGTCTACTAGCGAGTTGGCCAGGGAGAATACTGATACGTCATATTTTTCACTGGCCAATTTTTGTAATGCCTCCAACGATACTGAAGAAGCCTGCAGATCTTCCGCCAATATTTCACGCGGCATTAACAAACAGGCGGCAAATTGAGCGGCTTCTATCTCCTGCGCATCACTGGTTTTGAATAAAGATTTTGAACGTACATGGTAGACGGTAGCCGTATGCCAGGGAATCAACAGATGGCCAATTAGTTCTGCACAGGTAAAACGCTTGCGCTGTTTGTTTTTATGACGGGGATCGAGTATTATCAATCTCTGGGTGCCCTTTACCAGCATGCCTTCACAATCTTCCAGCTGGGCTTCTATACTTTCCACCCCAAATTTTTTAAGTATGGTTGACAGATCAACCGGGAGGTTTTGTCCTGTCTCATTTTTAAAAACATAATTTGCATAATCTCTGACATCTCTGAAATAGGGGATGTTTATTCTATTTGCGCTGTCCATCAACAGCAGGGCGTATTCCAAGAGCATTTCCCGTTTATTATAAGGTAGCATTCCCGCAATATGAGTTATGAGGCTGCTTAAGGAATCACGGTTATCCGACGAAGCGGGCTCTTCACCCTTCAGCAGGTAGTCGCTGGGCACGCCCAAGGCGCTCGATAGCTTCAGTAGGGACTCGAAGCTCGGGGACCGCTGTTCTGATTCGTATTGAGATATGGCAGGGGCCTTCAAACCGGCACGCTGCGCCAGCTCTGCCTGGCTCATATTCATTTCGCGCCTAAGTCTATTTATACGTTCTCCGACATTCATGCTTAGTCATCCTTTCTTTATTAACCTGATAATAACATATGTGATGCGAGCTTGACAAATAAAATAACAGATGTTAATATTGGAATAACAAAAGGAGGTGGCGAGGTGTACTTCCAGGTAATTGTTGCTTGTGGCCATATCGGTAAGGGAAGAGAAATAGAAGTTACCAGGTATTTTAAAGCTGACAGTGCTATTGATGCCTGGGATTCAGCGATGATTATGCCGCGTGCCAAGAAACAACAGGGTAGTAGATGCGTACGCAGTGTAATAGAGGTCGACAGTATGCAATTCATAAAAGGCAAAATAGCCGAAATGAACGATCCCTATTTACAGAAGGGCGGGATTAAGAACAGGCTGTCAGCCTGATCGTAAAGAGATTTAAGGCGCGACATGGGTATGAGAATTCGGGAGGGTAACAATGAAAGATTTTATGAACCAATACTTAAATCAGATTAGTTTCGGAGAACCCCAGGAAAAGGACAATCTTATTTTGGTGCCGGTGTTTTTAAACAAAGAAAGGGCTCCCAGGGATTACCTGCTTCTTGACGAGGCTCTAGATATAGAAAGCATTCAGGTGGGAGAGGTTAGCGAAGGGGGCTCGGTTAACGACTTGCTGGTAAAGAACAGCGGCAGCAAGGCTGTTCTAATTTTGGATGGAGAAGAATTAGTGGGGGCCAAACAGAATCGCATGGTCAATGCCACGATCCTCATACAGCCTGAGAGCAAAGTCACTATACCGGTCAGCTGCGTGGAACACGGGAGATGGAGTTACCAAGGAGCAAACTTCAAAAGGTCTGAGGTATTCGCTTATGCTGAGCTAAGACGAAAAAAGACAAACGCAGTTTCTCGTAACCTGGAAAGCAATATGTCTTTTGCATCTGATCAGGGTGAAGTATGGGACGAAATTGACCGCAAACATGATCGCATGGGTACTAGTTCGCACACTGAAGCCGTCCATGACGTTTATAAGAGTTACGATGAACAGCTGAAAGAATTTATTGAAGGCCTGAACTACACGGAAGAACAACTTGGGGTAGGAGTATTCATTAACGGCTCATTTATATGTATGGATTTATTTGCCCACCACGATGTGCTGAGCCACCTATGGCAGAAGCTAATTAAGAGCTATGCAATGGAGGCTCTGGAATTGAAAGGTGAAAAGAAAGGCCGTAAGAAAGAGGCACAGTCATTGGAGCCGATCATAACTGATTTGATTAATGCGGAGGTCAGCGATTTCCAGTCGATCGGATTGGGACGGGATGTCCGAATGAAAACAACGCGCTTCCTGGCTGCAGGCCTAGTTTATGAAAAGAATGTTCTGCATCTGGTCTCTTTCCAGGGCGAGGAACAGGATTCTAACAACAGGGAAGCACGCAATTCTAAATTTGAAGGAAACATGAGGCGGCCCGGGCTGCGAAGGGACAATATCATTTATTGATGTCGAAACTGCTCGGATTTTTGTTGAAGGAATTAATCATATATGCCCGAATCTTGTTCAATAAAGATGCTAGAAAAAATGGCTGATTTTTATAACGGTGACATCTAATTGTCCAAAAGGTTATTTAGTATATAGACTAGAAGCTATTTCCTGCAGGCAGATGTTATTCAAATGAACCAAACAGAGGGAGTGATATGCTTGGCGCTTGTTAAAGTAGAAACCTGTCCAATGAAGTCACTAGTCGGATGCTTCTGGCATAAAGGGTCTACGTGGGAAGGTGTGCTTGAACCGGATCTTGATAACCTGGAAATCCGAGTGATTAAATCTGAAAACGCTATTCTTCTTCTGCGGAAGAATCAGATTGGCGAGCCTGGTCAATCTTCCAACGGAAATAATCTTTCATCTCATTAATGATCTCATTTTTCTTTTCTTGCGGAATCGGGGAAGAATTCAAAAGGTCATTTAACTCACGAAGTATAGTAGAATACTCAGACGAGTTATTGAGGTTAGACCTCTGATTGCCCAGCAAGTAATCAACACTGACATTAAAACAGGTTGCCAATTGCAGTAAGGTTTTGTAGTCAGGGCTGCGGGCACCACTTTCATAACTGGCAATGGTGCTCCGGCCTATTCCTAACAATCGGGCCAAGTCCGATTGGCTTAAACCCCTATCGGTACGAAGATATTTGATAATGTTAGCTAATCCATCCATAGGGGAATTATAACACAATTCATAATTTCAACACTATTGGCGGGCTTCACTAGTTGTAGTATACTTTAAAAAATGATAATTCGGGAAAAATATGGGCTGGAACGACGCGATATGCGACAAAGGCATTGGGTTATTAGTAGCGTTAAAGTAACAAGGTGCTGCAACGAACCAGGGTTAGTACCAGTTAACACTGGCGAGAGGGGATGATGATAGTAGATATTGAACTTATCGATTTCACATCGATTATCGGATGCTTTTGGGAAATGGGAGATGGGAAATGGACCGGGGCCATTAATATGGAACGTACAGATGCAGATATCAAAGTAGTTAAGAGGCAAGGATTCATATTATTATTGGATCTGTCTTATCCCCAAATTCAAACCTTAACGAACCCATAGGTATCAATTTTTTTAACTAATATTGCAATGTCGATCCTCAAATTAATATGGGGCTTTTTTCTTATGGCCAAACCGGTCGCGCAATGCGACCATAACTCTGATGATGCCGTTAGAATTCAAGATCAGTATTGATTTGATGGGACAACGTCAAGACCTGGCGTACAAAGAATTTTCGAACGGAGGTGAAACTAGAATATTTTGAGGGGGGTGAGAGCTGAACATATTTATCGAAATCCATCTAGAAATAGTTGAGAGAGGGGAGAGAAACTATTATTACCTTGAATAGATCGAAAATGATTTCCTGCATCATCCTAATGGCCATGATAATGATGCTGGTGCCAGGTTTGGCACTGGGTGCAACAGGGGAAGTCACTGGCATAACAGTAAGTGTGCAACCGACTACGATGAGTTATGTTGAGGGCCAGAATCTTGATCTGAGCGCGCTGAAGGTAACCTTGACCTATGCAGATAGCACTACCGAAGATGTAGCATTTGCAGACTTCGCAGGCAAGGGCATAATTGCTAACCCGGCAAATGGAACTGCAATGGTAGTGGCGACCCATCACGACAACCCGGTAGTAGTCAGCTGCAATGGCCAAACCGCCAATACCAATAATTTGAAGGTGGCAGCCAAAGCAGTCTCCGGCATAGCAGTAGAGACACAGCCGACCAAACTGAATTATATCGCAGGAGAAAACCTGGATCTATCTGG
>JAAYCK010000057.1 GCA_012729835.1 Syntrophomonadaceae bacterium
CTCTTTGGCAGAAGACCATGATGCTCCGTCAAGCCTTGCCCAAAGGAACCGTAAGGAAGTTCCAATAAATTCACTAGCTCTGACCGGGTTCGGAATGGCCGGGGCGGTTGTCCTATCATTTCTGTTGCCGGGAACAGTATATGAGTACATCACTACTGCAGCCGGCGTTATGTTGATATTAAACTGGCTGATAATCCTGAGCTCACAGATGAAAAACCGGGCTATGTATGTACACAGCAAAGGAAGTGCTGAATATCGAATGCCGGGTTTCCCCTATACATCTTACTTTGTAATGGGTATTATAGCGCTTACTATACTGGGAGCTTTGCTGTTTTCCAAAGAACGCATTGGGGTCCTGGTCAGTCTGGCCATAGCCTCGATTATCTTCCTCGCCGGTCGTTGGCGCGAATCTGGGCGACATTTAATCAGCATAGGCCTACCGCTTCCCGCCCGCAAAAGGATGCCCAAGGAATAGCCAGGAAAAATGCTGAGGTTCCAGCGCCTTAAATCTTTCGTCTGATAAGGCTCTTAGTCATGACCACTGGTTATACCGGTGGTCATGACTGTACATTTTGTTTAAACGTAACAGGACATACCACCATCGATCATGAAGATATTGCCGGTCAGCCATTTCGAGTCATCTGAAGCGAAAAAAACAATGCTCCCGTTCATATCTTCAGGATAACCTACCCTTTTCATAGGAAAGACACGGTTAAGCTTATCTATTTTCCCGGCAGCAGTCAGATAATCTATTTGCCCTTGCATCATCGGAGTAACGATGTGTGAGGGGCACAAACAATTAACTCTTATCTGAGGACCCAGTTCATGGGCCAGGGCTCGGGTGAGGTTTACTACTCCAGCCTTCATCGAACAATATGCACTCTGCATTTTACTGCCATATACACCCAGGATGGAGGATACGTTTACAATACTTCCTCCCCCGCCTTCAATCATAAATGGGACCATAACCTGAGTTACCTCAAAAACGCTTCTGAGATCAATTCTGTAAGTGTAATCAAAATCTTCCATAGTAATATCCAAAAACGGTTTTACCATTGCTGAACCAGCATTATTCACCAGGATATCGAGTCTTCCCCATTCATTTTTAGCCATATCACGCAGTTTTTCTATTTGCGCACGATCAGTGACATCGGTCGGACATGCGATGGCGATGCCTCCCTGAGCTTTTATCTCTGCTACGGTTTCTTCCAATGGTTCCGGCCGTCGACCCGCTACAATAACCTTTGCTCCTTCAGCAGCCAAGGCCATCGCACCGCCTTTTCCTATGCCAGTCCCTCCTCCTGTAACGATTGCAACTTTTCCATCTAGTTTCATTAAGATAACCCCCTTTGATAATCTATTGATTTACTTCAAAATCCAGATTTTTTAGGAAAATTTCCTGGAAGTCTGACCGCATGGCCAGTTCTACGTACTTTATCCTACTCGCAAGCAGGCTGGCTTTTCTTCTTTCTTCTTCGGACAACAAAACTTCTACAGCTCCATCTGCTGCGGCATTTCCGCAGTTGATTACCTTTTCCGGGTTGATTGGCGGAAGCATCCCTAGATTTATGGCCTGTTCCGGATCCAAGTAGTTGCCAAAGGCACCGGCAATAAAAATCCCTTCAATACTACTGGTTTTAATCCTGGCCTCCAGGCAAAGAATGTCTACTGCAGTACGTATAGCCGATTTTGCCAATTGTACCTGCCTTATATCGTCCTGAGTGAAGATTACCGGCTGCTCTCCATCAGATATCATTATCTCCGGCCATAACTGATTGCTCCTGACAGATAGTTTTTGGCAGCCTAATTCATTGATAGTTCCATTCGAATCAATAAAACCAGCCTGCCATAGGCAGCCTACCAGATCGATGATACCTGACCCGCATAGTCCTCGCGCGGGAACGTTACCCAATACATTAAAAGTCAGTTTTCCATCATCCTGAAGGAAAACGTGGTCAATTGCTCCGCCCGCCGCTCTCATTCCGCAGGTAATTCCTCCGCCTTCAAAAGCAGGCCCGGCCGGGGCCGATGCCGCCCACATCTCACCTTTGTTAAAAAGGACAATTTCCGCATTGGTTCCTATATCAATATATAAGAAGGTATTAGCCCCTGGTTTACCAAGTGATAACAGGCCGGCCACTGTATCAGCGCCTACAAATCCGCCAATCTGTGGTAAAACTACTACCATTGCATCACTGGCCGCCATAAGTTCAGTCTGAGCAGCGGTAAGCAGGAGTTCCCCCTGGAATACTCCGGCATAGGGAGCTATGGCGAAGCCATTAACATTTATACCAGTAAAAAAGTGCAGCATTACGGGATTCCCTACCACTGATACTGAATAGATATCATGTTTATCGGAATGGGCTTGTCCCAACATATCGGCAATCATGCTATTGACGTTGTTGATTAGTACTTGCCTCATCTTGCTTATACCATCTTCATTTTCTATACAATAGGACACCCTGGAGATGATGTCAGCACCGTATATCCTCTGCATATTAGTCATGGAACTCAGTGCTAATACCTCGCCGCTGGTTAAATCGATCAGTGATGCAAATAGACTGGTACTTCCCAAATCGAGCGCTACCCCCAGCGCCTTTCCCGGATGACGTCCGACATACTTAACGATCTTATCATTGAAAATCAGCGCATATAGCTCCATGGCCGGCCGGCCGATCCGATCCAAAGCGGCCAGAGTATTCAGGTTTTTTAAGGTCAGCTCCATGGTATAATCCGGCATAGCATTTTGCAATCTGTTCATGACCGGCAGGGGTTGTTCGCGGTCGACTCCCGGGATAAATATTTGGCGCAACCTGACAGGTGGTTTGTTTATCGTTACATGCCTAGCGTATTTCATGGCCATTTGGGGTCTGGCTATAGCCTCCAAATAATCAAGATATACAGTCAAGGGCTCATTTACGCTTAGGTAACAGGCCAGGCGAAAGCCAGCTTTGATCTCCTCCGGCAGTAGTTGTCCTCTTTCGGCATCTGTCATCTCTGCGGCTTCTCCATCAATTCTAACCTTGCATTTGCCGCAATTCTTCCTGCCCCCGCAGTATGCACCGGTATACGCATTATTAATGGTCAGGATCTCCCATAGATTTTTCCCTAATGGCGCCCAGCAGACACTCCGGATACCCTGTGAATCGACCATCTCAATCTTTACATTTTCCATCTCTGACATTCCATCACCCAACCCGTCGTAACCTAGCGATAAAAAAAGGCGGCTTTCCGCCGCCTTTTTTCAACAAATACTATTCAGATTTAGTCTCAGCCATAAGAGCAAATGCAAATATGAATACCCATATCAAGGCAGATACCAATGCTATAGTGGCCATGTTTATATCCATACCATGTGACTCTTTAAACGCAGTATTGCCCATGAAATAAAGAACATTGAACACTATAAGGCCGACACCAGTGAGAATAAAAATCACTTTCTTAAAACCGGCTGACAACTGAGCTTTTTTAGCCCAGCCACAGAACTTGATAAAAACAAATACTGCTGCCAGTACGATAAGGAAAGTAACCAAATCATTACCCAGCAACCCTGCGGGCTGGGGCGGACCCTCCGAAGCAAATATCGCTAACACTTATTCACCCCCCTCGTTCAAACTCTCAAATTCAATTTTAGTACTATGTTGCCGTTCAAACAAGGAAAGCTATAAGCCAATTCAGGCCTAATTTCCCTGTTTCTCACCCTGTTCTAGAAGAGTATTCTCTATAAGATTCGAGTTTCCTGCTTGTAATACTCTTTTTTTCGAAAAAATTCTTATATAAATTATGGCAAGCATTCTTGCAATCCAGGCTTTCCTTTACAGAAGATGCTCATATGTCTATAATAACTATAGTTCAGGTTAACAATGAAAGCAAGTAAACCGGATAGTCGCAGGCTAAGTACCTTGGGGTATTAGCCTGAGGAAAGTCGGAGCTCCGTAGGGCAGGGTGCTGGATAACGTCCAGTGGGGGCGACCCCAAGGAAAGTGCCACAGAAATAAACCGCCCGGCACTCAATGATCCATAGTAAATTTAGGTGCGTTTTTTGCCGTACCGCATTATGAGTCATTGAGTGCCGGGTAAGGGTGGAACGGTGAGGTAAGAGCTCACCAGCATCCAGGTGACTGGATGGCTAGGTAAACCCCACCTGGAGCAAGACCAAATAGAGGAACCATGAAGTTGCCCGCTTCGTTCCCGGGTTAGGTCGCTAGAGTTGTCAGGTAACTGACAACCAAGATAGATGACTATTCAAGACAGAACTCCGCTTACAGATTTACTTGCTTTTTTGTTGCCGGCTCCTACCAAGCCTCACCTTAACCTAGCCACTCCCTTACTTTGCTCAAACAGATATACCTATCTTAAATTATCATCGGCAAAACAGGTAAAATAGACTAATTTGGGTTTTTAATCAATTATGCGCTAATTGTATTATAAACATATACAATTTACTCATGATATGTGCTATATTTTTTCATAATGGATATAAAACCGTATTATACCATTTAACTTAATATTAATAATATTTAGATTTTTTGCACTAATGCAACATTTAATGTCCTTGGCCCGGTGAATACCGGCATTTGTAATCTATTGCATTTTTGCACCGCTTTGTGCGTTTTTGCAATAGTACTGGCGTATCTCTTTAAGGTAGATTCCTTCCGTTATACAGGCATTAATCAGTATTCTGCCATGTAATATATGGAGCCTATTTCCCATAGGCAGATTAATATATTTCTACTCCGATAAGCGAATGAATTACCAGTTTATTCTTTTTTGCAGTAAACACACACTAAGATAGATATAAAAAAGACGATAATCCCCCCACTAACAATTGAGTTACATTCTAATACGATCATTTCGGTTATAGCTCTCGTTTTTGCTTGATCTACCGGGGTTCAACTTGTTTGCACTGTCCTCTGGTTTGTTTCGCCCGTGAAGCTATTTCCTATTACAATTGATCGATTTAATTATCCGGTCTAATTCTTCCTGCCCGAAGGGACAGGTTCTATCTGATCGTATCCTGGCATATTTTTTGCTTGTTGATACTATACAAAAGCTGTTGAGGAGGTGGCATATCGAGACAAGAGTCCTTTCATTACTGTTTTAAACAGGCGCCCAACTCCTCATGCAACAAAGTTGCGTGGAACCCCTGGTTTCTCATTGAAGCCATTGCTTATAGATAGAAATATAGTATGCGTATATCCCCGCGCCGCTTTATTTAAATCCCAAAGAGAATGAAGGAGTGTTTTTATTGTTGAAGGAAGTCGTAATCGTAAGTGCATGTCGTACCGCCATAGGTAAGTTTTTGGGTAGTCTGAAGGATGTTTCAGCCCGCGATCTCGCTATCACCGCCGGCAAAGGCGCTATTGCCAGAGCTGGGATACCTGCCGATCTTATCGATGAAATCGTACTTGGTATGGTCTACAACCATCTGCAGGGCTCTTTGATTGCCCGCCAGGTTGGCTTGGGCTGCGGTCTCCCCATACGGAGCAACGCCTGTAATATCAACCAGAATTGCGGATCCGGTATGCGGGCATTAGACATCGCCGCCACCAACATCATGTGCGGCAAAACTGATATCGCATTGGTTGTCGGAGCTGAAAACATGTCCAGTGCACCCTATATGCTGCCAAAAGCTCGTGCCGGCTATCGTATGGGCAATGGCACTATTGAAGATGCCATGCTCCACGATGGTCTGGTCGACCGCCTGGTTCCCGGTCATATGGGTCTGACCGCTGAAAATGTTGCCGAGAAATACGGCATCACCCGGGAAGAATGTGATGCCCTGGCACTGCAGAGCCACCAGCGCGCCACCAGAGCCGTACAGGACGGGACCTTCAAACGGGAGATCATTCCGGTGGAGATCACCAGCAAGAAAGGCACCATACTGTATGAGACCGATGAACACATGATCCCCAATGCCAGTCTGGAATCGATGGCCAAACTGCCGCCCGCCTTCAAAAAGGGTGGGGTAGTAACCGCCGCCAATGCTTCAGGTATCAATGATGCCGCTGCCGCTGTAGTCATCATGTCCAAGGAAAAGGCAGCTGAGTTAGGGGTTAAGCCCTTGATGAAGATGATAAATTGCGTAGCCGAGGGTGTTGCTCCCGAAGTTATGGGTCTGGGCCCCGCCGTCGCTATCCCCAAAGGTCTGAAACTAGCCGGCATGAAGTTTGAAGATGTGGATTACTGGGAGATAAACGAAGCCTTTGCTGCCCAATTCCTCGGAGTTGGTCACATGTTGAAGGATGAGTTCAATATGCAAATCGACATGAACAAGTGCAACCTCAACGGCTCTGGCATCGCCCTGGGTCACCCGGTCGGCTGCAGCGCCCTGCGCATCATAGTCAGCCTGTACTATGAACTAGAGAAACAAAACAAGACTGTGGGTGGCGCTTCCCTATGCGTGGGAACCGGACCGGCTCTGGCTTCTCTGTGGACCAGAGATATATAGCTAATTTAAGGGGTAAGATTTTTTCCGAAAGAATCAGTATATAACACAAGGGGGGTATTAAATAATGTCAAGTAATTTCGCCTATCTGAATACCCGGGATCTGGAGTTCATCATCCAGGAATGGTTGCCCAGCGAGAAGGTATTCAACTATAACCAGTTTAAAGACTACTATTCGAAGGATGACGTCAAATCGGTACTGGCGCCTATTCTCAAGATGGCCAAAGAATTAGTAGAACCAACTAATGAAGACGGTGACAGCAATCCGGTTAAACTGGTCGACGGCAAGGTAATCCTGCCCAAGAGTTTTGGCCCGCTCTACCACAAACTGCAGGAGGAAGGCTGGGGAACCAGCAATATCGATAAATCCGAAGATGCCATGGTTATGCCCCATGTACTCTACGCGGCCGTATGGGAACTGCTCTGTGCTGCCAACCCGACCTTCTATCCCTATATCCTGCTCACCAGTGGCTCGGCTGACCTGATCCAGAGCTTCGCTGACCAGGATCTGAAGGACATCTTCCTGCCCAAGATGATGGACGGCACCTGGTCCGGCACCATGTGTTTGACTGAGCCCAGTGCTGGTTCTGACGTAGGCGATATCCTCTCCAAGGCTTATCCCACTGATGATCCCCGCATCTTCAAAATCAAAGGCCAGAAGATATTTATAACCGGTGGTGATAATGATTTCTGTGAAAATATAATTCACCTGTACCTGGCCCGGGTAGAAGGCGCCGGAGCTGGCACCTCGGGTATCTCTCTCTTTATCGTACCCAAGTTCTGGGTCAATGAAGATGGCAGCCTATCTGACAATGATTGCATCACCACCGGTGCTGAGCACAAGCTGGGGCTTCATGGTTCCTGTACTGCTGCTCTGTCCTTTGGTGACAACGGTAATTGTCGCGGCTACCTTCTCGGCAAAAACCCGCTGAACAACGGAGGCAAAGGTGAGGGCATGGCCCAGATGTTCCAGATGATGAATCTGGCCCGTATGGAAACCGGTCACATGGCCCATTGCTGTATAGCCAACGCTTTCTACAATGCCCGCGACTATGCCAAAGAAAGAGTTCAGGGACGTCCTTTTACCAATCCACGCGGCGAGAGAGTCACCATCATCAACCACGAAGATATCAGACGGACCCTCATGATGGGCAAGGCTTATACCGAAGCCAACCGCGCCATGCTTATGAAGGCATTGTTTAACTTCGACATCCGCGAACATGATCCCGATCCGGAAGAAGCTAAAAAAGCCAACACCTATGTTGAGTTGGTTACTCCGCTCTGCAAGGCCTTCCCCAGTGACGAAGGCTGGTGGCTTTGCGGCGAAGCAATACAGGCTTATGGCGGATACGGCTTCTGCGAGGAATATCCAGTAGCTCAGATTGCTCGTGATATGAAGATCTATTCCATCTGGGAAGGCACCAACTTCATCCAGTCGCTGGACCTGGTAGGTCGCAAGATGGGTATGAACAAGGGAACTGCCTTCTTAGCCTTTATCCAGGAGATGAAGGATTTCTGTGCCGCCAATAAAGCCACCGCTGGCCTGGAAAAGGAGTACGCCAACTTTGAACGGGCCCTGACTGCCTATGACAGCATCCTGACGGCGCTGTCTGATTGGAAATCTAGCAATCCATCGCTTATACCAGTGTTCTCTCGCCGAGTGCTAACGGCCACAGCTCAGCTGCATGCAGCTCATCTGCTTTTGGATCAAGCACTCATCGCTCAAAAGAGAGCTGCTGAATTAGGCCAGGACCACTATGACTTTAAGTTCTACGACGGTAAAGTGAAAACCGCCAAGTGGTTCCTGAGAAATGTTGTACCTGCGGTCTGGTGTGCTGCTGATATCATCACCGATGGCGATAGCTCCTGTCTGGATATCGATATCGCTGCTTTCGATTATTAAGATCCATAGCCACAAATGGCCTCCGCGTTTCGCGGAGGCCATTGTTGTTTTCTATTCAGTCTTCTAGTTAGGCATAAGATTGATAATCGGAAGCAACCTGAGAACTCCAGCCTCGTCCATTATTGTTATCAACCTTGCCTTGATCGTCCTTGAAATAGAAGTTCAATTGATCGGAAACATCGATCTGAAAAGTAGCCTGAAAAGAGTTGCCTACCTTTTTCATAGAAACCTCTTTGTTGCCAAAGTGCTCTCCAGCCCCGCCATAGTTGAGGCATAAAGACACTCCCGATGCACCAGCCAGCATACCTGAATAATTAATAGTAACGTCACGCTTGGTTTCCGGAGGCATAGGGTTAATCACTACTCCACCTGACATTTCTAAACCCGACATATTCCATCCCCCTTTTTTTCTAGCTTGCCCAGGGGACAATAAATTAAACACATAATGACACAGATGAAAACTAATTCTCACAGATTATAATTCAAATCGGAATAGTCTATTCAATTTCATTGATAAAATGCTTGCCAATATTCCTGATTCGCTGGTAACGCTGAGCTAACAAGTCATTAATATCCTGGTTCATCAATATATCTAATTCTTTATGCAAAGCTTCTTTAATGCGGCCCGCGATGGTCTCGAAATCCTGGTTGGCACCGCCGACCGGCTCTTCAATGATACCATCTATGATACCCAGTTCCATGAGATCGCCGGCCGATATTTTTAGGGCTGATGCCATTTCTTCAGCTTTTTCAGGTGTTTTCCATAGTATCGACGCGCAAGCTTCAGGTGAAGCTACTGAAAACACTGCATTTGACAACATAAAGAGCCGGTCCCCAACCGCCAGCGCCAAAGCTCCTCCACTGCCGCCTTCACCCGTAACTATTGCCAAAACCGGCACACGAAGACTAGACAAAGTCATTAGCATTTCTGAAATTGACCAGGCCTGCCCTCTCTCCTCAGCACCAATCCCCGGATACGCGCCTGGTGTGTCGATAAAGGTTATTACGGGGCGGCCGAATTTTTCCGCCTGCTTTAACAGACGATGAGCTTTTCGATAACCTTCCGGCTGCGGCATCCCGAAGTTGCAGCGAACATTATCCCTGGTATTCCTGCCTTTTCTATGCCCGATAACAGTTACCGGGTTTCCTGCAAAGAATCCGATCCCGCCAATTATCGCTTGATCATCACCAAACTGTCGGTCACCGTGCAATTCCATCCAGGAATCAAAAAGATATTCGATATAATCAACCGCACCAGGTCTGTCAGTATGACGTGAAAGCAGGACTCTTTCCCATGCACTGAGATTTTGGTATTTAGCTGCCCGGATTCCTGACATACGTGCCTCCAGGTCGACCAGTTCCTTTTGCAAGTCAAAGTCCATTCCTTCTGCTTGATCCTTCAACTGGTCCAGCTTAGACATAAAATCGCGGTATTTTTGTTCAAAATCAAATTGACGGCGGATCATGATTTACCCCCCATGTGTATTGCCAATAGTCCCGCTAGGGTTTCCTTCTGCCTGCCGCGTTCCACTACCATATCGAGCATACCATGCTCCAGGAGAAATTCAGCCCGCTGGAAACCTTCTGGCATTTGTTGTTTAATGGTCTGCTGTATTACTCTAGGCCCGGCAAAACCAATCAAAGCTCCCGGTTCGGCAATAATCAGATCAGCCAGTGATGCAAAACTGGCCAGGACTCCTCCAGTAGTTGGGTTAGTCAAAAGAGCTATAAATAATCGGCCCTGCTTATGGAGTTGATCTATTACCGCACTGGTTCTGGTCATTTGCATAAGGGACACCATGCCTTCCTGCATGCGTGCCCCTCCTGAAGCGGCTACCATTATCAAAGGACATTTAAGCTCTATCGCCTTCTCAGCAGCCCTGCAAATCTTTTCGCCAGTCACTACGCCCATACTGGCCATCATAAAACGCGACTCCATTACACCTAAAACAATCTTGCAACCCTCGATAGCAGCCGTACCGGTTATGACAGATTCATTTAAACCAGTCTCCTGCCGCCCTTTATCTAATTTTTCATCATATCCGGGGAATGCCAAAATATTTCGCGAACACATCCCAGCATTGAATTCCACGAAGCTATCATCATCACACAAAGCCATAATGCGCTCACCAGCAGTCAGAGCAAAGTGAAAATTGCAGCGGGGGCAGACCCAGTTAGTAGCGAGCAATTCGCCTTCGTTCAGTGATGATGAACAAGCTGAACAGGTATATTTGCCCGGAAATGCTATATCATGCATCAACTCATCACGACTAACGTTTATCTCGATGTACTTTTTCTTGCCCAACGGATTTTTAAACATAATATACTCCTGTCACAAAGGGGACCAACTTTCCCATACAAATAACTAAATTGGAGAGATCGCGTTCGGCAATCCCTCCATTTTCCTGATCAACTTCTGCTTAAGGCAAACATGAATTCCGCTCCGCAGATGACTTCATCACCAACCATTACCTGCCCTCGGCCTTTACCAAAAGCCCCCCTGATCTTCAGCAGCTCGGTGGTAATGACCAGTGAATCACCGGGTATTGCCGGTCTTTTAAACCGGGCCCGGTCAACTCCTGCCAGGAAGGGCAGGCAATCACTGTACTCCTCCAGAGAAAGCAGGGCACAGGCCCCCACTTGAGCCATCGTTTCGATCATTAAAACACCCGGAACTACCGGATGTTCGGGAAAATGCCCAGGAAAATAAGGTTCGTTTATCGTTACATTTTTAATCCCCACCGCCTTCTGGGCAGGCACTATTTCGATGATCCGATCTACCAGCAGAAAAGGGTAACGGTGAGGCAAAATTCGCATTATATCTTCAATATTCAAGTCAATTCATCCTATTCTATTAAATCTGCAACCAGTCAGGACACGGGCAGATATGGCCGCTCCTTACCATCCTTGGCACCGCGACACTAGTCCATCCCTGGACGTAGAAATCCGCCCCTACACTTCCACTTTTCTGGCGATCAATACTGCGTTATGTCCTCCAAAACCTAAAGAATCTGAGAGTATAACATTTAAATCTTTCTTCCGCGGCTTTCCGGGAACATAGTCCAGATCGCATACCGGGTCAGGCTGTTCAAGGTTTACCGTAGGGGGAACAGTATCATTTACCAGCGCCAAAACACTGGCTATCAATTCCACTGCCCCGGCTGCCCCCAGCATGTGCCCGGTTAACGGCTTTATCGAAGTAACCAGCAGTTCACTACTATGTTCTCCAAATACTTTATGGATAACCGCGGTCTCCATCTGATCATTCAAGTGAGTGCCGGTTCCGTGGGCATTGATATAATCGACATCCCGGGGAGAAATCCCGGCATCCTCCAGAGCCATATTAAAGGCCAGGAGAGCACCTTTTCCTTCCAGATCGGGCTGTACCATGTGGTGGGCATCAGCACTGGTGCCATAGCCGATCAATTCGGCATAGATCCTGGCTCCTCTTTGCCGGGCATGTTCCATTTCCTCCAACACCAAAATCCCGGCGCCTTCACCCATGACAAAGCCATTGCGGTCAATGTCAAATGGACGGCAGGCCTTTTTAGGCTCATCATTACGGGTGGACATGGCTTTCATGGCGCAAAAGCCCCCCATAGCTACCGGGGTTATGGAGGCTTCGGCTCCGCCGCATATCATCACATCTGCCTTAGCGTTTTGGATAAGCTGCAATCCTTCTCCAATAGAATTAGTACCTGATGCACAGGCAGTAACAGTACAGGCACAGGGGCCATGACAGCCCAGCATAATTGCTGTCTGCCCTGCTGCCATATTAGCTATCATCATTGGTACCAGGAAAGGACTGAGGGAGCCTACTCCTTTTTCCAGGAGTACCCGATGTTGATTCTCCATGGTTTCGATACCGCCGATACCCGAGCCAATCCAAACCCCTATCCGATCTGCTTCTGCCGGATTGATATCCAAGCCGGAATCACTGACTGCCATCCGGGCTGCTGCACAGGCAAACTGAACAAAACGATCCATACGCCTGGCGTCCTTACGGGGAATATAATCTTCCGCCTTGAACCCCCGGACCTGGGCTGCTATTCGGGTCGGGAAGGATGAGGCATCGAAAGCATCGATATTGTCGATTCCACTTTGTCCGGTAATAAGATTATTCCAAAACTCATCAAGGTTTTGACCAATGGCAGTTATCAGACCCATCCCGGTAATGACTACCCTGCGTTTTTGCACTACTCTTCACCTCAAAACTGTATAAACCTATTCCTTCTCCGCCAGTCTGGCTTCGATGTAATCTACCGCATCACCTACAGTTTTCATTTCCTCGGCGGCTTCTTCCGGAATAGTAATCTCGTACTTCTCTTCCAGCAGCATCAGCATCTCCACTACATCAAGCGAATCCGCCTCCAGATCCTCTTCAAACTTGGCCTCCATGGTGATGATCTCCTCAGGTATATCTTTGATCTCTACAATCACCTGGCGTACTACCTCAAATACTGACATGAAAGTGACCTCCTTCAAATAATTCTTAATTCTTAATTCTTAATTTTTAATTTTTAATTTTTAATGAAGGTGGGAAAGCTCCGCTTTCCTTCATTAATTTAAAATTGAAAATTTATAATTTAAAATTACATTGCCAGACCGCCATCGACCTGTATCACCTGACCGGTAATATAAGCCGCGCGCGGTGATGCCAGAAAAGCCGTTACTCCAGCTATATCTTCCGGAGTCCCTAACCGGCCTAACGCTACCCCACTAAGGATCTTATCCCTTTGCTCAGCAT
Organism: Syntrophomonadaceae bacterium; assembly: GCA_012729835.1. Taxonomy (GTDB): domain Bacteria; phylum Bacillota; class Syntrophomonadia; order Syntrophomonadales; family Syntrophomonadaceae; genus Syntrophomonas_A. Next base: position 13,099 of record JAAYCK010000057.1, read on the forward strand.
TCAACGCTGCAGTCATATCGCTCGCAATATAACCAGGGGCAATTACATTGGAGGTTATGTTGCGGTTACCATATTCGCGTGCAATTGAGCGGCTGAAACCCAGCAAACCAGATTTTGCTGCTGCATAATGCGCCTGACCGGCATTGCCCGCAATGCCCACAACCGATGAAATGTGTATTATTCGGCCATAACGCTTGCGCATCATATGTTTGATAGCCGCACGGCTGCAATAAAAGGCTCCATTCAAATTGGTCCTTATCAACTGATCCCATTCTTCATCGCTGATGCGGATCAGCAACTGGTCGTTATTTATCCCGGCATTATTAACCAGTACGTCGACCCGCCCAAAATGGTCAACTACCTGGTCCACCATTATCCTGACCGCCTGTGGATCAGATATGTCTGCACCAACCACCATTCCCTCTCCCCCGGCTGCCACGATCTGTGCCAGTGTTTCCTCTGCTGGTCCATTCGAATAAAGATCATTCACCGCAACCCGGAAGCCTTCCCGGGCCAGTTCAAGGGCAATAGCCCGTCCTATACCTCGTCCGCTCCCGGTTACTATGGCTACGCCTTCCTGCATAGTGTATCCACCTTTTCCTTGATTTTTAATAGTGATTTCATATCCTCCACATTGCCCAGCATGGCATTGCGATCAATACGTTTTATAAGACCAGAAAGGCTGCTTCCTGGCCCGATCTCAATAAAATAATCCACCTCATTCAGCATATATCTGATACTTTGTTCCCATTTGACTGGTGAATAAAGCTGCCGGACCAGTAAACCCGCCTGGTCAGCGGACGGATTTTGTTTTGCGTTTACATTAGCTACTACCGGCACATTAGATGCTTGCCAATTCAGACTTTCCAAGACTGCTTGTAATCGCATGGCGGCATCATACATTAAGTGGCAATGAGAAGGCACACTTACTGTCAATGGCACCACCTTGGCGCCAAGTTCTTTTAAGGCCGTTCCTGCTTGGGATACGGCTTCACTCTCTCCAGAGATCACTACCTGTTTTGGCGCATTATAATTGGCTATTGCCACGTAACCTTCGATGCCTGAACATATTTCTTCGACAGCTTCATCGTCCAACCCCATGACAGCTGCCATTGATCCCTGCCCTGGGCCAACCGCTTCCTGCATCAAACGGCCTCGTAAACGCACCAGCGGTAACGCCTCTTCCAAACTAAGGGCCCCTGCCGCCACCAGAGCAGTATATTCACCCAGGCTCAATCCGGCCATTAGCACCGGTTGCAGGTCCAAGGATCTTAGTGCTGCTAGAGCAGCGATGCTGGTTGCCAGTATGGCTGGCTGGGCAAATTCGGTTTGTTCTAGTCTTTCTGCCGGTCCCTCAAAGCATAGAGCACTCAATTGAAAACCCAGCACCTGATCCGCTACCCGAAATACCTCGGCAGCGGCTGGAATATTAGAAGCCAATTCCTGTCCCATTCCGATATATTGTGAGCCTTGCCCGGGGAAAACAAAACCTAAGTGTAACATAGTATGCCCCCAACATCCTGTTTTACCTGCCAGGCTCCGTGGATGATATCAGCAATGATCTCGGCGGCTGGTTGCACTTTGTATACCATTCCGCAGATCTGTCCGGACAAAACACTTCCTTGATCAGTATCGCCTTTGACCGCCGCAGCCGGATAACGTCCGGTCCCCAGTCCTTCCAGTTCTTCCTTACTCATTCCCTGTCGTTCGCATTGCAGATAATAGCGCGTAAATTTATTGTGAATCGCCCGAACCGGGTGACCGGTAGTCAATCCGCAAACCACGGTATCACGATCACGGGCCTTGATTACTTTTTCCTGATAAGCCGGATGGACATTACATTCTTCAGCACAGATAAAGCGAGTGCCGATTTGTACTCCCTGAGCCCCCAGCGCCAGTGCAGCCATAAAACCACGGCCGTCTGCAATGCCTCCCGCAGCAATAACCGGTACGTCAACCGCATCAACCACCATAGGAACTAAGCACATAGTTGTCATCTCACCCACGTGTCCGCCTGACTCCATGCCTTCGGCTATGATGGCATCTGCCCCCAGCCGGCTCAGTCGCTTGGCCAGTGCCACCGAAGCAACTACCGGAATGACCTTGACCCCGGCTTCCTTGAGTCTTTCCATATAGCGGCCAGGATTACCGCCGCCAGTGGTTACCACCGGCACCTTCTCCTTGATGATCAAATCCACTACCCGGTCGATATCCGGGTAGGCCAGCATCAGATTTACCCCGAAGGGTTTTACCGTAGACCTGCGCACCAGATCGATCTCACCTTTGATCCATTCTGCATCGGCTCCAGCTGCTCCAATGATCCCCATACCTCCCGCCTGGGAAACCGCTGCTGCCAGGCGACCGCCAGCTATCCGGGCCATAGCCCCCTGCAGCAATGGGTATTGAATACCTAGCATCTTACACAAAGGAGTTTCAAAAACCACGCTAATCCCTCCCCCAGCGCAATAAAGCCCCAGCATAGGTTAACCCAGCACCAAAGGCAACCATGAGTACCAGGTCGCCTGCCCTTAGCCTGCCCTCCATTTCCGCCTCAGCCAGAGCAACGGGAATAGAGGCAGCTGACATATTGCCATACTTCTGAATGTTGATCATGGTTTTTTCTAGAGGAATGTTGGCCCTTTTTATCGCAGTCTTAATAATCCGCAAATTGGCCTGGTGAGGTACGAAGAGGTCGATATCACTAAAGCTCAGGCCGGCTGAGGCCAAAAGCTTCACGCTGACATCCATAATGATGCCAGTGGCAAATTTGAATATCTCAGTGCCATTCATTTGAATAGAATGCATATGCTTATCTACAGTCTCATGACTGGGTGGCAAGGCTGAACCACCAGCCGGCATATAAAGGAATTTTGCGCCCCGGCCGTCCGCCCCCAGTATGGTTTTTATCAGGCCATTATCGCCCATTCCGCGACCCAGCACTACCGCTCCGGCGCCATCGCCAAACAGGATACAGGTCCCCCGGTCAGTATAATCTACAAAACGGGAACACATGTCTGAGCCTACTACCAGGATGTGATGGTAATCAGGTGACAATAGGTACTTTTCCGCCACACTCAAGGCATAAGCAAAGCCGGTACAACCCGCTTCCAGATCGAAAGCAGCGGCTCCCCATGCCTCCAGGCGCTCCTGCACCAGGCAGGCGGTGGAGGGAAACAACATATCCGGGGAGCTGGTTGCAACGATAATGAGGTCCAGGTCAACGGCACTCACCCGCGCCTGTTCCATAGCTTTTATTGCTGCCAGGTAACAATAATCCGAGGTAGCCATTCCTGGCTCACAAATTCTTCTTTCCAGAATACCAGTTCTTTCAATTATCCATTGTTCATTGGTATCCACTATTTGTTCTAGATCCTGGTTGTTCAATACGCGGGAAGGCAATGCATGTCCTATGCCTTTAATCTGAACTTTGGCTGTTTGTTCCAATTTCGTTCTCCCATCCTAATCTCTTGGCCGGCATAGCCAATGCTTATGCTGAATATGCATCCAAAGCCGTCATTAATATACTTCCTCTATCCAAGATATTAATGCCCGGCAACTATCATTTCTTAAATTCATGTTGTGATTCATGCTCCTAGTCCCATTTTTCAGATGTCTCCCTACGTTAGCTGTTTCGACACGATATACTATATTTAATCAACCGTATACATAAAAGTCAAGATTGTTTTCAGAATATTATGAAAATATACCCGCCTAACTTCTAAGATTTCTCTGAAAGAAAACTGCCACTAACCATTTTCATATGAAACTTTATAGAAGGGCCAGCATTGATCGGCATTTTTTCAATAGAAAAGCCTGCTGACCTGATTCTGGTCAACAGGCTGACTCCCTCGGTATAAGCCTGAGTATTCACTATGGTATAGAAAGGCTTCTGATATTCATATGAGAAACCATCTCTTTTCAAAGCATATATGTTCATACCCTCATCCGCCGGGTTTAGGCAGCTGAACTGGTCTTTTTTGCTGTTTTCAATGTTTTTGAGACGTTTTCCATTGAAGCAGATACCATCTCTCGACTCATCGATTGAATGCTGTCCTGAGCCTTAGCTACCTGACTATAAAACATTTCAACCATCTTGGCAGTCTCTTCCCAGGCATTCTTGCTGTTCTCCATGACTTGGTGAGAATATGCTTCAAATCTTTCGCGGTTCCAGGTAAGGTTATCCAGCCAGATGTTCCACATGCTCATGATCTTGTCGCTCGAATACAAAGACCGCAGAGTATCGAAGTTATTATTAAACATACTTAAATCCTCCATTCTATCAAAGATTTAATCATAAGGAGCAACCCCGGAACAACCTTTGTAATCAGATCCCCCCTTTCATATTCTCCTGGTCATCCCAAAGTGTAAATGTTTTGATCACTAGTCTATTATGCAATAAACATACCAGCAACCATTAATAAGCTATTATACTCTATTCCCCAGACTGACCGGTTACAGCCTGGCACCCGCTTACAATGTTATTCCAGACACGCGACAATTATGTTACATAAATGTAAGTCCCAAAGGGGGTGGGGGTTACATAATTGTCAGCATTCTTTACGATTGTTAAACAAGAATTCTTACCTTGATGAATTTTCGCTTGCCTACCTGAATTACCATGTTCTCCTCGAGCACCAGGTTCTCATCAACTTGTTTGACAGCGTTTACCTTGATCGCACCCTGTTGGATCATGCGCTTTCCTTCGCTGCTTGAATCTACCATTCCGTTTTCTTGCAGGAATTTTGGCAGCCATACTTCGCGTTCTGTGATTTGAACAAAAGGTATATCTTCAGGGATGTCACGTTGTGAGAATACTAGTTTAAATCTTTCTTCTGCCTTAGCAGCTTCTTCCTCATTATGATATGCTGCTATTATATGTTTTGCCAACCTTATTTTTACATCTCGCGGATTTATCTCTCCTTTTTCCATGGCGCTCTGCAATGTCTTTATTTCCTCCATGGGAACCCTGGTCAGCAGTTCAAAATACCGCACAATCAGGCTATCGGGAATAGACATTACCTTGCCGAACATATCGTACGCTTCGTCATTTACCCCAATGTAATTGCCCAAACTCTTACTCATCTTTTGAACTCCATCAGTCCCTTCCAGGATGGGCATCATCAGCGCGATCTGCGGTTCGAAGCCATATTCCTTCTGGAGGTTGCGGCCTACCAGCAGATTGAATTTCTGATCAGTACCGCCGAGTTCAACATCAGCCCGCAGTTCAACTGAATCATAGCCCTGCATCAGCGGATACATCAGTTCATGGATACCAATCGGCAGTCCTTCCTTGTAGCGTTTCGCAAAATCATCTCTTTCCAGCATCCGGGCAACCGTATAACGGCCAGCCAGGTTAAGCACATCAACAAAATTCATTTTCATAAGCCATTGGCTATTAAAATGAATAATAGTCTTTTTAGGGTCCAGTACCTTAAAAATCTGTTCCTTGTAAGTAGCTGCATTGGCATTGACTTCTTCTTCAGTGAGCTGTTTTCTGGTCTCAGATTTCCCGCTGGGATCACCTATTCTTCCTGTAAAATCCCCAATAATCAGGTGAACCTCATGACCGATATCTTGAAACTGACGCAATTTATTGAGCACCACGGTATGCCCGAGATGAATATCTGGTGCGGTAGGATCCAACCCCAGTTTTATTCTCAAAGGCTGCCCATTCTTAATAGAGCGGTAGAGCTTTTGTTTTAGTTCTTCCTCGGGCACTATCTCTGCAGCTCCACGATGTATGATTTCCATCTGGGCTTGTACCTTTTTATCAATGCTA
>JAAYCK010000058.1 GCA_012729835.1 Syntrophomonadaceae bacterium
AGGTAGCCGTTATATTTGGATTCTCTGAGTGCCGGGTCCTCGCAAAGACAAAGTCGAGGGTTTTTATAACAATGACAAGTATGCGAGTTTTCACAGCGATGACACGTTGGGATTGCTTCGCATATTATTAATGCCATTGTACATATAATCTGTGTCCATCTGTGTTCATCTGTGGCTAATTAAAAAATCCTTGCTGCACATCTTATGTCAACTGTGAAGAGGATGTATATGAAAATACTCGTATGTATAAAGCAGGTGCCGGATCAAGAATCAAGGCCTATAGCCTACCAGGACCAGACATGGGCCGGATACGGTGACAATACCTCTTATTGGATCAACCGTTTCGATGAACATGCCGTTGAAGAGGCTCTGCGTATCCGTGAAATAATTCCTGATACCGTAATAGACATCGTGTCTATCGGCCCCGCACGCGTCACCTCCGCCATAAAGAGAAGCCTGGAGATGGGTGCCGATCAGGGGTTTCATCTTTTCATGGACAGCGATGCTTACGTCAGCCCGTCGATAAAGTCTCGCCTGATCGCTGACTTCTGTAATACGCGAGAATATGATCTGATTCTAACCGGAGTAATGTCAGAAGACATGATGTCCGGGCAGACTGGCCCGATGATCGCTGCCAGGCTGGGGATTCCGTCCGCCACGTCCGTAATGAAGCTGGAAATGAATACGGCTAAGTCTTGCATCCGGGTAGAGCGGGAGCTTGATTCGGGCCACCGGTGTTCCATGGATTTGGCGCTGCCCGCTCTGGTTGCTGTCCAGTCAGGGATCAATCGGCCCCGCTACCCTTCCCTTTCCAACGTCCTGCGGGCAAAGAACAGTGAAATAACCGTAATCAGGTCCGATGCCAGCCTAACTGGCCCCAGCTATGAAACCGTAGAAAAAGTCCAAGATACCGGATCGGATCGTTCCGGGATAAGGCTGGAAGGAACAACTACCGAAAAGGCTGCGAGGCTGTGGCAGATACTCCACGAAAAATCCCTAATATGAAGGAGAACGCTATGAGCCACTCGATCATGATAATGTGCGAACAAAGCGGCGGCAGGATACTGCCGGTTACTAGCGAGCTGATTTCATGCGCGAACCTTATCGCAGCCCACTGCCATTCCCGAATAACAGCTGTTTTGCCGGGTCTAAACACCGATGCTTATTCTATTCCAGGTGCAGATCTATTGATAATAAACAGCCCCGGCCTGGCCGAATATACCTGCGAGGGATGGGAAATGGCGGCAATGCTTGCGGCCGAGCAGATAATGCCTGACATCATCATTATCGCCCATACATCAACCGGCTATGATTACGCTCCCCGTGTCGCAGCACTGACGGGCAGCGGCTGTATAACATCTGTCTGCGGGATAGAATTTACCGGCGACAACCTGACCTACCGCCGGGGTGGGTTCCACGGCAAACTGGACCTGCAGTATCGCGCGGGAGAGCAAGCTCTGGTTATTACGGTCCTCCCGGGTGCTTTCCCCTCCTATGACGGTCAGACGGAAGCTGGCATGACTAGTATTATCAATGCAGACATCCAACTGGCCTGTACCTCGAATGTGCAGTTCAGCATACCCGATCAGGCTAACACCGAGCTTGAGCACGCGGAGGTGATCATTTCAGCCGGCAAGGGAATCGGCAAAGCCGAGAATCTCCAGATGATACGGGCCATGGCATCGTGTTTCAACCGGTCTGCAATCGCAGGATCAAGGGTGGCTTGCGATAACGGGTGGATAGAATATAATGCACAGGTGGGACTTACCGGCCAAAAGGTATCTCCGCAGCTTTATGTGGCTTGCGGTATATCAGGATCCGCCCAGCATATCGCCGGCATGAATGGCTCGAAAACAGTGGTCTCGATCAACCGCGACCCTGAAGCAGCCATTTTTCGGTACTCAGACATCTGCATAGTGGAGGAACTGGAAAGCTTCATCCCGGAATTTATCCGCGAGGCGGAAAAACATCGGGCAGAATAGATAGCTGACTAAAGGCCCCTCTTCCATAGTGAGCAGCGCTATAAACCAACTATAATTATTTGGTTTTAAGGCAAGGATGTTTCCTCAGTCTCGGATGCTTGAATCATTTTACGATGAAGTGAGAATTGGTTTGAGGCGGGATTATATTCAATAAAGTCCATAGCCAGAACGCCAGACCCGGGAACCAAATAGGCTACTACCGCCGAGTACCCCCCCTCTTCGGAATAAAGGCCCCGTATGCCGGCAGCTCCCGCTGTGCCCGGGTTAATAAACAGTGCTGATCCTTGTTGTTTTACGCTCAATCTGTGATCATGTCCGGCTACCGTGAGGTCGGCCGATGATATCAGCTCTTGGCCCAGCTTGGTATTGTGCACGACCAGGATGTCGGGGCGTCCCAGTTTCTCGATTTCCCCCTTGATACGAGCTGCTTCTTTCGCCATTATTAACTGGCTTTCCTCGTTATTATTGTACTTCACCTCAGTAATACCGGACAATGGGTCAGGAAACCCCATTACCTTCAAGCCTGATATCGTAATCATTTCTCCATTCATAACCCTGAATTGGTCAAAGCCACTAACGGTTTTTATTATTTCCGGGCTATCATGGTTGCCAGCCACAAAAAGCTGGGGTTTGTTAATGGTTTCTAATGCATTGATCGACTCCGCTTCAGTTGCAGTGCCTAAATCGGTCAAGTCCCCGGTATTGATAATAAAATCAACCCGGAAATTCTGAGCGGTGCTTTTTATGAATTCTATTCCCACCGGATTGGAATGCAAATCACCCACCAGGAGGACTTTGACCGCTTTTTTTTGTTCTTCGGGGGCGGCCATAACCAGTAAGCTATCTGCATTGGTAAAGAGTCTTTTCAAATTTGCCACAATAAGATTTGTATTCTGCTTGACCAGTTCCAGGTCATTTAAGGAGCTGCTGGCGAATTCGATTACTGAAGGTGCCATGCCTATGACTCCTTCGTATTCTGGTTCTTTGAAAGCTTGCGGGTCGTAAGTGTTTACAGCATATATGGCCGGCACCGTCAGCACGGCTAAAACTATTAGCGCTTGCAGCAAAGCACTGATAAACCTGCAGCGCCAAATGACCAATATGGTCAACAGCGCAGCAATAAATGCAATAATAAGCTGGCGCGTTGCAAACCTATACACATACTCATTGATACTCTGTTGCATCTTCCGCATCAACTCTTGGCTGTCCGGAGGATCGCTGATTTTGGCTTTCAGGCTCTCTCCATCGATTTGTTCAACGGTCAGATAGATCTTGAGGGGGCCTTGATGTGTTTGCGCGGTGATGACACCAAAAGGCGGCAAGCGAATTTCGGTTACTCCGGTGCTGGCTGGAGCCAATCCAGCTCTGACTGTTATCCCCTCAATCTCGACTGCACTTGGTCCCAGAAGGTAAACGGCTATTATTGCAGCTATCAAGCCGGTCAAAAAAATGCCCAGATTTTTGATTGCTGGCACTTGGTTCAGCCGATGCAGGCACCCTTTAATAATAGTCAAAGTCTCTGCCTCCCGTTCAGTCTGCGATCAGGATGGGACAGGATTAAAACTCAATTTAATAAACATAAGCAGGGCTGCCCCGACCAGAAGTATGGCAGCGCAGGCTCCAGAACAGTTTGACTGGTTGTCCAGTGCTGTTCCCTATTACATATTTAACATTAAATATATGGCATGGTCTAACCCTAGTTATTAGAAATCCATGATTAACTTTCCGCATTATATAAGCATCAACCATTTATATTCCCGAGAGGAATCTTTGGATGCGGTCCATGCCTTCTTTGATGTTTTCCAGCGAATTTGCGTAGGAAAAACGCAGGTAGCCTTCGCAATTCGGCCCAAAATCAATGCCGGGGGTAACTGCCACACCGGCTTGGGCGAGAATCTCAAAAGCAAAGGCATAGGAATCATGGGTATACTTTTTTACATTGGCCAGTGCATAGAAGGCTCCGGTCGGTGCTGCCTTGGTGGCGATCCCCATCCCCATCAGCCTCTTTAACAGATAGCGACGCCTTTCATCATAAGCTTGTACCATTCCTTCTATATAGCTGCTGCATTCACTAAAGGCAGCAATAGCCGCACTTTGCGCGAAGGAGGGCGCACAAATGAAGAGGTTTTGCTGCATCCGCTGCATCGGCCTTATATACTCAGGCGGGGCAATGATCCAGCCCAGGCGCCAGCCTGTCATAGCAAATAGTTTGGAAAAACCGTTGATGACAAAGGCCTGGTCGGTGAATTCCAGAATAGAATGTTCTTCCCCTTCGTAAACCAGGCCGTGATATATCTCGTCCGAAATGATCGTTTGCCCCAGTTCAGCCATAGCGCCCAATTCCCCAGCCGAAAAGACCGTTCCGGTCGGATTGGCGGGCGAATTCACCATTATACCCCGAGTGCGGTTAGTAATAGTCTTTTTTATCTCTTCCGGGCGATACTTGAAACCATCTTCCTCCCAAACCGGCACGAAAACCGGCTGCCCGTCTAGGTAGCGAATAAAATTGGGGTAGCAGGCGTAATAAGGATCGGGCAGGATGATCTCGTCACCGCGTTCCATTAATGCTGAAAAAACCAGCAACATACCGGGAGAGGTACCGGCTGTTATCAAGATCCGTTCCGGCGAAACCTCTACATCGTACTTGCTTTTATAATAAGCGGCAATGGCTTCCCGCAGTTCGATCTTGCCCATACTGTGGGTATAGTGCGTATCACCTGAGGCAAGGGCGCGGACAGCGGCTTCCCTTACCGGCGCTGGAGTGTCGAAATCCGGCTCGCCGACCTCCATATGGATTATGCTCTTCCCGGCTGCCTCCAATTCCTTCGCCTTTTCCAATACATCCATAACGATGAACGGCGGCATTTCTTCTGCCCGCCGGGCTATAATTATCCTGCTCACTACGATCACCATCTTTCACAAGAATAGCTGAGAGTGTCGAGACCGATATCATTGTGCTAGTGCATAGTTAGTCAAGGATCAATCGCTTTTAGCATCAATTTTCTTGTTTTTTTCAATTAAACCTGCTACCAGGCCAGGAAGCAAAGATACCAAGATAACTCCGAAAACTACCAGGGTGAAGTTCTTCTCAACTATTGGGATATTCCCGAATAAATAACCGCCCAACAGGAATACCAGCACCCAGGAACAGCTGCCCACCAGATTGTATATAAAAAAACGTCGGCCATTCATTTTGGCAATGCCGGCGACAAATGGAACAAAGGTCCGGAATATCGGCATAAATCTGGCAATGACTACCGCCTTCCCCCCATGTTTCTCATAGAACTCCTGCGTCCTTATCAAATACTCCATTTTGATAAATCTCATTCTTTCGGCCTGAAATATTTTCGGCCCGATATAATAACCGATGCGGTAGTTGACCAGGTTGCCTAAAACCCCGGCTAAACACAAAACCATTCCCATAGTGACCAGATCGATGTCACCACTGGCCGCAAATGCACCCAGAATAAAAATCAGTGAATCACCGGGTAGAAAAGGGGTTACTACCAACCCGGTTTCGGAGAAAATCACTGCAAAGATGATAATGTATATACCAACTCCAAATTGTCTGATCAGTTCAGCGATGTGCTGATCCAGGTTGATAATCAAGTCCAGTATCGAAACAGTAATGCTTGCTTCCATGGCTGCCTCCGATTCAAGGTAAAGTCAGTCCGGGAAAGATGGTCGCGCTACTCTCGGCTATCTTGTCCCATCCCATAGTATAATAACATATCATTCAGCTATTTATCCTGATTATGATATGGCTATTTATTGGCATTATCCGCTATCCCAGCATTTTAGTTTTACCTTAACGCCGGAAAGTCACCCGATCGCCCTGGTCGCTTTTCTGCAATTCCCCCATATAATCCAAGTATTCCAGGTAACCCAGGGTCTCTCCGGCAGCAATGCGATCCAAGTGTACGTAGTCAACTAGTTCATAGAGCTGGGGATATAATTCGCCGACAGTGACTTCGCTTCTTACCAGTTGACGGACCTTATCCAAGCGACGCAGGTGCCGCTGCCGCAGGACTTGTAAGCGCCGGGGCAAGTCGTTAAAGCTTTCCCCATGGCCGGGAAAAACGCGGGGCTCTCCAAAACTTAATAACCTTTCTATGTCTTCGAAGAGTGAGGAGAGCAGGTTAGATCGCCGGGTGTGCGGCCAATCCGAGAAATGTATGTAAGAATTAGCAGCTATGAAGTCGGCGATGAACAAATGATTTAATTTCTCATTCCACAGCAGGAATTGACCATCCGCATGGACCGGGGTCGGAATGATCTCGAATTTTTCGCCGCGGAGATCAATAGTCTGTCCCCCAACCAGGGGTACCATTAGCTCGGGTCTGGGAAAAAGCGGAGTGACATCATCTCGCCAGGACCTGATCAATTCATCCACCAGAGCATCCGAAAAGCTCTGACGACGGCATTCAGTTTCGATAGCCTTCCGGTAGGATTCTGCGAAATCAGCGGTAAAGAACATAAAATCGTTAGCGCGTCTGATCTCTTCCTCCAACATAAATACCGGGGCTTCAGCCATTTGCTGCAGCCAGCGCGCAGCTCCCAAATGATCCGGATGACAGTGGGTAATGTATATTTGGTTTATATGCCGGAAGCTTATGCCGATCTCCTGCAGAGCTTTTTCCCACACCTCCCGGGTGCGCGGCAGGTCTACACCGATGTCGATAACGCTCCATCCTTCGCTACTCTCAGTCAGGAATACATTATTTTCGGCGAGTGGATAGGGCATGGACTGACGAATAATAAAATAACCGGCTTCCTCCCGCAATATGCCGTGATGAGTCAGTTCCCCTTTAAGTATCATATTTCCTCCCGGTAGATAATTCGGCGCTTAGCGCTAGTCACTGTCATCTATTGTAGCAAAAATGAACCCAAAATAGACATTTTCTGCTTCAACATAGACCATCCAGACTGTTGAATCTAATTAAGTGGATAAATACTAACACTGTAATTAGATATCAAGTTAAAATATAGGCAGGGAGGAGGGGTTATAAATGAAACTCAGCGAATTGACCCCCAGGGATTTAGAGATAATAGAGAGCATTTTTACCGGCATCGAAGGTGCCATGATCGTTGATGAGAAAGGAATAGTTCGGGTTTTTACCGATTATTACATGCGCGAATCCGGCCTCAAGAAAGAGGAAGTGCTAGGCAAACCGGTCGAAGAAATATTCCCTCACACCCGAATGCTAGAGGTATTACAGACCGGCAAACCGATTATCGGCGATCTATGGGAACTCAAAGGCAAGCAACAGATCGTTTCCCGTGTGCCCATCCTGGAGGACGGTGTTGTAATAGGTGTTCTGGGAATAAGCATCTTCCGCTATATGAATGAGGCCAAGAGCTTTGCCCGGCGGGTCGATGCCATGTTCTCCGAGTTGGAACACTACAAGGAAGAAGTACAGCGCATCTATGGGGCTAAGTACGCTCTGGGTTCCATCGTAGGCAAAAGCAAGTCCATCCTGGAAGCCAAAGCAGTGGTCAGTATGATCGCTTCGTCCAGTAACCCTGTTCTGATATACGGTGAAACCGGTACCGGCAAAGAACTATTCGCTCATGCCATCCACCAGGAGAGCTCCAGACGGCAAGGCCCCTTTATCCGGGTCAATTGTGCGGGCATCCCCGATAACCTCATCGAATCCGAACTATTTGGCTATGACGAAGGAGCCTTTACCGGAGCCCGTAAAGGCGGTAAGCCGGGCAAATTCGAGCTGGCCAACCACGGCAGTATCTTTTTGGATGAGGTCAGCGAGCTTTCTTGGACCGCTCAGGCTAAATTGCTTCGTGCCCTGCAGGAAAATGAAATAGAGCGGGTGGGATCGACCAAATTGATACCGGTCGATGTCAGGGTTATCTCGGCCACCAACGTTCCGCTGAATAAACTGGTTGCCGAAAACAAATTCCGGAAAGATCTCTTCTTCCGTCTCAATGCTTTCAACCTTAAGATACCTCCCCTGTCTCAGCGTATGAGCGATATTCCTTTGCTCTGCCAACACTTTATTACAAACTACAATCGTGATAACGGGACGAAAATCGAGGGGCTGAATGATGAAGCCTATAAGTTGCTGACCAGCTATCATTGGCCGGGCAACGTGAGGGAACTGAATATCGTTATCGAGCGGGCCTGTATGGATGCCCGGGAAGGACTGATCACAGTGCAAAACCTACTGCGATTCTCCAATGAATCCAGGCGTGCTCCGGCCAAGAACATTGAGTACAGTGGTTTCAACATCAAAGAAGCTAAACATGAAGCAGAGAAGGCTACAATCATTCGAGCCCTTCAGGTCAGTAACGGTAATCGTACCAAGGCTGCTGAACTATTGGGTATCAGCCGCTCGTCTCTCTACAATAAGATAGAAGAGTTAAAAATCGAAATTATATAAACTTTCATACATTTCTAATAATTTTGACAATTGTCCATTTTTATGGACACCCCAAACAGCGCCAGAGCTCAATTAGCATGCAATTGTCCAGAATTCTTGACAAGTGGTGTGGATTACAAGTTAATGAATGCCCATATATCTTCTCTCATGGATGGCATCGATCTTGCAAAAACAAGATTCGAGTCATCCATTTTTATTTTGGAGGAGGAGTTATTAATGGCGTTATTAGAGAGAAAGCTTAAAGAAATCAGAAATTATGGTTCTCTGCAGGAGGAATACCAGGCCAAATTGCGTACGGCCAAAGAACTGGCGGCCATGATCCAGAGCAATGATGTCATCCTGGAACCGGGCGGGATCAATATACCCCATGATTTTCATGTGGAACTCGCCAAGCGGGCCAGGGAAGTTCAGAATGTAACCATCTGTCTGGGTTTGTGTCTCAAGATGTACGATTTCATGAATCCCGAGTTCAAGAACAATATCCATATTGAGACCCCGTTTGTAGGTCCGGTGGAAAGGATCCTCATTGAATGGGGCACCGCCTCCTATATCCCTCAGCATCTTAACCAGCTGGGAGAATGGCAGGACGAGAGAAAACCCAATGTCGTATCAATGGTGGTCACACCCATGGACGAAAACGGTTACTTCAACCGTTCAGCCTTCGGCGGACTGGTCCCCAAACGAGGTATTGCCGCAGCTGACACGGTCATGGTGGAAGTCAATCCGACTACTCCATGGCTGGAAGGTGACGATCTCAAGATTCATATTTCGGAAGTAGATTACATCAGCGAGACCAATGCTGATCTCTTTGAGATCCCCGATATTCCCATCACCGATATCGAAAGACAAATCGCTGCCTATATAGCCGATATGATACCCGACGGCTCCACCATCCAGCTCGGATTGGGCGGTCTGGCCAATGCTATCGGCTATTTCCTGCACGACAAAAAAGACCTGGGGGTCCATACTGAAGTAGTGCAGAAGTCTTTCATGGAATTAATGCAGCTGGGGGTAGTCAATAATTCCAAGAAGAATTTCTATCCAGGCAAGACCCTGGCCACCTTCTGCGTCGGTGATGCCGAGCTTTGGAAATACGTCGATCATAATGATGATTTCCTGTTTACCGAAGTGGAATACAACAATAATCCCTGGATAATTAGTCAAAACGACAACCTGGTCTCCGTAAACAACGCCCTCTGCATGGATCTGACCGGTCAGGTCGGCGCCGAATCCATCCGTCACCGGCAATACAGCGGGACCGGCGGACAGCTTAATTTCCTGCAGGGTGCCAAGATGTCCAAAGGCGGTAAAAGCATCATCGCCCTAAACTCCAGCTGGCTCGATAAAGAAGGGAAACTCAGATCCAGTATAATTCCCTTCATGCCGCCGGGAACTATAGTAACCAGTCCCCGTACCGAAGTGGAATATATCGTTACAGAATACGGCGTAGCTAACCTCAAGTTCAAGAAGATCGCCGATAGGATAAAAGCCATGATCAAGATAGCCCATCCCGATTTCAGAGATGAGCTGGCCTTCCAGGCCAAGCGTTTTTGGAAGGAATAATCTGGTCTATAATCACGGCCATGAATAAGCCCCTGTCTCGACAAGACAGTGGCTTAGGGCGTCGTTATTGTAAGCATCTAAGATTGCCACGCCTTCGGCTCGCAATGACAAGTACGCGAGTTTCGCAGCAATGCCAACTAAGCTTTATTGCGTCGTTGCGAGGACCCGGCGCTCAGAGAATCTAAATCAAAACGCTTACTTTTTAAGCATTGCTCAACTAATCTACTGAGTGCCGGGGACGCGGCAATCTAGGGTTTACATTTATAGCTTAACCTTTTTTGACAAGCTGTCGATTATGAGAATATCCGTGCTTCGACCTCATTCCTGTTGTTGTGCTGGCAGTTAAGCTGGTTGAAGGCGGGTCCCTCGACAATATCACCGTTGTAGTTAAAGCGTGAGCCGTGGCAGGGGCAGTCCCAGGTCCTCTCCGCTTCATTCCATATAAGCTCACAGCCCAGATGGGTGCAGGTAGTATCCACCCAGTGCAGTTCACCTGTATCGTCACGGAATACCCCCATCTTCTGGCCCTCGACTTCCACTGCCTGCGCTTCTCCGGGCTTAACTTCTATATCTTCTGGCAGTTTGGCCATCTTGCCAGCAACCATTTCTTTAGCTACGTCGGCATTCTGAACCAGAAAAGTCTTGATTGAGGCCAGGTTGAACCTTGACGGATTAAATACCGGCGCCCAGGGATTGTCTCCTTTGATGATCAGATCACTAAGGATCATGGCGGAAGCAGTGGCGTTGGTCATACCCCATTTGTTGAACCCGGTGGCAACATACACATCCGGGCTGCGCGGAGTCAGGTTCCCCACGTAGGGCACCCCGTCGATGGTCATGCAATCCTGGGTAGACCAGCGGTAAGGTATATCGGTAACAGTGAAACTATTACGGGCATAATCGATCAAATTCCGGTAATGCACGTTGGTATCGCTCTCATCCCCGGTCTTGTGGTTCTCGCCTCCCACCAGGATTACTTCGCCATCGCCATCCGGTTGTGACCTCAAAGAACGGGTAGGCGTCTCCGCGTTTATATAGGTCCCCTCCGGTAGTTTTTCATCGGCTTTTATCGCTACAACATAGGATTTATCAGCATAAATCCTGGTGATGAAGAATCCGCCGCCATCGAAAAACGGGTAATGTGAAGCGATAATAATTTTATTAGCCTTGATGCGGGGACCTCGTTTGGTCAGTACCGCTACCGGCCTATCTTCCAGGTTTACCGCCACCGTGTCTTCATATATATGCCCTCCGTGATCACTTACATACCGGGCGAGGGCTGAAAGGTATTTCAGCGGATGAAACTGAGCCTGTCCATCAAAACGCATCGCAGCCCATACCTTAAAGGGCAGCGGAATCTTATCGAGATAGGCAGCTTTGATGCCGAGATCCTGTGCTGCCCTGGTCTCATCCTGTAAATCTTTGATGTACTGCTCCGATTCCGTGTATACATAGGCCGGCAGCCAGCTAAAGTCACAGTCGATATTATGCTCTTCAATAGTGCGATGTATAGCCTTGATTGCTGATTCATTGGCCTGGGCATATTGTCTGGCTAATTCGCTGCCCATCTCTTTTACCAGGCGGGCATAAATGAGAGAATGCTGGGAGGTTATCTTGGCGGTAGTGTGTCCGGTGGTCCCTTGCAGAATTCGGCTGGCTTCTGCCACTGCTACCTTTAGTCCTTGTCGAGTAAGCAAATAGGCCGAAGTTATACCAACAATGCCGCCCCCCACAATAGCTACATCAACAGTGACATCCTCCTCCAGCGGACGATATTCAGGAATACTTACGGAATTGATCCAATAGGAAGCAGTCGGTTGGGTAAATTCGTTTTTGCCAGGCATATCAACCATCCTATCTATCGTTAATATGCTTATCATATGTGGTTTGCCTCGTATTATTCAAAAGGGGAGCTATTAGCGATGGCGAAAGGGCATGCGCTGACGGAGCAGGCGCATACAAATATAGGAAACTAAAAAAATGGCTCCAATGACAATGAGGGTGCCGGTGATATCATGGCTCTTCATGAAATAATCTCCCAGAGCCACATAAACTATGGCCCAGGGCAGCTTACCCAAAGCAGATGATGATATAAAGATTGTATTGGACACACCGCTGATTCCGGAACCTACGTTAATAAGTACGGTAGGAACTATCGGAAAAATGCGAGATAATAGCAAGATCCAAAACACATGAGTGTCGTCAACATTTTTCAGGTCAAAATCATATTTATCCTTGAGGTGATCAATGAAAAAGTCACGCGCTACCGATTTTGACAACCAAAAAAGTATGCAGGCCCCCACCAGCGCCCCCACCCAGGCCAGGAAGAAGCCTTGCAGATATCCATAGATCATACCGGCGGCTCCGGCAATGACTACATAGGGTACAATAGGTGCAATGGCTTGGATAACAAATAATATAAAGGTCATGATGGGACCATAGATACCAAAGCTGTTGATGTAGTTGACAGTGGATTGAATGCTGGTAAAATCAGCAGCGGATAGAAGCAGAATTATTCCCCCCTCTTAACCACACAGGCCTTCTCTATATTTTCCAATTTATGGCTGATGCTGTCAACCCTGCCGCTGCGAAGTCAACCAATCCATGGTCAAATTCTCTCTCATCTCGGTCATTCCATTAAAGCGGTGGTCAGCTCCTGGGATAAGATGAACTCTGGCATTGCGGAGTCTTTCTTGGATATAGCTTGCATTATCAACAGCAACCGTTTCATCATCCATACCATGCAGTATCAATGCTGGCCGATCTCCTATGGTCTGTAAATAAGCGTCCATATCATGCCGTTTGAAATCCAGGACCAGAGCCGGTTCGAGCAGGAAGCTGCCATTTTCGTCATTGACGGATACCAATTGCCCACCAGCCAACTTATCATAGG
>JAAYCK010000059.1 GCA_012729835.1 Syntrophomonadaceae bacterium
CACGCACCCACGCGGGGTGCGACAATATCAATATTTCTAAACTACTGTTTACCTTAGTTTCAATCCACGCACCCACGCGGGGTGCGACTGGTTACTGTCTGGTATCACAAGAGAGAAGGTGAGTTTCAATCCACGCACCCACGCGGGGTGCGACGAGATGGTCGATGTGTACCGCACCTGCAACCTGGTTTCAATCCACGCACCCACGCGGGGTGCGACCCCAGGCAAGCCGCTGGACCGATATATAAGCGTTGTTTCAATCCACGCACCCACGCGGGGTGCGACTTTGGGTTGCGGGATGGTGATATGCATATTTGCGTTTCAATCCACGCACCCACGCGGGGTGCGACCCACTCACTGGCCGACCCGGTAAACGACACCGTGTTTCAATCCACGCACCCACGCGGGGTGCGACGTGAGGAATACCACGCTTTACTGAAAGAGGTAATGTTTCAATCCACGCACCCACGCGGGGTGCGACGTTTTACATGATTACAATAGAGCTTCCAAAGTGTGTTTCAATCCACGCACCCACGCGGGGTGCGACTGCGTGGGGAAGGTGTAGTGCGCAGTATGGTAAGTTTCAATCCACGCACCCACGCGGGGTGCGACGTATGTATTCTGATATCTTCTTCAGCACAATATTGTTTCAATCCACGCACCCACGCGGGGTGCGACGTAGTTTGTTAGCTAGTCCTCTTGCACTCCAGTATGTTTCAATCCACGCACCCACGCGGGGTGCGACTGCGATTCTCAAATCGCAATAATATCGGTATTCGTAGGACTCGCTTCCGCGATCCTTACTATCCCTGCCGGGATGTGATCACATTACATCTATGAAAATGCTATAAAAACCCCATATATCTATTCCGCGAACATGGATCTATGAAATACTTATTCACTTGAGAAAGAACGCAGCATCAGTCGCTTTACAGCGAATTGATCACTCTGGGTTCGCGCCACTTTTCATATCATCAGGATTCCTTCCGGATCATATGATTCTTCCAAGCCAACGTGCTCAACCCGCCGCTTCCAATTGTTGCCCAACAAATAAAACCGGATACTATCCAGCGAAGGATCCATAATGCTTTCCAAGGTGTTTTTTAACATAGTAAACTGGGCAGGATCAAGCAAACATTCAAACACTGACTTCTGCACCCTTTGACCATGATTAACGCATTGTTTGGCTACCTGGCGTAAACGCTTCTGCCCCTGTGGCGTACTGGTATTCACATCGTAGGTTATCAGCACCATCATCACAAATCCCCCCATCTAATAACTAAATTTGCTGGAGTCTCTGCCTGACCTTTATCATTTCCAAAGAAAAACCGGATAACCATCTAAGTCACCCCTTAAATATCGAGCTAGCAGCAAGGCTTGAACATAGGGTACAAGCCCGATCTGAATCTTTTCATTGAGAAAGGGATGAATGATCTCTTCGCGTTTACGCTTCTGCCAGGCGGTCAACACTTCATTTCTGGTCTCTTTGTCCATTACTACTCCGCCACTTTCATTTACCGAAAATCCACTGGCCTTTATCTGTTTTCGATTAATCAGAGAAAGCGCGAGCCGATCAGCCAAAACTGGCCGCAATTCTTCCATAATGTCCAGTGCCAGACTGGGCCTTCCGGGTCGATCGCGGTGTAAGAAGCCGACAGCCGGATCAAGTCCAACCGTCTCAAGGGCTGACCGCACTTCATGAGCCAGCAGGGTATAAATAAACGATAATAAAGCATTCATATTATCACGTGGCGGTCGCCGATTGCGCCCTGTTAATGAAAAAGCCGCCTTGTCTTCCAATACAAGTTCCGAGAAACACGAAAAGTATTGCTGCGCGGCTTCCCCCTCGATTCCCCTGACTACATCCAGGTCATTGCAGGTTCGAACCCGGCCTAATTGATTGGCCATCCTTTCAACAACTGCATTTACTCTGCCTGAATCGACTCTTTCACCATGGTCGCGAATACCTCGCTGCAGAACAGCCCGGCAGTTTGCTATCTTACCCAATACACAGGTTGCAGCTACTTCAGCTGATAATTGCTGATTATCGGCGACTCGATATTGCTTACGCCTCAACAGCACATTGCCGGAGACAGGCCCCTCGACCCGCGCTAAAAATTTGCCGTTCGGAGTAAGAAAAGATATAGTCACCCCCTTCTCGGCACAAAGAGCCATAAGCGCTGGACTAGCACCGGTATATCCGAAACAAACGATTCCTTCCAGAATATGAACCGGTACTCTTTTCAACTCCACCTCCGCCAAGCGGACTACCACATTTTCTCCATCACGACCTAAATAGGCATCGGGACTGGTTACATAAAGGACATTTAATAACTTTCGCATATAACATGCTCCCTCTAGGGATGTTCGTTGTTTTCATTCAACTGCTGCTCAATATATTCTTGAACCGCCTTGTGCTGGCGGGTAAGCTGAGGCATACAAAGGTCTTCCATTGAGCACAGGCTGCATTTTACTCCTTTTCCAGCCTGCGGCGTTTTGCCTTCCATGTAAGCTTTATGCATTCTCATAGACAGATCCGCCACGCGAGATCGTAGTTTATGATCAAATAGCACTTCGACTCGATGCCTAGTCTGACCGTAGAAAAGATACCCCTTATCTATCGTGACCCCCAACATCTCCTCCAAAGACATGGCCTGGGCGCATAATTGCACGGCGTCCCGATCGTCCTTTTTGGGTCGCCCCCGCTTATATTCGATCGGCACCGGCAAATACAAACCCTTTCGTGCTGGCAAGGCAGTACCATTCTGGTCAGCATCAGCCTCCAGGGGGTGAAACTCAACCATGTCGGCCACCCCGACCAAGCCCAGTTGAAAGGATTTCAATGGTAAAGAACGAGTATAAAAAATACCATCCCGTGAGCCGCCATAGTCTGGATTATGCACCTTTTCATGCAAGACTCGTCCCTCTGCTGTCTTCTGGTTCTCCTGCCACTGCTGCTCCAGGTGGATGAGTCCCCACTGCCGTTCGCAGAAGGCGAAGTGCTGGATGGCGGATAGGGGGAGGAGATCTTCTTCGGTGTAGTTTTTACAATAATTCACGTACAACCACACCTTGCGGTATCTCGTCCCGGGCTATCGATACTTTATAATCCCGGAAATCTCTGGCGGGTTGGCTCTTATCGATTTTTTCCACGGAAACCGCATCAAACAATTTCTGCACCGGTGCATTCCCCATCTTGGAAGAATGCTCGAAGACTATCAGTTTTCTTGAACCCATCAAACCACGTGCAGCTGAACGGTCGTGTTCAAACATATTGATAAGCGCCTCCCAAAGAAGGTCCAAGTCATCCGAGGAAAACCCTGTCTGATTAGCCAGAGGAGCCGAAATAAAACCATGAGCGCAATAAAGACCATAGGGTACTGTAAATTTGCGCCCCATAGTACGATTATCACCACCCTGCTTTTCTGCTTCCGCTTCAGTAGTAACCGCCATTCGGGTTATGCTGTGCTCAAGCGACACGATCGGATCTATTGACCGGGCAAATGTGAACTGGACCGGTCCCCTAACCTGGCCAGCATTGGCACCAGTTGATAATACTGCGCCAAATGTTCTGATATCGAAAAAGTTCTGACACATGAATTGTTTTGCCCGATCTATTTCTTTGCCCTGACCTTGTCCTTCTTTGTTGCGCTTTTTCCCATCTGCGGGATCAGTCGGCGGTTCCTTCAAATTTATCTCCAAACAAAGATAGGCTTGCTCAATGGTGTTATTCAGTATAGCTTTTTCCTTTATAAAAATTGCGTATGGTGCCTGTTCATCTTTTACCAACCCAACATAATTTCTTACTTTTCTCTTTAAGCAAACGTCCGTTACCAATCCATGACCGGTTTCCGCATCTACTCGTGGCAGATTGCCGGCATCAGGGTCTCCGTTGGGATTGCCATCCTTAACATCAAATAATAGAATGAAATCATATCTGTTCTCCAGTCTTGTACTCATTTAAATCCACCTCTCTAACAAATTTTTATAATCTACTCATTGGTTTCAGCTTGATTTTTGGTCGTAAAAAATGCCTGCCTTTGATGATAATAACCAATGGCAAAACGTCCTTGTTCGTGAATATCAAGGTGAGCCGGGAAATCCGTTAGCTTCCCCATGATTTCGCCTAACAACCGTTCAAAATTCACCACTCTACCCTTGCTTTCAAGCTTGGCTAGATGGTGATTTTTTAAACGCAACAAGTTTGTGAATACGGTTACTGGCGTAGAGCAAGCTGCTCCATAAAACCGCTCTTTGATCGTCGCGTTAATACCAGGATTTGCTTCTTCCTGGATCTTCTCCAGGACAGCAAACAATCTGCCCAATTGATACCCGACCGATGGTTGATTAATATCCAATTCTCTGTCAACCTCCTTATGATTTGAATTAGGATAAAACCTGTAATAGCGATTCAAATAGGCCTTTATGAGCGCAGCCCGGACAGGCTTGACCCTCTGCTCTGTATCGCTACGTATCCTGCGCAGACAAGCTTGGAGTAATGTTGCCGGATATGGAGTCCCATTCAGAATGGAACGCATAAAATCTCCGGTAATATTGGGGGGGATATTTTCACTCTTATCCTGGGTGGCAATATTGACTAAAATGCGCCAAATCGAATAGTACTCCGGTTCCTTGGGGGGTTTAACTATAGCGAAATCCTCAAAATACTGTTTAATCCGAAATGCAAATTCAGAGATGGTTCCTACCTGCCAGAACCTTACGGCAATTCTCGCAGCATTAGGGGCAAGTCCAAGGATATAAAACAGATCATCCCCGTCATCCTCAACATAACTTCCGCTGTTTACTGACTCAAACAATGCTTTCACTCGCTGTGTTCCTGCATCAGGATCTTCCTTATCAGGTTCTTTAAAAAAGAAGGCAAAAGCAGATTCAAAGGTTGATGGTTTTTTTGACCAGAATACGGTTGAGGCATCCCCGATCTTCAAGCGTTGATTCTTTGATTTAAGCAGCGTATTTAATGCGGTAACATAAGCAAATTCAGTGGATTGTATGATCGGAGCATTGTAGCCTTGTTCTTTGCCATAAGAATCGTATCCACTATTCTTTTGAAATCCAACTAAGCTTTTGGCATCTTTGTCAATTGGGGTTCGTCCATGGGTTCGAGCAATGACACCCGTTTCTCCAGTAACCAAACAAACGCCTACTTTACCAGTTTTCCCCTCGTCTTCAGCATCTTCTGCTGTTGGGTTATTTGCGAAATTATTTCGGACAAATGCTTGGACATTGGGTCTGCAAGGTACAGGGCAATCCGATACTAGACGAAAGGACATATTGCATTGGGTTATTCTTAGACATTCCCCTATCATCGGTGACTCAAGAACCCTCGAAATCTCTCCCTTTCGATAAAAATTCAGAATAGCTTTAACTCCGGCATCCTCAATAAGATCAAGCGGAAGTTCTTCTAATGATCTGAGCCATGTTTCATGCTGTTTGCCTGACTTATTGTCACTAGTTGGTAAGCCAAGCAAATAGCCGATATGATCCCACAGTAAAAATGTGGTTTCATAGGCTTTACTCCCAGCTCTCCCTACTGACCTTGGCAATAAAAAGGTTTTTGCAACCAATTTATTGCCCATTCTCTCACGGGTATCCTCAATATTGATGAATTCGCCTTGTTCATTTATCACAATTAGAAATTGAAGTTCTTTTTTTTCAAAACCCTCCGGGGCAATATCACTTTCCGGGTCACTAGCTTTTCGTTCGTAATACTCTTTCAGGGCTTGCAATATCATCCTCTAATCTCCACCACCCTCCGGTCAGTGTTGATTACTCCATTATCGATTTTGGCTCGGAAAAATAGGGCGGCTGGATTAGTTACATCTTCTTCGAAATTCAGATCGTAGAGCATATAACCCAAATCCCTGGTTTCATTAATTGTGTTGGCCGGTTCTTCTTTCGCATTGATCAAACGAAAATCGCAGGCAAATTCCCGGCAGCCTAAATAGGGCCGGTGAAAACATTGGCCTTTCCGGGCGCGCCGTTCAAACATCGCTGCATATTTGGCTTCAGTCTCGTCCATTCGGGCAACCTCTGTCTGTTCTAGTTCATCGGCCCAAAATTCCGGTAAAGCTGAGTGGTTGGTTTTTCTTTTTCCCGGTGGTATGAAGTCAAAATAACCATGAATCCGATATCTTACATCCCGCAAAAAAAGCCCGGCGCGCTGTTGGCGTTCATCCTCGATAAAGATGCCCATCGGGGCACCCAACGCTCCCGACATCTGCTTTGCCGTTGGGGCCGGCACCGTCTTTCCAACTTCATTCCGGCGAACAGATATCCATTTGATCGGGTTTAATACCTCGATTCTCGTCACGTTCCAGCGGATGGCTGGTTTCCATAGTATTGCTTCGAAAACCGCTCTCGCCGCTGAAGGGGTCATAACATCATAACTTACCCGCTCTACTTTCATCTCCGGGCGGGTAAAGCACGCATAATCACCCCATACCTCTAAACACCAATCATGCAACCTATCAACTCCCTTCTAAATGATAAAGAACTCCGGATCGAAGTTCGTATCAACAACAAGACCGATATCTCTGGAATATTGATTGCTGGAAGTAATAGCATAGATATTGGGATACACTTCTTCTAGTAAACCAGCTTCAAGCAATTGATAAAACTGATCTTTATAAACATTGACCGTATATCTCTGAAGCCTCCTTAATAACCATCGATCTGGGCCAAAGGATTTCAACTGGTTTATTATCTTATCTCCTTCACCATAACGAATCAAAATAGACTTCTGTTGAGAATCATCGATGATATGGAAGCGTTCTGCGGCTGTTCTGAAATAGATACTGCAATCTTGAATTTCACGTGATAGCAAAGCCACAATATCCTTTTCATCTAAAGAATTGGCTTTCCAATATAACTCTGCAAAATATTCTTTGAAAACTTCGTGATTCAATGGATCACTATTAGTTGAAATAATGTTGCTTGCAGTATCTGCCGCTTTGCGAAGGATGCCGATGGGGGCAGGTCGTGGAGGAATAAATACAACAACTTGTCCGGCCTCTAGCTTCCCTTCTCTGTTACAACGCCCCGCTGCTTGAGCAATAGAATCCAATCCGGCAAGTGCCCGGTAAACCACTGGAAAATCAAAATCAACTCCGGCTTCAACAAGTTGGGTACTGATGACCCTCACGGATTCATTTGCTTGTAGCTTCTGTTTTATTTCATCAATCTTTTCACTGCGGTGCTGGCCACACATCAAGGCAGATAAATGATAGGTCCCTTCAGGCATCAGACTATGCAGTTCACGGCAGCTTTTTCGATCAGATACAATGCAAAGAACCTGATCATATCCTTTCAACTCATCAGCAACTACTTCCCAGCTTAAGCGAACAGAGAAATCTTGAGGAAAAGTGACTTGACATCGATTTAAGGACTCATATAAAGCATTAACCTCGTTAGCGCTGCCCACGATTTCTTGTGTGTTTTTAAGGCCCGGAAAGGTTTTGCCTCCTATACTTTGTTCTGCAAACGCGGGTTGGGTAGCTGTGGAAATAACAAAGGTAACCTGATAATGCTCAGTCAATAATTGCATGGTTTCCAGGATAGGCGCTAAATAATTCACTGGTACCAGTTGAGCTTCGTCCAGAATGATTACAGACTTAGCTATGTTATGTAGTTTGCGGCAACGGCTTGGCTTAGCAGCAAACAAGGATTCGAAGAATTGTACTGAGGTTGTAACAACAATCGGTGCATCCCAGTTTTCAGCAGCCAACCGGGATCTGGGGTCAGAATCGCTATCATCCAGACTGGAATGATGTTCGACAACTTGCTCTCGCCCTAATACTGACCTGAATACATCAGCATTCTGCTCAATGATGCTGGTATATGGTATAACATAAATGATTCTTTCCAAATGATGCTTGACGGCATGTTCCAGCGCAAATGCCAGTGAGGACAATGTCTTCCCCCCACCAGTCGGAACAGACAAATAAAAAATACTCTGGTCTTCATGGGCCATTTGGCAGCATTTTGAACGAATTTCCCTTCTTATTTGATTGACCTTTGTGTCTTCAGCATCCTGATCCATTTTTGCTGCAAACACATTGAACCGATCAAGTAATTGGAGCATCGTCATATAACCAATTCGAGATTCCGCTTTTCCTTTATCCATGTATGCTTCTGTATCAAGGAAATCCGCGTCAACTAGACTTGAAAATAACAATCGAATCCATAACGACATATCTAGTCCTCTGTCAAATTCCCAAGGGGGAAGCAGCGGTTTTAGTGAATATATTTGGTCTTCAATATTGCGATCAATCTCTTCCATATCTTTAAATTGTGTTATTTGATACTGGAGTGACGACCGGCCGGCTCCCTCTGAACTAGACCAATCAGGAAGTCCAGCATGATGACCTGCAATACAATACGCCAAGATTCTCCCTATCCATTTGCCATACATTTTTTCAGCTAATACCGCTCCATGAATGGCATGAGGAATCTTAGCGTTTTTCCCCTCAAGATGAGCTTCTTCATCGTATCCGCTAGCCAATTTAAGATAATTTTGCCACTTTACTCGTCCCTTACCTGTATCATGGGCTAAGCCGGCAAACCTCCCCCATTCCCCTGAATTAAACTTTGCTGAACTCATTTCCGCCCGCGCTGCTGTATCTCTCAAATGTTCGGATAATATATGCGGTTCTGCCCAACTGCCATCCTTATTTTTGCGAACGTGCGCAATGTATTCTTTATTCATATAGCGCCCTCCATCTGTAGCTATTGTTTACACTTATATATGACAATTAGATGTCATGGTTTTATATAATTTCAGTATTGCTGATACGCTTTGCAGAAATGTTTGTTAAATTATGTGTCATATTACCTATTTCTTAATCTTTTTCAAAATCCTACCTTGTATTTATAATTTTCTAAAATATTTTACATATTACCTAAAAGCTTTTTCCCAAAATAAAAAAACGGCCTCCATAAGAAAGCCGCTGTAGTCAAAAAATAAATCAGATCAATATTCTATTCGTCATCTTAGCCATCGGCGAAACCCTTTACTCCTGGTGTGCCTATATACCGGGAGAGGGGGTGATGTGGTCGAGCAAAGAACGCCGCTGATATATCTGATCAGAATTTGATCACTCGGGGTTCTCCGGTGAAGGATGCTATGGTGGCAGTGGCATCTTTCAGCCAGAGCACTTCGCTATTGCCATCGTCGGCTGAATAGAGTTGCTTCAGTGAGGGGTATGTATCCAGCATGTGCTGTCTGGCTTCTATTCTGTCATCCCGGACGGCTAAGGCTTCGATGCGGATCCAGCTATTGTCCTGGGCCATGGCGCAGATCTCGATTCGGGGATTCTGCTGCATCTGGGCATATACCTTCTTTTTATTACTGGTTATGATATAGAGTTTGCCCTCAAATATCTCCACTGCGCCAAAGGGTCGAACTCTCGGCTGGTCAGCGTCAATGGTGGCCAGGTAGAAAACCCCGCAATCTTTCAGGTATTGTAGTACTTCGTTCATATTCATCGCTCCTTTATGGTCATTATTGATTTCTATTATATACATCATTAAACTTAAGTACGATATTTGGAATCGTTAGTATCTTTGCCGCTACTATAGGGGTCATGATGGATGGAAAACTTAAAGGACGCCGCAGCTGTTCGCTGACGACGTCCTTTAACCGTCTCTCTCCCTCATAATGAGCCCCTATTTCCCTCTATCTTCCCCTTGTCTGGACAGGTATTCACGAATTATCATCCTCACCAGGGCGCTTCGTGATATTTGATCCCTTTTTGCCAGTTCTTTAATCTCATTCACCTGAACTTTAGTTAAATAGAATGTCGCATGCTCGAACTTATCTGTAGCCATTTTAACCTCCTCCCTGCAAGAGCCCTTTATGGGGTTTAAAGTGCTATTTGTGCTTATTATATGAAAGCTTTACCCAGGCTGTTACTAATCCTCTTGCAAAGAAATAGGTGTTTCCGCTATATTACTTCAGCTTTTGGAATCCTGCTAATGCTGCGCCGTTCCCGCAGCCCTGCCTTCAGCTCGGGCATCTTATCCTGCATAGCCCGTCGTCCAGCGCGGATGATATCCTTGGTCTTGGATAGATCATCCAACTTAACCCCGTTCACCCCCGGATAGACGGCTAGATCCGCCAGGATGGCCTGGTCGGTGGACGAGGTCTCGTACGTCAGGATGTTCAGGGTCCGGCTAATGATCTGCGGTATACCCTGCACCGGCTCCTGGTAGGTTTCCTGGCCCAGATTGATGGCCAGGATGTATTCCGCCCCCATTTGCTGCAGGGCCTTTACCGGGACGATACTGCGCACCCCGCCGTCTACCATTTGCATGCCCTGATAATCCAGGGGAACAAAGGTAGCTGGTATGGAGCAGCTGGCCCGGACTGCTTCTGATAAAAGCGCATCGTTGATCACTACCGTATCTTGGTCGGTATTTAACCGGCAATTGGTAAATATCACTTCCCGTCCGGTATCGATGTCACAGGAAACAATGGAAAGTGGGATTCTCGCGTCCCGTAAGCTCTGCCCCCCGGTCAGCCGGTAAACCATGTCTTCGAGTTTATCTCCCTTGATGATCCCATCCAGCTTTACTTCTAAGCCAGGTACCAGAAACCCCGCCAGAGCCTTTAATAGACCGGCGACATTGTAATCCAGGTAGTCGGACGGCTTGAGGTTTAGCGCCACTGCTTCCATCAGACTGGCTGACATGCCGCTGGCGTACAGGGCCGCCACCAGGCTTCCCGCGCTGGTACCGGATATCATGGCTATCGGGATTGCGTTGGCTTCCAACACCTGCATTACCCCGATATGCGCCAGTCCCTTCAACCCGCCGCCCCCCAGGGCCAGCCCCAGTTCCTTCACCCGGTACACCTCCCCCTCGTTTTACTCGGTTCTCGTTGCTAGTGGTTATCTTCATAAGAGCACCTGCCCTTCCCAGGCTAGATTCAACGATTGCATCTTATCACCATATAGCGGGAGAGGTTTTCCAGACGTCCGTGGTGATCGGCTATCAATTCGCGCCAATACCTCTTGTACTCGCCAACTTCCGTTTCCCGCTCATATTGCCCCATCTTCTCTTCGGCCTCACGATAAAAGGCCGCTATTTCCTCCAACTGTGCCCGCATCTTGTTCTTTTGGCCTCGATCAATTCTTTCAGCCAAATTCTTCGCCTCCCGGATAGAAAATGTATAGAAAAATAATGCCCGGCATTAGCCGAGCATTATAGGATCTAATCGCATTTTCTAGAATTCTACTTCGGGATCCAGTTCACCAAACACGATAACGTCATGCATCTTGCCAAGCTTATCGATGATGTCGACAAATACCCGGAGACCGATACAGGTGCCGTGTATCGGAGTGGTCAGGTGACAGGGGTTGCTAGCATCTTCGCAGTTACCCTTGATTTCAAAGTCAAAGGTAAAATTCTTGAGGATGATCTCCGATTGATCGATCTCGCTGCGGAACTCCTCATTGGTCAGCGGTGGATCAAATTCGTCGAGTTCGATGGTCTTTTCAAAGCGGTCGCTTACCGTAATGATCTGGTACTCGCCCTCCACGATGACAAAGAGGATGACTTCATAGTCGACCACTATCTTGACCTTACCGAAACACAACAGGTCCTCAAACTTCTGGATAACCTTGACCTTGATGTCCTCCACACAACTGACCTTGCCACCCACCTGCTCATCGGGGACACAGAAGACTGTGTCCAGGATCTTGGCTTGCTTTTCGATGAATTTGGCTTTGATAACCTTCGCAAATAAATCTAGTCTGCAACCTTCAGGAAATTCACATTTTAGCTGAGCCAATTACTCTCCCCTCCTTTTCTCTTTTTCTCTGCCGTCTTGCGGCTGTTTTGAAATTTGCTTGTTCAAATTTCTAGCTTATACTATGAGATACAGCTACAAAATGTGATTGTTACATCCTCATTTTGACTTCATATTTTAGATTTTTTCCTCCATAATATGCTGACACTCCAAGCGACCGTCACAGTAAAGCCCGATACCCTGCCGGACTGCACTCTCGCAGAAGCCGATGTCTTCCCCGCCTTTTTCGGCAGAATATCTCACTCCATAGTCTTCGATCACATCACGGCGGATCAGATAGGCCGCCCCGGTACAGTCCACGGGGAAAATTCTATCCCGGGGGAAATAGCGGATAAATTCATAATGATCTCCTACCCGCCGCAGATTGTTATAGATGTCCGGGTCACTCAATTGGTGACCGTTGCAGACCAGGGCTGAGACCACCTGGCAGTTATCAGCCAGCAGCTCCCGCAGAGTCTGAGGCGGGACCAGGATATCGCTGTCTACTGACAAGAGATACTGGCAGTCTGAGGCTATAAAGGCTTCCAATAATATATTCCGCAGAGCAGCCAAACGGCTCAGGCTGTATCTGCCCCGGGCGTGGCCGGGAATACTTCGGCCAGCCGAAGAGGATGCGCCGAACGACAGTGCGGCAGCTGAAACCGGTTTGTTATCCGCGTGGATCAGCTGCGCCCGGATTCCCGGTCGGGCGGCAAATTCGTCCAATATCTCCGCGCTGTGATCGCTGCAGTCATTGATTATGAAGCAGTACTCCAGGAGATGCCGGGGATAATCCAGGCCGGCCAGGTGCTCCAGATAGCGCGGCAGAATCCAGGCCCGGTTGCGTACCGGGCAGCCGATCATTACTCCAGCAGCCATGGGTCCGCCTCTTGGTTGGTTCTGCCCCGGGAGTTGATATATATTCCCGCCCTTTGAAAACGCAGTTCAGCTGGAGCAGAGTCAGTATTCAACATGTTCCTGGTGTCCGCTGGCACAGCCCATTCAGAGGCATCGCCCGGATTCACCTGGTAGCGTGAGGACAGCCAGGATTTGATACGGCGCCCGGCATATTCCTCGCGGCCTGCGGCCAGAGCGGGGCGGCTCCGCTTGCGGGCTAGCCGGGAACTGGTTATCATGGTGTTTTTATGGTATTCTCCGCCCTGCACTGCCCGCATCTCACGAAATGGACTGATCTGGGGTTGCGGGGAAAGCGCCCCGCGATCCGGATATTTCATGGCCAGGTGATACTCCATGATCCGGGTTACTTCCCGGGCGCGCTCTGCCCAGGAATTCTGACGGGCCAGGGCCAGCCGCTGGGATTGCTGCTGCCACGAATCATTTTCGACTGCTCGACGGACATTTTCAATGAAAGTGGTCTGATTTTCTGAGTAATGGATGACATCCTGGAAGCGTTTCGCCTCGGGCAGGTCAGTGGTAACCACCGGCAAACCGGCGGCCATGTACTCCCACATCTTGATGGGATTGACTGACTCCGTCATATTGGAGCGACGGAAGGGTATTATCCCTACATCGAAACACTGGGCATAAGCTGGCAGGAGATCATAACTCTTGAACCCCAGCCAATGCAGATTGGGGCGCTGGGGGACTCTGCCCACATTATAGAGCGGCCCCACCATGACTAGATTATAGGAGGGATAGGCTTGCGCCAGGCGATCGATCAGCTCCAGGTCGCACCAGGTAGCGATCACGCCAATATATCCTACTATAGGCCCCTTCAGCTTTTTCATCTCATATGGAGGCGGCAGTTCTTGCCGGGCTGCCCGGGAAAAATGCTCATAATCACAGCCATTGGGGACCAGGTAGACATGGGGGTTGATAGCCCGGGCCATGTGGTAGAGCTTTTCTGAGGTGCACAGCACCACATCAGCAGTGGCCACTGCCCGGTGATAGTAGGGCTGCCAGGCGGAGAACTCATCGCTGGGTTCGTCGACACTGTCAAATACCAGCAGTGAAGGATCATAGCGCCCCACTTTATCCACCTGGGCAGTAGCGCTGTAATAGACCACCGGCTTAATCCCTTGCAGGTAAGGGGACGGATCAACCTCGTGGAAAACGAAAAGCTGCGGATTGATCTCTTCTATGCCCCGAAAATCCCGTTGGAAGATTCCCGGCAGATTCATAAACAAGGCGGGGATCCCCTGCAGGGAAAAATTCTTCATCAAATGCTGCGGCCTTTGTACCAGGTAATGATAATCCAGAGTAGGCGGATATACTATACAGCCAATTTTACTCATCCGTTCCCTCCCACCTTGCTATCAAATCCCCCCTGGCCCTTCCCCTGCTAACCACCCATCTAATGGGAGCCGCAGCCGCAGATAAAACACTGGCCGCTGCTCTTACGCCCATTATTCGGCTCCTCTTCCGTCATGTTGTCCTGGCTGACGTCCACGCTGGTCTTGCGCGCCATACTGAGAGCGAAACTGCCTTTTTCGGGCACCCCTTTGATGGGGGTAGCACAATATTTACGGGTCTTGACCTGCACCAGGGCTTCCTGGTTTTCCTGTATTTCCTCTTTGATTCCCCACACCTCCCCATTTAATGTTAGAAACCCTTCGCAATGGCCGGGCTTCGTCATAACATCATATGTGAAATGTAGATAAAGGGTGCACATTCTGGTGGGGTCGGAGATGAGGCTTTTACAGGCTGATGTGGGTACCGCTTTTGACTCTTAATGCTGGAGGGCGGGGGCGGGTTGGCTTTCTACGTTCCAGGACGTCATATAGTCTCGGTATGATCTCCTGCACCCGCTGGTGATAGGTATGGTGCGCATATACTTCTTCCTGTCCCTGCCGGGCGATACGTTCACGGGCTGCGGGGTTCTTCAGATAATGGTCTACCAGTTCGATGGTCTCGGCAGCTGATTTACTCCATATCAAATCATGGTGGTTTTTAAAGAGGTGCTCCATCGCCGGCGTCCATTGACTGAGGAAGAATCCTCGGCTGCCCATTATCTCGAATACCCGCATACTGGTCATGGTTTTCGAATCGCTTACTGAATGCAGCCCGAGTACGATTGGCACACTGGAGCAAAGGGCCGGAAGATCTTCATTGCCCAGGTATCCCCCATACTGGTCAGGGCGGATGAAGAATGGCCGGGTTTCGTCCAACCACCAGTCATTCCCGTAAATCTTGATATTGTATCCTGCATCAAGCAGCGGTCGCAGCAGGGTCTGGGCTCCCCACAGGCGAGCGGGGAACTCGAAGTAGTTGTTGCCAACAAAGGCGATATCGTGGTTAAAACGATGTTGGGGGTCGACCTGGCGGTGATAGGATGGGTGACAGGCGAACATGAGGAGCTCGGCATAGATCCCCTTCTGGCGATAGGTAGAAATCGATTCGCGGCAGGTAGTAAATACTGCGTCGGCCTGGCGGGCATAAGCCATGGACAGGGTCTCCAGATAGGGCGGATCTTCAATCGCCCAATAGATGTGCGGCAAACGTCTCTTTTTCAAAATCGGCAGTAGTTTATGGGCAATGCCCCAACCGGCGTCAGTGAATACCAGGTCGGGTTCGAAGCGGACCAAGGCCTCCTGCCAGCTATCATCCAAGGCTACATTGGCCAGGCAGATCTCATGACCCAAGTCGGCAAAGGCCTGTCCTATTCCGTATTTTATTATGGGGGCGGTATTGGTGAAAAAGACCCTCACTGCATGACCCCTTTGCCGTTAATCTTAGTGGTATACTATGCAGCGGCGGTCTTTTATGTCACTGGAATCCATATATCCATATCCATGTTCGTCTATGTCGCAACAGACTTAAGATGCGTCACAAGGTTTTTTTAATTAGCCACAGATGAACACAGATGGACACAGATTATATGTACAATGGCATTGATAGTGTTTTATTTTAATCGAGCGAAGTAATATAAAGGCATGTGGGGGAAGATTGCTTCGCTGCGCTCGCAATGACAGGACGGGGGCCTTCAAATCTCATCTGTGTGAATCTGTGTTAATCTGTGGCAATAAATCGTATTCCTGACCCAGATCTGCTACGTTCGTCTATGTCGCA
>JAAYCK010000060.1 GCA_012729835.1 Syntrophomonadaceae bacterium
CATACTCCTGGCTCAGGACTGGAAACGCTTACCCTTTTTTAAATAAGCTCCAAACTTAAGTAAAGGAGAGGGATGCATGGATAGAGGGGCTCATTCTTTTTCTGTTAAAAATGAAAGCGGGTTTACACTGGTAGAAATAATGGTATCCCTGATCATACTGCTGATTCTGGTCGTCGCTTTTGTACCTTTGTTTACCTTTGTATCTCAAGCGATCGCCAGCAATAAAGCCAAAGATATTGCGATCGAGCTGTCTACGCAAAAAATGGAAGAACTTCGTTCTTTGCCTTATGTAGTATTGAATGCCAATCAACAAATCGATACGACAAAACCTCAATTGGGCAATGTTGGCGGTACTCCCCCCGGAAGTGTGGAACCCACAGAAACTGTTAATGTTAATGGTAAAGACTATGTTATCACGACATCGATCACTTGGGGTGATGATACCAAATCCTATAAAATCGTATCTGTTACCGTTACCGCCCCGGGCATATTTAATGAAGCAGTCAACATTACCAATCGATTTGACACCATGGCCGCTCAGGAAGGCATACGGGTACAGCCTGGCAGTATTCTGGTGAAAATTTATGATAGGAACGGAAACCTGCTTACCGATACTATAACGGTCACAATTGCATCCACGGATTACAATGATTCTGATTCCACAAGCGGCGGAGAGGTATTGTTCGATAATCTTCCCAGTGGAACATATAGTGTTTCAGCACTGGTTCCGAATAATATGACTTATCATCCCGAGCTACAGCCCAAATACAATGCCTCAACTCACATGCTGGTAGAAAACAATATTACAGTAACCTATAACAAACAAGCTAAAGTAGAATTCATAATGGATACTCCTGCCAGTATCAATCTTTCAATCAGAGATCAATCAAATAATAAGATTGTGTTCAACAGCACTGTCACTGCTAATCTCAGTCTTAGCTGGTATGAATCAGACCCTGCTAGTTTAATAAATATTCAATCCCGAACAATAACTAACAGTGAACTGGCAAATGGTCAATTGGCTTCTGCGGTCAGCGGCTTATGGCCCACTGGAACTTACATTCTCAGCTTAAAAGTAAATAAAGCTATTACCGATTCTGATTTCAAGTTATATAACGCCTATCATAACAATAATGTCCATTTGAATTCCGGAACAAACAGCATAACTGCTAATTTGGGCTCCCCGCCGGTGAAATTGGTATTGCTTGGGAAAGATAACTGGGTGGAGTCAGTTTATAACGCGAATACAAAATACTACGCCCAAACCTGGCTTGATCAAAGCGGGAACGGCTATAATGCAACATACTCTGAAAAGGATTATCGACCTCGATGGAAAAAAAAAGCACCAGATAAAAATCAGATGATGTTTGAAGATGATGATGAGTTTCTAACTATTAATAATAATGGAGTGGAATGCACCAATAATTTCACAGTTTTTGTATCCGCCCAACCAACCGTAAACCATGGACTGGATACTGTATCCGATTCTTCTACCAATACCGACGGAACGGCAGGGCAAAAGTATATTCTCTATCCAACTCAAAAAAATGACGACATCAATGATCAAACAGCTAACATAGCGGGCATGGGCATCTCCCTTGGTAAAAACGGTGTCACGGTCTATGAACATGGTAGCG
>JAAYCK010000061.1 GCA_012729835.1 Syntrophomonadaceae bacterium
TATTCGCGATGAGTATAACCCCGTACATCAACGCAACCATTATCCTGCAGCTACTGCAGGTAGTTATACCGCGACTTGATGAACTGGCTAAAGAGGGTGATGAGGGCCGTAAGGTTATCGCTCAGTACACCCGGTACGGTACTTTGGTACTGGCCTTTATTCAGGCATTTGGTATGGCTATAGCCCTGTCTCGCAGTGGAGCACTGAGCAATCCTGGCATTGCTTCTTATTTAGTAATCTCTATAACGCTTACAGCTGGTACCGCACTTCTGATGTGGATAGGCGAGATAATAACTGAACACGGCATCGGCAATGGAATATCCCTTATAATCTTTGCGGGTATCGTATCGCGGCTACCTTCCCAGATAAACGGCACTATTCAGGAATTGACCGGCGGCATTATCGGAGCTTTCAATATAACAGTATTCATCGCTCTGGCTCTCGCCAGTATCGTGGCAATCATCGCCGTAAATGAAGGCCAGCGGAGATTGCCGGTGCAATATGCCAAGCGGGTTGTCGGACGCAAGATGTATGGCGGGCAAAGCACCTTTTTACCGCTAAGAGTTAATGCTGCAGGTGTAATTTCTATTATATTCGCCATGTCACTGATGATGTTTCCGGCGACTATCGGCTCTTGGATGCCGCAGACTAATGGCTACAACCAGTTTATTAATCAGTGGTTCAGTTCATCCGGGATACTTTACAACGTGCTATATGCAGCATTGATAATTTTCTTTACCTATTTCTATGTTGCAATCATATTCAATCCTATGGATGTGGCAGAGAACATCAAGAAAAATGGCGGCTTCGTACCGGGCATCCGTCCGGGACGGCCCACAGCAGAATACATTGACAAGATATTATCGCGGCTGACTCTGGCCGGCGGCATATTCTTGGCCCTGATCGCAGTGCTGCCTAACATCTTTTTGGAGATCACCGGGGTTACCAGTTTCTATTTTGGCGGTACTTCATTATTGATTGTGGTAGGCGTAGCTTTGGACACCATGAAACAAATTGAATCTCACCTTCTGTTGCGCAGCTACGAGGGTTTTGTTAAATAGGAGTGATTCAAGTATGAATATAGTTCTGATGGGGCCTCCCGGTGCGGGTAAAGGCACTCAGGCCGAAAAGATCAAGGCCAGCTATCCCATCCCCCACATATCAACTGGCGACATCTTCAGAGAAGCGGTGGCCAATGGGACCGAATTGGGCAAACAGGCTAAGACATATATGGATAGCGGGCAATTGGTCCCCGATGAAGTAACCATCGGCATAGTAAATGAAAGACTGACGCGGGAAGACTGCCAGCAGGGTTTTTTACTCGACGGATTTCCGCGTACGACCATACAGGCTGAGGCTCTCGATCAGGGATTGGCAGCCAGTGGCAGAAAAATCGAGGTAGCTATCAACATCAGTGCCCCGAACGAGGTCCTGATCGAGCGTCTGTCTGGCCGGGTAAGTTGTAAGGACTGTAAAAAGGTTTACAATCTGCAATATAAACCCCCCGCACAAGCGGGAATATGCGATGTCTGTGGCGGACAGATCATCCAGCGGGATGATGACCGCGGCGACACAGTAGCGCGCAGACTGGAAGTATATCTGGAACAGACTCAACCGCTGCTGGATTACTACCGGCAGAAAGGATTGCTTTATGAGTTGGAAGGCAACCGTGATTCCATAGCAGTCTGGGCAGATGTACAGAAGATATTGGAGAAGTTTTAATGTCAGCCATTATTCTTAAAACACCGGAAGAGATCAAGCAGATGCGCGCTGCCGGGCAGGCAGTCGCAGAGATACTTAAGGTGTTAGAAGATGCGGTAAAACCAGGGATTTCGACCGGAGAACTGAATGCTCTGGCCGAAGCCGAGGCCCAAGCCCGCGGGGGCATAGCTCTTTTTAAAAACTACCCTAACGCTAAGAGAGGCGGGCAGCCATTCCCCGGGGCCATCTGTGCTTCTATCAATGAGGAAGTGGTGCATGGTATACCAGGAGACCGGCAGCTTAAAGCGGGTGAAATAATTAGCATAGATTTTGGATTGCTGGTGAACGGTTTTTGCGGCGATGCTGCCATAACTGTTCCGGTGGGTAAGGTCTCCCCGGAGGCCGAGCGCTTGCTCAGGTGTACAGAGCAGGCCTTGATGAGGGGGATCGCACAGGCTCGGGTGGGTCAGCGGCTGGGCGCAGTCGGGCATGCAGTACAGAGCTATGCTGAGAAACATGGCTATTCGGTAGTAAGGGAATTTGTCGGTCATGGCATCGGCAGGGATATGCATGAAGCCCCGCCGGTTCCTAACTATGGCCGCCCAGACCGAGGACCGGTTTTGAAGCCAGGAATGACCATAGCGATTGAACCGATGGTCAACATGGGAGATTACGCTGTTTATACCAAGCCCGATGACTGGACGGTAGTGACCCGTGATGGAAGTCTATCAGCCCATTTCGAACACACTGTGGCCATAACCGAACACGGTCCGGTTATTCTAACCGCAAGGTAATGGAGGTGGTTACAGTGACCGGCGATAGATTGGGACGGGTGGTATACTCAAAATCTGGTCGTGACCAGGGCAAGATGTTTGTTATAGTTCAAGAGGTGAATGACCGGTTTGTGATGTTGGCCGATGGGGATCTTCGAAAAATAGATAACCCCAAGCTCAAGAACACAAGTCACATCCGGTTCACCAAGATGAAGGCAGAAGATGTGATAGAATACCTCTCACGGGGTGAACAACCTGACAACCACGTGATCAGGAAAAACCTTAAGCGCTTGGTTGAGAGCGGAGAAAGCGATGGGAAGGAGGTCTGGTAAATGGCTAATAAGGACGATGTTATTGAGGTCGAAGGGATTGTCTTGGAACCGTTGCCCAATGCGATGTTCCGGGTGGAATTGGTAAATGGCCATAAAGTCCTCGCCCATATCTCCGGAAAAATGCGCATGAACTTTATCAGAATATTGCCGGGTGATAAGGTCATGGTGGAATTGTCACCATACGATCTAAGCCGCGGCCGAATCATATACCGCTTCAAGTAATCAGGGCAAACATATTAAGGAGGTAAATACAGTGAAAGTCAGACCCTCGGTAAAACCAATGTGCGAAAAATGTAAAGTGATCAAGCGCAAAGGCAAAGTCATGGTAATATGTGAAAATCCCAAACACAAGCAGACTCAGGGCTAGATTACAGGAGGTGAAAGAAAATGGCTAGAATAGCTGGAGTGGACTTACCCCGGGACAAGAGGGTGGAGATATCACTTACCTATATATTCGGTATTGGACGGCCTTCATCGAAACAGATTCTGGCGGAAGCAGGTATAAATACGAATACCAGAGTGAAAGATTTAACCGAGGAAGAAGTTGCCAAATTAAGGGATATCATTGAAAAGAATTACACGGTAGAAGGTGACCTGCGCCGTCAGGTCAGCATGGACATAAAGCGGCTAATGGACCTGGGCTGTTACAGAGGAATCCGTCACCGCCGCAGCCTGCCGGTCAGAGGCCAGAACACCAAGAACAATGCACGCACCCGTAAGGGACCGAAACGCACTGTCGCTGGCAAGAAGAAATAGCCATGAAGGGGGACAAATAAGTGGCACGAAGAACAGCAACCACCCGCGTTAAGAGACGCGAAAAGAAGAATATCGAACAGGGTATTGCTCATATCAAATCAACATTCAATAACACCATTATTTCGATAACCGATCGTCATGGCAACGCCATTTCCTGGGCCAGCGCCGGAACCGTCGGTTTCAAGGGTTCCAGAAAGAGCACGCCTTTTGCGGCTCAGCAGGCAGCGGATAATGCCGCCCGCGCAGCTATGGAACATGGGCTCAAAGAGGTCGAGTGTTTTGTCAAGGGTCCTGGAGCAGGACGAGAAGCAGCTATTCGTTCGCTGCAGGCGGCCGGACTGGAAGTCAGCGTTATTAAGGATGTTACCCCCATTCCGCATAACGGTTGCAGGCCACCGAAAAGAAGAAGGGTGTAAGGAGGTAACGGTTAAGTGGGAAGATATACCGAATCAGTCTGTCGCCAATGCCGACGGGAAGGCCTAAAGCTATTTCTCAAGGGAGATAGATGCTATTCACAGAAATGCGCTGTTGAAAAGAAACCATATATACCTGGTGCTCATGGGCGTAATCGTCGGGGTAAGGTAAGCGAATATGGCATTCAGCTACGGGAGAAGCAGAAGACCCGCCGTATTTATGGCGTGCTGGAAAAACAGTTCCGCAACTATTTCGAGATGGCTGATCGCAAGCAGGGCATTACTGGTGAGAACCTTTTGATCCTGCTGGAACGCCGGCTCGATAATGTAGTATACCGACTGGGCTTTGCCGCCTCGCGAAAGGAAGCACGCCAGCTGGTAAACCATGGCCACTTTACACTGAATGGGCGCAGAGCGGATATCCCATCGATGATGGTACGTGTAGGCGATGTTATTCAGGTGAAGGATAACAGCAAGGATTCACCTAAGTTCGCGATGATCAAGGATGCTGCCACCTACAAGACTCCGCCCGAGTGGCTGTCAGTCGACGTAGAGAACCTGACCGGCAGTGTACTGGCCTTCCCGAACCGGGATCAGATAGATAC
Source organism: Syntrophomonadaceae bacterium (assembly GCA_012729835.1). Lineage (GTDB taxonomy): Bacteria > Bacillota > Syntrophomonadia > Syntrophomonadales > Syntrophomonadaceae > Syntrophomonas_A. The sequence goes on from JAAYCK010000061.1 coordinate 4,581, forward strand.
TACTATCAATGAGCAGTTGATCGTTGAGCTGTATTCTCGTTAAAAAATCTTTTTAGATTTTTATAGGTAGCAATGGGAAAACGCCCGAGCTAATAAAAAAGGAGGGGATAAATGGATGCTCGAGATGGAAAAACCTCGGATCGAGTGTGTGGAAAAAAACCCCGAGAACAACTATGGTAAGTTTGTTATAGAACCGCTAGAGCGTGGATATGGAACCACGCTGGGTAATTCACTGCGCCGGGTACTGTTATCGTCATTACCGGGTGCCGCGGTAACCTCAATCAAGATTGACGGGGTATTACATGAGTTTTCCACCATCCCCAATGTACTCGAGGATACTACGGAAATAATCCTGAACATAAAGAAACTGGTTATACGCTACGATGGCAGTGAGCGCAAGATTCTCAGGATCGAATGCAGTGGACCGATGGAACTGACTGCTGCTGATATCGAACCCGATGCCGAAGTTGACATCCTGAATCCGGATCTGCACATAGCTACGCTGGATGAGGGAGCCAAGTTATACATCGAGATGACGGTGGAGCGCGGACGCGGTTACGTAAGCGCTGATCAGCAGCCATACAAGAATGAGGATATCGTGGGGCTAATCCCCATTGATGCCATCTATACACCGACTAGAAGGGTAAACTACACAGTAGATAATACCCGTGTTGGTAAGAGAACTGACTATGACAAGCTGAACCTGGAAGTCTGGACCGACGGCAGTATCGGCCCGGAAGAGGCGGTCAGCCTGTCAGCACAAATACTCATTGAGTACCTGAGACTCTTTACCGAGATCAATACCAGCTTCTCACAGATGGAGATACTGGTAGAGAAAGAAGAGGAAAAGCGTGACAAGGTGCTGGAGATGTCCATTGAAGAATTGGAATTGTCGGTCAGAGCATCCAATGGTCTTAAACGGGCCAGCATTAATTCGGTAGGCGACCTGATCGAGAAGACCCGTGAAGAAATGGCTAAGATCCGTAATTTGGGTCAGAAGTCCCTGGAGGAGATCGAGAGAAAACTCAAGGAACTCGACCTATCTTTCAAAAAGGCTGAGGATTAGAAAGGGGAGGCAGAAGTGGGCTACCGTAGATTGGGTTTTAGAGCCGACCACAGAAGAGCCTTGCTAAGGAATGCAGTGACTTCTCTGTTGGAGCATGAAAGAATAAACACCACCGAAACCAGGGCCAAGGAGATTCAGCGACTGGCCGAAAAAATGATTACCCTGGGCAAGCGGGGCGATCTGCATGCCAGAAGGCAGGCCAGTTCCTACCTGATGAGTGATGAGGTAGTATATAAGCTGTTCAGCGATATCTCTGAACGCTACAGCAGCCGCCAGGGCGGTTACACCCGGGTGATCAAGACCGGTTATCGCAAAGGCGATGGGGCACCCATGGTGATACTCGAACTCGTTGATTAATGATATCCTTGAGGAACGTTAGTTATCGTTATGGGCCTTCCTCTATTGGAGGATGGGCCTTGCAGAATGTGAGTCTTGATATTGCCGGGGGCGAGTTTCTGGCTATTATGGGTCGAAATGCTTCCGGCAAGTCTACCCTTACCAGATTGCTCGCCGGACTCTTTCCACCCATCGCAGGACAGGTGGAGATCGACGGCATAGATACCCGGAAAGATATTTCCCGGAGAGTACGGCGATTAGTTGGGCTGATGCTGGCTGGTGCCGACCAGCAGTTCGTTTCCAACATTGTCGAAGAAGATCTGGCCTTCGGCCCGGAGAATCAGGGCTTGCCAGCCAATCAAATAAGACAGAGAGTTGATACCGCTCTGAAGATGGTATCGATGGAGGAGTTTGCAAAACATCCTCCTTATCTTTTGTCCGGGGGGCAGAAGGCCAAAATAGCTCTGGCCGGACTCCTGGCCATGAACCCGCGTTACCTGGTGCTGGACGAACCCTTTTCCTATCTGGATGCCGGCAGCATAGAAGAGATTATGAAAATACTTTCCCGTTGGAGCAATGATGAGCAAGGCACCCTGATATTAGTTACCCACGAACTGGAACCGGCCCTCCAAGCTGACCGCATCGTCGTTCTGCAGGATGGCAGGCTTGGTTTCTGCGGTAAACCGTACGAATTACTCGCACAGGGCAATAAGCGGTTGCGCGAGTGGGGGATCGAACCAGGGGAGATCAGCCTGTTGGCGGAAAACATCAATAAGTCACTTAGCTACCCCGCAGTCAATGATGTAAAACGCCCCGATCAACTGGTGGAGATGTTATGTCGATTGAGCTAGACCGAGTTACATTTATATACCACCCGGGGACCCCTTTTGCACGAACTGCGGTTAAGGAGCTCTCGATGGTTATACCACAGGGCGAGATCCTGGGAATTACCGGAGAGGTGGGAGCAGGTAAATCAACCTTCCTGCAACTGGCCGGCGGCCTTATCCGCCCCACTAATGGTCATGTACTATTAGAAGGCAATGATCTGGCTGGCTCGAAGCAGCGGGAGCTGGCTATCATGCGCCGCCGGGTTGGCCTGGCTTTCCAGCACCCTGAACGGCAGCTGTTTGGCTACCAGGTATTTGACGAATTGGCCTTCGGTCCTCGTAATGCCGGGTTGAACCGGCAGGAAATAAAGGAACGTGTGGAATGGGCTTTGCAGGCGGTTGGGCTGTCGGCGGCGTGCCAAGATCGTACCATCATATCTCTTAGCGCCGGTGAACGGCGTCGGGTGGCCATCGCCGGAGTACTGGCCATGAAACCGGCCTATCTGTTATTGGATGAGCCAACTGCCGGGCTGGACGGAGAAGGCGCTCGCCGGCTGACCGATACTCTGCTAAGTCTGGTAGCCCAGCCGGGCAATACCATTGTTATAGTCTCCCACAACCTGCGCCTCTTGCTGGCGGTCAGTAAGCGCATCGTCTGGCTAAAAGCTGGTGGGGTATGGCTGGACTTGCGCCGGGAAGAGATCATTGGACACTACGAGACCTTGCATACTGCAGCCAAGATGCCTGAAATCCTGCAGGTCATGCACAGCCTTAATCAACGGGGCTGGCAACTAGACCCTGCTGCCCTGACCCCCGAAACTCTGGGCGCGGCTATAGCCGAACGCTTGAAACGGGGGAACGGGGAAGGGGGAACGAATTGGTCTACCATGTAAGGAGAATTCTATATGACAAGGGGACGGTTCTTCTGTCATACAAAATGATTATTCGTATTCACCGTGAAGAAGCGATTAGTATTATTCATCATTAGAAACTTCCTCTTGGTATATCTATAATGCCAAATGATTCATTTGGGAGATTACTCCAAATTGTCCGGATCAGCATGTCATTTCCGCGAAAACTGGGGAAGATTGCCGCGCTGCGCTCGCAAAGACACAATAAAGGGACTGACATCCCGGCGCCCCGCACTGTCATAACTCCGAAATTCGCGTACCTGCGAGAACCCGGCACTCAGGGAATCTAAATCAAAACTGTTATTGAGTATTAATCTAAGAAATTGAAAATAGTCTACTGAGTGCCGGGGACGCGGCAATCTTGGTCTATTGGCCGTGTACTTCTATGGTTAATATCTTTCGTTTTTGAGAGGTGTGTCGTATGCAAGGCTTGAGTTTAACTCAATATGTTCCTGGAGAGTCTTATCTTCATGATATGGACCCGCGTAGCAAAGTGCTGACCATTCTTATGTTATCAGTAGCGCTTTTTACTGCCGTCGGCACACTGGAACTATTATCCCTTATCCTGATATGTCTGTTACCGATGGCTTCAGCCAGGATACGGGCGGCTTATTATTGGCAGAGCCTGCGTCCCTTTCTTATCATCATCATTCCGGCTGCATTGCTGCAGCTATTGCTGACTGACGGCTCTATCCTATGGCAGGCCGGACCGCTCTCGGTCAGCCAGGTTGGCCTTATGAATGCCGGGGAAATTACCCTGAAATTGATCCTGCTCATCCTGATCCTGCGTCTCTTGACCCTTACTACTACACCGAACGCTATCATTTACGGATGGGAACGGATGCTATCCCCGTTGCAGAGAATAGGCTTACCGGTTCTGGACCTGCTGGCCATAATGAGTCTGGCCCTGGCCTTTATCCCGTTTTTCTTAGAGGAAGGGCAGCGGGTGTGGATGGCGCAAACCAGCCGGGGATTGTCATTGAGAGAAGGTTCTTTAAAACGCCGCCTGGAGAATCTCCTGGCCCTGTTGGTACCTTTGTGGCGAGGAGCCTTCGAGCGTTCACGTCAACTGGCCGAGGCTATGGAGGCTCGTGGTTACGATCCGGGCACCCCGCGCTCCAGTCTATATGACCTGCATTGGCGCAATACCGATTCACTGGCGGTTCTGCTGGCAGTGGCTGTACTCTTTTTGGTAATTATCCATTAGATCTTCAAAAAGACAATTATGAAAAATAAAGTTCGTTACCTCCCGGAATATAACGGGAGGTTTTTTCATAAATAAACACTGGCAGTATCCCGCGAAAACATTGAAAACAATAAGACAAAGGTCATGGGTAATCATGTAATATCACTGACCGCAAGTCGAGATAATCACCCAAATTTCTGATTTCCCTCAAGAGGGTTTTTAGGACTTATGTCGAAATACATGGACATAAAAATACCATAGTAAATTATATGTCATAAATATCGAGGATTAGGACGGAAGGGAGACGATTAGGTGAAAGTTCAGAGGAAAACAACAGCCCTGCTGGTATTAACCGTATTCGTATTATCACTGGTTTCTGTGGCCGGCTGCGGCATAGGAGGTCTGGGTGGGAACGGAGACACCGCCTGGAACTACCAGCAGGTGATCAAATCCCCTATCAAGGCCACCAGTTCAACATCACCCGTAACCATGGGCAAACTTGATACCGAAAAGGTACAGGTCTCCATTCCAGGCAAGACTTTTGACAAATCCACCCCGATAACTATTGTTAATCCTGATAAAGTTCCCAAGGTAGTGGGGAAGGAAGTGACCCCGCTGGGAGCTCCCATCGAGATCACTGCCGGCGACAGCGCAGGCAGCCGCCTGAATGAACCGGTCACCATCACCATGAAGATCGACAAAGCAGCACTCAAAAGCCAAGATCCCGGGCAGATCTATGCTACATATTTTAATGGCGAGAACTGGGATTATATCAAGCCTGACCAAGTAGATCTTGAAGCGGGAACCCTTACTTTTACCACCTATCACTTCTCCCTGTTTGGTTATGGCGAGATCAGTGTTGATGAGAGACTCAAGAAGTGGACCCAGAACGAAGCCCTGACCAGTTGGGCCCAGGGCGCGGTCAACTCCAAATTCGATGAGGCAGCAGGCAAAGTCATCGACCACATCCTGACTGAAAAGCTGGGCATAGAAGATGAAAGCATGAAAATGAAGGTGCTGGGCAGCCTGCTCAAAGACGGTGAGTGGGGCGATATCAGAAAGAATATTGAGGGCGCCTATGCTGATGGCACCAGCGTGGATCAGGTAAGCGATCTTAATGAGAAGATAAACCTGCTGGCCTGTAAGAAGATAGTAGAGATCGTTCCGGAGAGCAAGCTTTCCGGTGCCCTGGGGGCGATAACCGATGATTTCGGCGTTGGTACGGTGAAAGCAGCCAGCCAGGCCGCCGGGGCTCTGGCGGCAGGCAACAAGATGGAAGCAGTGCGCATCATGGGTGAGCACCTGTCAGATCAATTTATTGCCACTACCGCGATTAAGATATCGGCGGCGGCGGTACAGCTCCAGATCGACAGCTGGCGCAATGCCGAGGTAGAGGCGGCTTATCAGGTCTACAAAAACGGCGCTTCCAGCAAAATACCCTTCTGGGGCTATAATGTACAAAAAGAAGAATTCAATGATGTATGGGATCAGATGAAGGGTGTAAGCCGGCAGCTGTGCATAGAAGCCATAGCTGCTCAGGAGAAGGTGCGCCGGGAAGCTGGTTATCCGCCTCTGACCGAGAAAGAACAAGATAATATTCGCGCCCTGGTTAAGAAGGACCTGGAGAAGCAGTTTAAGCAGAGGCTGAAGGATGATAAAGAGGTAGCCGCCGAGCAAGAAAAGTTGAAAGAACTGGTGGGCAAATATAAAGAGGCCGAGCTGTTGGACGCCACCAAGGGTGGTCCAGACGCACAATATTCACTGGAACAGCGGCTGGATCAGCTGATGCATCTGAAAAGCAAGATCCTGAAAGATACTAAGCGCAAGGGCTTAACTGACGGAGCCAACTCCAACAAGGTTAATGTATCGTATGCTGACCTGATGGCTCTCACCCGGGCCTGGTACACTCAACCAGACGGGCCTCAGAAGTATGCCCAGATGGTGAAAGATAAGTTTGGCATTGATCTCTTCCCGCCAGCGGCCGATCTCAATGGAGCGTGGCAGGGGACATTCACCATAACCAATGTTAATATTCCGCAGGGCTCGAAGGCTCCGGCCGGTTGTGATCTGCAGTCCATGGTGAACAAACCCAGGCCAACCCAATACACCATTAACTTGAACAACAGCGGAGCGGGAACCTTAACCATGGCAGGCTTTGGCGGGCCTCAGCCCGTGACCCTTCCGGTTAATTACTCAGCAGGTACTTTGTCGGGCTCTATGAGCAGGGATGGCGGCACTATGACCATAAAAGGCCGAGCCAGTCAGGGCATAAATGAATTAAGCATTGGCGGTACAGGAACTGGCAGCGGTGGTGGTATTTCTTTGAGCTTCAGCTGGTCGGCCAAAAAAGCAATGCCTGCACCCCAGCCGACAACCAAGAAAACCAGTCCGGCAAAAAAATAAGGAGCAACAGTGCATCCGGTAATAAATCTCGAACTTCTTAATTATTCTCTGGCAATATCAAGTTATAGTTTGTTTACTATCCTGGCGGCGGTCACGGTGATGGGTTGTACCTTTACCCTGGCCAACCGCCAGGGTTTTCCTCGCGGACGCATTTTGCTCTGGATATTGGTTACTGGCTTGGCCGTCCCGGTAGGGGCCCGCTTGCTTTATCTCATGACCAATCCTCACGGCCTGGATAACCTGGGGGGAATCTGGACTTTACGCCCGGTGGGTTTTGCCCTCTATGGCGGGCTTATTTTAGCGGTTGTGTTAGGTTACTTGGCCAGCCGGGCCTGGCGTTTGCCCCTTTGGCCTTTAGCCGATATTACAGCCTTCAGTTTAGGTCTGGGTATCATGGTGGTGCGGATAGGTTGCTTTCTAAATGGTTGTTGTTTTGGCAAAATAACTGATTTGGCCTGGGGTATTACCTTTCCACCCGGCAGTCAGGCCCATATATACCAATTGAACCACGGACTCGCTAAAGCTGGCTGGTTTGGGTTGCCTTTTCTGGCGCAGCCGGTTCATCCAACCCAGCTGCTGGAAATGGGCGCTGGTCTAATTGGTGCCATCCTGGTGGCTTATTTCATGAAAAGCAAGAACAGACGCGCTGGGACTGGTTTTCTTGTTTTTACCATCTGGTTTACTTCTTTTCGTTGGGGTAACTCATATCTTCGCGTTGCATCATCCCAAAACGTCACCCCGCCTTACTTCTATCCGCTGCTATACATAGCCATCATTTTGTTATGTATTGCCCTGCTGGTATTTCTAAATCAGAGCCATACAAATAAACCGTCCATGGTTGAGGAGGAAGAATAATGGCGTTGAAAAAAACCGTGCTGATATTAGCCGGATTGGTCTTAATATTCTTTGCCGCCCGGGCTTTGGGCCTGGTATTTGGTGGTGAGATGGAACAGGCAGTAATCGATGAGGCCGAATTGGTAAAGGTTAAGAGTCAGCTGTTAGGAGGACGCCATAGCACAGCGAAATTTACCGGGTTATATATATTAAAAACCAGGGTCAAATATCATTTTGATGTCTATCCAACTCCGTCCGAGGCACTGCAACGCGGCTCGGAAAGCCCTCTCTTTACTAATGTAAGTGGCAGAGATACTATGAGCGACACCAGTTCCTGTAAGCATCCCAAGTATGCTAAAGGGGATCGGATTACGGTTATTTACCTTAAACCACTTCCTCAAATCAACGCCGCCTATCAGCCTAATAATCTTAAATTCTACGGCTTCAGTGAATCGATTATCGGAACTCTGTTGCTGGTTTGGGGGATACTCGCCAGGAAATCAGGGCTTGTAGATGAAGAGGATGATGATTAGAGTTTATTCCTGGCACCAAAATGATATCAAGCTAATTTAGAAGTAACATATTGTATTTGTTCGATAAAATGTTTAATAGCGATAGCATATAACAAAAAATACAACCAGCAGTTCACCGGAGCAGGGATAACCATCCTCTATGGCGAATAATATCAAGGTTACCCGTATTTTTCTGGAACCTGCTGTAACCGACCTGAGTTATCATACCGAAATACGCATTCTTAAAATAAATTGGTGGGGGTTTGAGCCATGAAATCTGTCAAACAACAGAAAAAGTATCATTCGGACTGTATCAAGGCCCTGAAGAAGACTCAACCCTGGTCCCTGGGAGCCGAGGTGGAAAAGTTGGCCGCAGAGCGGGGTAAACATCCGGCCATCATCTATTACGACCGTATGATAACCTGGGAAGAATTCAATAGGATGGCCAACCGGTACGCCAACTATGCCATCAGTCAAGGTTTGAAGAAGGGCGATGTGGTGGCTATTATTATGGCTGGCCGGCCCGAATACCTGATCGCGTTGACTGGACTCAGCAAGTTGGGAGTCATTGTCGCCCTGCTTACCCCGGAAGTGCGGGGAGAGGTACTGGCAGCCAGTATAAACATGGCTGAAGCTCGGGCGGTCATCGTGGGCAATGAGTATCTGGAGCTCTTCCAGGGCATTAATGAGCGTATTAGGCTGCATGAGCCCGCCCGTCGGGTGGTAGAGTGTGAGAACCAGCGCCCCCAACTACCAGCCGGTTTTGGAAACCTGAATGAATTTCTGGCTGAGGCCAGTGAGGAAAACCCTGGCACCACCGCAGAAGTAAACAGTGACGATACTCTGGTCTATCTATACAGCGCTGGCTCCTCCGGCAACCGCAAGGCAATTCCGATACTTCACAAACGCTTCCTGGCCGTGGGGCACACGGCAGGTGCCTTCACTCACATGAATTCTGATACCATACAATATGTTTCCCTGCCGCTGCATTTCAACAGTGGTTTTAATATCTGCTTTGGCGGGGCGGTAGCTACCGGCAGCACCATGGTACTGCGCAAACGCTTTTCCGTCCATGAGTTTTGGGATGTCGTCCGACGCTATCATATCAACTATTTCGTGGCAGTTGGCGAGATGTGCCGCTACATATATAATCAAGTCGCCCGCATAGACGACAGTGACAACCCTCTGCAGACCGTCGTCTGCAATGGTATGTGGGGCGGCCTTATCGAACCCTTCAAGAAACGCTTCGGTATAGACCACGTAATCGAGATATATGGAAGTACTGAAGGTGTGGGTAGTTTCATCAATCATCAGGAAATCACCGATATGTGCGGAAATCTCACCCTGGCAGGAATACGGCAGGGAGAAGTAGTAAGATGCAACTTCGACACCGGTGAACTAATGAAAGATGAAAATGGGCGTTTAATCAAATGTACCCCCGGGCATACCGGTGTACTTATTAGTGAGATCAATGAACTCAACGTTTTTCCTGGCTACCTGAATGAACCGGAGGCCACCGAATCCAAGATAATCAGAAATGCTTTCAAGGATGGAGATCAGTATTATATTACCAACGACCTTATGGAATTGCACGAAGGGGACAACATATCCTTTGTTGACCGTTTAGGCGACTCTTATCGCTGGAAAGGCAAAACCGTTTCCGCCAATCAGGTTGCCGATGTCCTGCTTAAGTTCTTTGGCCCTATTGATGACGTTACTGTTTACGGGGTTAAGGTCCCGGGAATGGAGGGACGGGCTGGTATGGCGGCGATGACCTACATCGAGGGTGAAAAGATGGATTGGAAACGTTTTATGCAGTATGTCAACGACCGAATGCCGGAGCACGCCCGGCCGCTGTTCTTGCGCGTTGTCCAGGACAGTGAAGGGGTAAATCTGCTGGATCAGTTAAAGAATAAATATAAGAAAGAGGGCATATCGCCCTCGACAGTCAAAGACCCGATGTTCTTCCTGGACCCGGTCAAGGAGACCTATGTACCATATACGATGGAGACCTATAATGCTATTTTAGAAAACAGGATTCGTTTTTAGGTCATAACTAAGGAGGGATTAGCATGAACCTATCGGATTTTAAGAAAATGGATGAATATATGGAATTGACCCATGATTATCTTTTGAAAGTCAACCCATTTTACGGCGAATTCCTCAAAGCACTGAAGTATTTTGACGTACTGGATAACCTGCGCCATCCGACGGCTGAGTGGTCTACTCCTAACAATGTTATCTACGAACATCAGACCCTGGCGCTGCGCCATTTTCCCAATAAGCGCCTGAATGACGCCAAGCGCCCGGTACTGATATTACCGCCGCAAGCGGGCCATCATTCCAATCTGTCGGACTATTCGGCCGCTCAAAGCCTGGTGCGGGTATTCCACCGTTATGGTTATGACGTGTATATTACCCATTGGAAATCAGCTACCCAGGAGTTTAAAAACCTGGGCATGAACGATTATATCCGTCTTACCGATGAGGCAGTCGACCAGATCAGAGAACGCACCGGAGTCTACAAGATCCATATCGTAGGCCAATGCCAGGGCGGCTGGCAAAGTGCGGTATACACCTGCCTGCACCAGGACAAGATTGCTACTCTGGTTACGGCGGCAGCTCCGATAGACGTATTTGCAGCACCCTCAGAGATCGTCGATAACGCCCAGCTCCCTATGGAATTTTTCGAGTTTTTGGTATCTCGCAACAACGGGTTAATGAACGGCAAGTTCATGTTGTGGGGATTTAAGAACATGCAAGCCGAAGAGCATTATGTCCGCAAATACTTCCGCCTGTGGGAGATGATCCAGAATGGAGACGAGGATGCTATCCGTCGCTTCAGACATTTTGAAAACTGGTATGAATATACCCAGTTCCTTCCCGGACGTTTTTATTTGGATATCATCAAGAATATTTTTAAAGAGAACAACCTGACCAAACACGGGGCCTTCTCTTTGGATGGTATGCCGGTGGATATGGCTAACATCACCTGCCCCGTCATCATCATGGCTGGAAAGAAAGATCATATTACACCGCCAGCCCAGGCATTCGCCCTAAAGGATCTGGTTTCCACCCCGCCGGAGGACGTGGTGGAGATACTCACCGATGGCGGGCATATCGGTACTCTGATGGGGACAGAAGCTCTGCGTGAGGACTGGACTGCGGTCAACGAGGTATTGAAACTGGCGATATAAAAATAACGTGGGCTGTGGCAAGGGGTTCTATTGTCATATCTCGATATGACAACAGAACCCCTTGTTAACACTGGAGGTTGTTCATTTGCAGCGGATAAAGATGGTAATTGAATATGACGGCAGCAGCTATCATGGCTTCCAGGTGCAGAACAATGCGCATACCATACAGGCAGAGCTGGAGGAAGCTATCTCCCGCCTGAACGGAGACAAGACTTCCATTATGTTTGCCGGTCGCACCGATGCCGGTGTGCATGCCCTGGGGCAGGTGGTAGCTTTCGATTCAGAATCCACCATACCACCGGACAAATGGCAGTTTGCCCTGAACACTTATCTGCCCCCCGATATCCGAGTACTGAGAAGCATGGCAGCGCAGCCTGATTTCCACCCCCGCTTCAATGCCCTGCACAAACGCTACCGCTACCTTATATATCGCAGGCAGGCTGGGGCAGTTCATTACCGCAATCTGGCCCTGATCAATGATGAGATACTGGATCTGGAGGCTATGAGCCAGGCTTGTACCTTGGTTATGGGTACCCACGATTTCCGTTCCTTTTGCGCCAGCGGTTCATCAGCCAAAACCTTTGAACGGACGGTATATAATTGCCTGGTGGAAGAGAATGCTTCTTTGCTGCAGATCGAGATCGAAGCCAATGGCTTCCTATATAATATGGTGCGTATCATTGTGGGGACCCTGCTCGATATTGGACGCGGCATCTACCCGGCCTCGACCATGAAAGAGATCATCGCATCCTGTGAGCGCAGCCAGGCCGGACCCACCGCCCCACCCCAGGGCCTCTACCTGATGCATGTAACGTACCCGGGGGAGGAATAAATAGACGCAGATTTACGCAGATTCTTATGATTAACGCAGAGTCTATTAAGTTGGATTGGTAATCCATTTCTTAAAAGCTTTCTTTTAAATCTTATAGTATTCATAAGATAACTCCGATTTCTTTCGGACGGAGTAGCTCAGATTGATTATCTAGCGTTGTCATAATAATATTCAAAGATTAATCTGTATTAATCATATTAATCTGCGTTATCTGCGTCTATTAAACTCTCGACTCTTTTCAAATAAATGCGGGATTTTGTTGACAAGTGGGCTTGATTTTGGCTATTATTATATGGCAGTCTCTGAATCTAGGCTTGTTTCCTGCCCCGTTAACAGGTTTTTAAGATTCAGTGATTTGGTTCGTGATATGACTACAGGAGGGAAGAACGTGAAAAGCTACATGGCAAAACCGGCGGAAGTAGATCACGAATGGTATGTGATTGATGCTGACGGTCAGACTCTGGGTCGCCTGGCATCTGAAGTGGCATCCATTCTCAGAGGCAAACACAAGCCGATCTATACCCCCCATGTTGACACCGGGGATTTTGTGATCATTATCAACGCCGAAAAAATAAAGCTCACCGGCAATAAGTTGGATCAGAAGTACTACCGGCACCACAGCGGTTATCCCGGTGGTTTGAAAGAAATGGATTATGCAACCCTGTTACGGAAAAAGCCTGAAAAGGCTGTTGAGGTAGCAGTGCGTGGCATGCTTCCGCACAATCGTCTGGGAGATCAGATGTATCGGAAACTTAAGGTTTACGCGGGCAGCGCTCATCCGCACCAGGCACAAAAACCTGAAGTTCGCGAGCTCAGAGGGTAAGGGGGATTAAAATGGCAGCCAAGGTACAATATTGGGGAACCGGAAGAAGGAAAAAGGCCATAGCCCGTGTCAGACTGGTACCGGGTGATGGAAACATAACCATTAATGATAGAAATTTTGAAGATTTCTTTCCGAACAAAACCAGCAGATTGGTTGTTCAGCAGCCATTGGAGTTGACCCAGACTACGGGTCGCTTCAACGTCATCTGCCGGGTCAATGGCGGCGGAGTATCGGGACAAGCCGGTGCTGTACAGCTGGGCATCGCCCGGGCATTGATCCGGGCCAACCCGGAGCTCAGACCCGCCCTGCGGCGTAGCGGATTCTTAACCCGCGACCCTCGCATGAAGGAAAGAAAAAAGTACGGTCTGCACAAGGCCCGCAAGGCTCCGCAGTACTCCAAGCGCTAAAACCAACAACAAAAGCCTCTCCGATCAAACGGAGAGGCTTTTTAATTACATGGACGTGGGAACGAATTCAACACAGATGGACACAGATGCCTGCGGCGACACAGATGAACACGGAGTATCTTCATGGCAATTGCATAAATAATTTTCAATGACCCTGAATGTAATTATGTATTCTATTTGTCGAGAAAAGGCGTCCGAGATGCTATTTTTAATCCAGCATGGTTTATACTACATTTTCAAAGCTCGATGATACCTTTACCCTCGCCATCTCCGTAGATACAACCGAGGATGGTCCCCCACGGGTAGATGGCTATCGGATATAGGTCTCCCTGCTTGAAGATGGGCTTGGCCTGCATGACTGTCGGCGGGGTAGTCGCGGGAATCTGGGGAAAGCAATCTAATAAACTATAATATAAGAATAAGTTTATTTATTTACTAATCACCAGAAAAATCTGTGTGCATATGTGTCGCGAAGCATCAGTGTGTATCTGTGGTTAATTCGTTCCCCATCTGTGGTTAATTTCCGTTTACCCTAATACTCTACCCGGTTGCGGCCATTAGCCTTAGCCAGGTACAGCAGCCGGTCGGCCCGTGCTAGCAGCTCGTTCTCGTTTTCATCACTGAAAGCCGCTACCCCAATACTTATAGTTATCCGGGGTTTCGCATTCTCCAGGGTGATTGCGGCGACCTGTTCCAGAATGCGTTCCGCCACCTGCACGGCGTCCTCTACAGAGGTCTGGGGCAGGATGACTAAAAACTCCTCACCTCCATAGCGCCCGGCTATATCGATTTGGCGTAGAGTCTGTTTTATGGTTTGGGCAACTCTATTAAGGACTATGTCGCCGGTCGGGTGGCCAAACCGATCATTTATCTTTTTGAAATGATCCAGATCCAACATCATGATACTAAGGGGCAGGTGATAGCGGTCGGCCCTCTCCACTTCCTCCCGCAGGCGTTGGACTATGAAGCGATGGTTGTAAATCCCGGTCAGGTCATCAGTATTAACCTGATGTAGTAGTACCTGGTTCAGCTGCTCCAGTTCCTGGTTTTTACGTTCCAACTCTGATTCCATGCGGCGCCGTTCGGTGATATCATTTGCATTAATCAGCAAATAGGAATCGGTACCGATGCGGATAATATCCGCCGATAGGAGCGCGATGACCCTTTGGCCAGTTTTAGACAATATTATTGTCTCATAATCACGAACACAGCCCTTTTCTTTAAGAAGATCGATGAACTCATCGCGTTGGGCAATATCTTCGTATATGTTCAGTTCTTTCGAGGTGCGGCCCAGGGCCTCTTTGCGGTTGTGCTCCAGCTTTTGACAGAAACTATTATTAACATCGATAAAACGTCCTTCCTCCAGGGTGGTGATGGACATAATTCCTGGACTGATGTGAAAGGCCTTGAAGAATTTAGCTTCCGACAGGTGCAGAGGGGTTATGTCACGGCAGACGGCAAACAATGCATTTTCCCCGTTCCATGGACCGGGAACGATCCTCACATCCACAGAGATTGATTTATCACGGTTTTTGCTGACCAGGGTAAGGGTGCGATTGAATTTCCGGCCGGCAATCACTGACTGCAGGAACCTGGTGCCTTCAGTCTTATCATCCAGCGGCTGCAGATCGAATATGTTGTTGCCGCGAAGTTCTTCAAGTGTATAGCCCAGGGTTTCCAGGGCCGGCTGGTTGGCTTCCCTGATCTCGCCGTTGCTGTTGATAACGAACAGGAGGGAGTCGACCCCGTTGAAAAAGGCCATGAGATTATCCTGATGCTGAAGTATGGCTTCGTCAGCAGCCTTGGCTCTGCTAATATCAGTATTGGTGCCGATCATACGCAGGGGTGTTCCAAACTGATCCCGGGCAACTATCATACCCCGGCCGAGGAACCATTTGTAAGTACCGTCTTTGCAGCGCATACGGTATTCACTGCTAAAATAGGGATTAACGTCCTGCAGATGGTTGGTTATCTCATGCTGTACCCGGAGTACGTCAGAGGGGTGTAGGCGACACAGCCATTCATAGAGGCTGTTCGTAATATCCTCATCATTGTAACCCAGCATGGCCTTCCATTGCGGGGAATAATAGATGGTGCTATTGGCTATATCATAGTCCAGGACACCGTCACCGGCTCCTTCCAGGGCATACTTCCAACGCGCTTCGCTCTCTCGCAGTTCCTGTTCGGATTTTTTGAGGGCGGTGACATCGTTGAAGATGGTTACAAAAAAGCCGGGCTGCGGGCTATAGGTGGAGATGAAATACCATTTTTTAGAGTTGGAGAAATAATACTCGAAACATCGAGTAATGCGCTGGGCAGCGACCTCACCGAATAGTTTTATAAGATCAGGATTATTCTTAACAAACTCCGGCTCGACTTCGTTCACCGTCTTTCCGATAAGGTTGACGGCGCTTTGTCCCATCAACTTTTCCATGGCGGGGTTAACCTGGATGAACTCGAAGTCAGACGGCTGCCCGGCATCGTTGGTGATAATGTGGTAGTAACCATAGGCATTAGCCATATTATCAAGGATACTCTGGTAAAAGGCTGATGAGAACCGCATTTACTTACCGCCCCCTCCTAGCAAATAAATGTAAATATATGGGGTTGGCTCACGGATAATGCAGGAAATTGCCGTATAATATCCTATTTTCTATTATACCATCATTTTAAGTCCTGTGCCCAAGCGAGACTTTTACACCCTGGCCTGAGTCGTGGGTCGAAATTTGGCGAAGAACAACCCGACTCGTCTTGAGGTTCAATTATCAAGAGTGATACAATATTAGCAATATACTACGAAAAGGAGAGTGGGATGCCACATGAATTGGCGGGCAGCAAGACATTGGTGCGGACTGGTTGTTATCGCGCTGGCCCTCTGCTTTGCATTGGCCCAACCAGTATTGGCTGATGCTAACATCCGGGTAATGGTAAGTGATCCAGATAATCTTTCGGGTTATCTTTATGAAGGTAATACCGTGGCTACGGCAGGGTCCGCTCCTACCATTTCTGCTGGAGAGAATCAGGTATTGGGAACTCTTAGTATCACCGGAAAACCAGGAGTTCAGATACCGGTCCAGGTGGGTGACCGGATTAAAATATCCCTTTCCCCGGGAGTATGCTACATGCAGACCCCAACATCTGCCAATTACCGAAATTATGTGAGCTGGCCAAGCCAGGTCGGCAGTGAGAAAAACCAGATTTGTGATAGCTCGGACCAGCCGGGAATGGTTTTCGAATGTGCTACCCCGCATACTATGATACTGCGGGTAGGGCATATCGACAGCTCGGCCAAGGCCATGCTGCTATGTTTCAATTTTGAAAAGGCAGATTACAGTTGCGTCAGGGTGGCCCCGTTCGTGGGAATAGCTGATGAGTGGGCAGCTGATACCGAGACCAAGGTTACCCGGCTGGAGTTTTTCAAACTCTTTGTTGAAATTGCCCCGGATAGTTATACCCGGCATGCCAAGCCATTACAAACCATGGAGCAGAACTTCACGGATCTAGGTGATGTAGACATATTCGATAAAGAAATCATCCGTCCACTGGTCGATTCGCTTCTAGTGCGCGGGTACTCTGGCGGGTTGCTTAAACCCCATGCCTACATAACCAGAAATGAAGCCGTTGCCTTGACCGGTCGTGCTTTTGGCTATTTGGCCATCACTGGATTTCGGGACAAGGTGGCTAACTGGGGCGATGCCTCCATCAATTATGGAGCTCGCCGGATACTGTACTGGGGAGATCCGGAGGGCAGGTTCAATGGCCAGAAAGAGCTTTCTCGCGCTGAAGTCCTCGAAATCATACAGAGCTGTTTTGAGACTTGGTCGGATAACTCCAATCGGCTACAGGGCAAAGCCCTGGGCTTCCGTTAAAAAACTCTACGAATAGGAAATGAGCGAAGTGACCTGACGCGCAAGTGTCAGGTCTTTTTCAATGCCAATTTAGTCAAATGAAAGATTATGTAGTTGATGAAAGATGAGCATTATATTTTGCTAAGCAATCCCCAAGTGTCATTGCGAGGCCCCGGCACTCAGAGAATCCAAATATAAACGGCTACCTATTATGCATTACTTTAATAGGCTGAACTATTTTATTGAGTGCCGGGGGCGCGGCAATCTTCCCTCGAGCTTATATGGCCTTAAGATTGTTCGCTGTGCTCGCATGAGACTAATGTGAGATAAATTCCCCAAAAGATTACATGATTATTAAAATTGTAATGTTAAGCCGTGGAATAATACGAGCGACCACTAGATTTATTTACTCTAATATGACAATATTTTTCTATACCGGTCATTTCTATTTACCTCAGCAGCAGGAATACATTCCTAGATTAACAGAAGGAATAATCCATTCTAAATGTAGCCTGATCAACCTGCCAGTGCATCTGCTGCTTCATTATTTCTGGAGGTGGGACAGTGAAGACCATAGGCATTATCGATCTGGGTTCCAACTCTATTCGCCTGGTCCTGGTGCAGTTAGGGGAGAAGGGGAATTTCAAAATAGTTGAAGATTATAAGGAATCTGTACGGCTGGAGGAGGGCATGGGGGAAAAGGGCGGCATGGAACAGGACCGCATGGAACACGCCCTGGAAGCCCTCACTACCTTCAAGGATATTTGTGATGGAGTAGGGGCCGAAGAGATCATCGCCACCGGGACCGAAGCCCTGCGCCGGGCTGCTAACGGAGATGAACTGCTGGAGCGGGCTCGCCGGGAATGCGGTATCGACATCCGGGTGCTCAGTGGCCAGGAGGAAGCCTGGTATGGGTTCTTCGGCGTAGCCCACAGTATGAAACCGGAGCATGCGTTGTTAATGGATATCGGCGGCGGCAGCACCGAGCTGACCCTGGTGGAGAATGGTGAGCTGAAGGCTTCGACCAGTCTCCATGTCGGTACCATCAATCTTAACTCGCGCTTTGGCCTGCAGGGGAGGCTGGGACCCCAGCAGACCTCGGCCTTAGAGGAATACCTGGCCAAATCCTTTGCCGGGGTGCCCTGGCTGCGTAACATCAATTGTCCGATGATTATTGGCATCGGCGGCTCATCACGTACCCTGGCCAAGATTGATCGTAAACGTAAGGATTATCCCCTGGATCTTCAACACAACTACGAAATGTCGGTAGAAGATGTTACGGCCATTTATCATCAGATGCTACCCCTGAGCCTGGAACAGCGCCGTAAAATCAAGGGGTTGTCCCGGGACCGCGCTGATCTGCTGACCGGAGCGGTTGCTTCCATGGCGGTATTGATGGATTACTGCCATATACCTACCATGCGAGTTAGCGCCAACGGCCTGCGCGAGGGCATCATTTATGAGTACCTGAACAAACAGGGCATCCGACCGGACGACCCGCTGGACTTCTCGCTGCAGAGCCAGATCTACAATTTTGACCTCAATGAAAAACATAGCCGGCAGGTGAGTGAGTTAGCCCTCTCCATGTTTGGCCAAATGCACAGCCTGCACGGATTGCATGAGCCCATGGCGCGGGTACTGAAAACAGCAGCCATGATGCATGCCAGCGGGTTGGCCTTACGCTACTACAACTATCCGCTGCACTCATTTTATATAACCTTGAATTCGGCTATAAACGGCCTAACCCAGCGGGAGTTGCTGATGGCCGCCTATGTGTCCACTATCCACGCCAAGCATGATTACAAGATCGATGTCGACAAATACAAGGCCTTGATCAACCGGGAGGATGTCGAAAGCATCCAGAAGCTGGCGCTTATTCTTCGTTTGGCTGAGAATCTGGACCGCACCATGTGTTCGCGGGTGGATCGGGTCGATGTTAGCATCCTGGGTGATGATGTGGTGATCAAAACTACTGCCAATGGACGGATATCCATGGAACTCCGCGATGCCAACCGCAGTGCCAACCTCTTTAAAAAGGTGTTTAAAAAGAAATTGCTGGTGGTCTGATTGCAAAAAATGCTATTGCCATCGTCCTGCCTTCTCATAAATGTGTCGAACCGTGGAATAATAAAAAAGACCAACTATGAGGAGGGATATCATGGCAAACAAAAAGGACAAAATAGCCCAGGATGCTAAGGCGGCGGCAGAAACCGCCAGCAAAAAGGTGGAAAAGGCCGCCAAGAAAGCCAAATCCAAATAGCTGCCAAAAGCTTTCATTAAGCGCTGTGACATATTTACAGCGCTACATATAAAGTTTTAACGAGACCAAGGTTTTTCTTAAAAAAGAATAGCTTCCCCGGCAAAATCAGCCCGATCGGGACCACCCTGGTTGGGCTTATTTAATTCCCGGCAGGCATATATAAGTAAGGAAAAGATTGCTGACGGGGGTGGAGATTATTCGTCTGAGAAGGGTTTATGTAATCCGGAAGCGCACCGCGGCCATGGTATTGAGTGGCCTGCTGACATTGGCCCTGGTTTTTTTAGCCCAGGGACCACCGGTAAGTGAGGAGGTCTTTTCCTATGCAGTGGCCAATAAGATTATTGTTATCGACCCAGGCCATGGCGGGATAGACACCGGGGCCTCGCGGGGAAACATCGTGGAAAAGGATATTACTCTGGCCATTGCCAAACGCCTGGCCAAAGATTTAAGCCAGGGCGGGGCTGCTGTTATTCTGCTCCGGGAAAACGGCAAGGACCTGGCCGGTGATGATTTTCAAGGTCGTATCCGGGATCGCAAACGCAAGGATATGAACACCCGGGTGCGCCGGGCCAATGAAGCCAAGGCTGACCTTATGATCAGCATCCATACCAATGCTGAATTGGGCAGTTCTTCGTCCGGGGCCCAGACCTTCTACCAGTTTGGCGACGAGAAAAGCAAAATGACTGCGGTATCGATCCAGGAGGAATTAAAGAGAGTATTAGGGAATACTAAGCGTAAGGCAAGCGGGGCAAATTATTTTGTTCTGAAGAATACCCGCATGCCAGCGGTTATCGTAGAGGTAGGCTTCATCTCTAATCCCCGCGAAGCCAGACTCTTAATCGACCCGGATTATCAATCCAAAGTATCCTATGCAATATTTTCCGGTATAACCCGGGCTGCACAGCAGGAGCTAGATGCCAAACCAAGCGAAGGCCCGGGCAATCCCTGATAAGGAGTGAGAATATGATTACCTATACCGCGCTTTCTCCCCACCCGCCCTTGCTCATCCCCGAAATCGGCGGCGCCAGGCTGGGAGATGTCAGTAAGACTCAGCAGGGTCTGGAAGAAATGGCCCGCCAGATGGTGGATAGCTGCCCGGAGACAATTGTTTTTCTAACTCCCCATGGTAATATATTTTCCGATGCTCTATCCGCCCTGGGTGATAAAGAGCTGGAAGGCGACTTTGCCAATTTCGGCTGCAACATCGCCAGCAGTGCCCACAATGATCTGGAACTGCTACAAGAAATAGAGACCCGCACTAAGATGGCCAGTCTCAATTTCCTGGTCCTGGACGAGAAGCTGGCCCGCAGCAACCGGCTACAGCACCGCCTCGATCACGGCATCCTGGTGCCGCTGTATTACCTGCAGAAAGCTGGACTGCCCAAGGTATCGATATTGGCTATATCCATTGGCTATTTACCGCTCATGGACTTGTACGCTTTTGGCGGTTTAATCCGGGATGCCGCTGACACCCTGGGACGTAATATTGCGATAGTTGCCTCCGGTGACATGTCACATTTCCTCAAGGATGAAGGGCCTTATCAATACCATCCCGATGGGGCCCGTTATGATGCCCGGGTCAAGGAGCTGCTGGCAAATGGCGATGTAGTGTCATTTGTCAATATGCCGGAGGAGCTGCGTAATAATGCCGGGGAATGCGGATTCCGCTCATTGGTCATCATGCTGGGCGCTCTCGATGGCCGGGAGTTTACGGCCCAGGTGTTCTCCTATGAAGGCCCCTTTGGAGTAGGTTATCTCAACATGGGCTTTGTTCCCGGTCAGGAGCGGGACAGCCTGCTTCATGACATTAGAATGGACAAGCTAAAAGAGATAGAGGCCAAACGCCAGGCGGAGAGCCTGCCGGTGTCCTGGGCCCGCATGACCCTGGAAAGCTACATAGAAAAGGGTGAGGTTCCATCAGCTCCACCGGGGATGGAGGAACTGCAGCAAAGGAAAGCCGGAGCTTTTGTCTCCCTGAAAAGGAACGGGCAGCTACGCGGCTGTATCGGCACCATCGCCCCGGCGTATGGCAATCTGCTAGCCGAGATCCAGCATAATGCCATTGCCGCAGCCACCGAGGACCCTCGCTTTTCTATTATCGAACCCTCCGAATTGCCGGAGCTGGTCTACTCAGTGGATGTGTTGGGTGAACCGGAACCCGCCTTACGCTCCGAGCTCGACCCCAAACGCTATGGAGTGATTGTTACCTCCGGTCGCCGCCGCGGTCTGCTCCTACCGGACCTGGAAGGGGTGGATACGGTGGAGGAACAACTCTTAATCGCCCTGCAGAAGGCCGGGATATCACCCAATGAGAACTATAAAATAGAACGCTTCGAAGTGACGAGGTATAAGTAGGGGATACGGATTTAACACAGATAGACACGGATTAATTTGCCGAGCTGGGAATTAGATGGATTGCAGGACGATGATTAATGTTGAGGCGAATTTGGATTTTTGAGCAGGGGTTACGGATTTTAGCCACAGATTAACACAGATAGACACGGATTAATTTGCCGAGCTGGGAATTAGATGGATTGCAGGACGATGATTAATGTTGAGGCGAATTTGGATTTTTGAGTAGGGGTTACGGATTTTAGCCACAGATGAACACAGATGAACACAGATTTTTACCGAGTTGGGAATTAGATGGATTGCAGGACGATGATTAATGTTGAGGTGAATTTGGTTTTTTGAGCAGGGGTTACGGATTTTAGCCACAGATGAACACAGATGAACACAGATTTTTCTGAAACGATAATCTGTAGGGGCGGATTCTATATCCGCCCCTACAAAAAGATCTATGCAAATCTGTGGCCAAGAATAATCCCAAAAGGTGATGATTATGCCGCGACATCCGGCTATGTATTATGAAAAAATGGACGAAGGCAGAGTGCGTTGTGTGCTCTGTCCGCATCACTGCCGCCTGCAAGAAGGGGCAGTAGGTCTCTGCGGCGTCCGCCTCAACCTGGACGGTGAGCTATACACGGAAAACTACGAGGAAATCGCTTCTCTGGCCCTGGACCCCATCGAGAAGAAGCCCCTCTATCACTTCTATCCGGGTTCGGCCATATTGTCACTGGGCACTTTTGGCTGCAACCTCTTTTGCCCCTTTTGCCAGAACTACGCCCTGGCTCATGCCGGACGCAGCGTAAGCGGGCAGGGTATCAGTGAAGCGGGGTCTGAGCTATCACCAGGCCAAATTATACCCCACCCCGGCAGCTATGCCCGGAGCAGTCAGTGGCTGGAAGCTATGGCTTTGCAAGCCGTGGCGGATGGTTCTGTTGGAGTTGCTTTTACCTACAATGAACCGGGCATGTGGTATGAATATGTCGCGGAATGTGCTGCTATTCTGCAGGAACACGGGCAGAAGGTGGTGCTGGTCACCAATGGCTACATCGAGCAGGAACCGCTGCGTAAGCTGCTTCCTCTGGTCGACGCCATGAACATCGATGTAAAAGCCTTCACGCCGGAATTCTATAGAAAACTGTGCCGGGGCAAACTGGAAGAGGTGTTGAAAACCGTAGAAATGGCCGCTGCCGCATGCCATGTGGAGATCACGACTCTTATCATACCGGGGGGTAATGACGATCCTGGTGAAATCGATAATCTAGGCCGTTGGCTGGCCGGTATCGACTCTCACATACCACTGCATCTATCAAGATACCATCCGGCTTTTACCTTTACCCGTGGAGCTACTCCGTTGCACACCATGGAGATCTCCTATCAGATTGCCCGTGAGTATCTGGATTTTGTGTACCTGGGCAACCTGGGGGAAACTAACCTTACCCCCTGCCTGAATTGCGGTGAAGTCTTAATTCAACGTGACGTCTACCAGACCCGTCTAGTCAATCTGGCAGATCACAAGTGCAACTCGTGCGGAAAGCCGGTCGATTATATCATATACTGACAGAAGCCGAAAAACCGCAAGAAATCGGCTGTTTACAGCATGTGAAAAGTGTGTTATGTTGAACTAACAGGGGAAATACATAGAATATAAACTAAGCATTTAAGGAGGGTGGTTACATGCCGAACACAGAAAGGATGACTTTTGAAGTACGCCTCATTTTCAGGGACACCAGCAGTATCGATTTTTCTAAGGTTGCCCAATCGACCAAGGAGGCATTTGCCGATCTTATGAGGATGAACCTCAAATCGATGAAACTCAGAAAATACGGCGTATTATTCGAAGGCGAAGGCCCTATTCCAGAGATCCTGCGGATCGGCGAAGCGGTTTACCCGATTACTGCCGATGGCGGCCTGGAGATAATCGTACATGTGGGTAAACATGAGACCTTCTATATGAAAGATGGCTGCATTCACGACCTGCGCAGCGACTCGTCACATATCACCATCCCCAAAGTCGATGATGCTGAACCGGATGAGAGTGAACTGGACCGGGTCGGCCTCTAAACCGGCAAACTACTTGAATATGTAATAATGAAAGGGAAGAGCGAACTCTTCCCTTTCTTTATATGAAAGACCTTCAGAAGCTTTGAGACAAATCTCCTGATGGTCTATTCAACAGATATAGTACCCATTAAACAGCATATGAATGCACGGAAGTAAATGCCACTCCAAATTTATATTTAGATAAATACTGGTAAAATGAAATTGATTTTTATGGGGCAATAATAAACAATATATGCAGGAGGTGTTGAAATGGCGTATAAGTACTTGCTACTGGAAAAAGAAGATGGAATAGGTATACTCTACATCAATCGCCCGGAGGCCATGAATGCGCTCAATACGGATGTGCTAAAGGAGCTCGGGCAGGCCGCAGCCGATGTAGCGGCTGACGACGAGATAAAAGCCCTGATCATTACCGGAGCGGGGGATAAAGCATTCGTAGCCGGAGCAGATATCAAGGAAATGTCGGCATTGACTGCCACCGAAGGCAGGGAATTCGGCATAACCGGCGGATGGGCCTTCCGCCAGATAGAAAAACTGGAGAAGGCGGTCATCGCGGCAATCAACGGATTTGCCCTGGGCGGCGGCTGCGAGTTAGCCATGGCCTGTGATATCAGATTGGCTTCGGATAAAGCCAAATTCGGTCAGCCCGAAGTAGGACTGGGCATCACTCCTGGTTTCGGAGGTACCCAGCGACTGCCGCGCCTGGTAGGAGAAGGCCGAGCTATGGAATTGATCCTGTCCGCCAATGTCATTAATGCCGAGGAAGCCATGCGCATCGGCTTGGTCAACCATGTTTATCCAGTCGAGAGCCTGATGGATGAGGCCAAGAAGCTGGCCAAAAAGATCATCAGCAACGCGCCCCTGGCCGTAAAATTCTCCAAGGCCGCTATCAACAAGGGTATCCAAACCGATATTGATACAGCCATGTCCATCGAAGCCGACCTCTTTGGCATCTGTTTTGCCACCGAGGATCAGAAAGCCGGCATGGGTGCTTTCCTGGCCAAAGAAAAGGCAGTTTTCAAAGGCAAATAAAACTTTGCAAAGAATAGTCTACGGAAGCAGAGGGCCATCCCTCTGCTTCTGCCATTGTAGGGGCAGAGCCCGCACACACAGATAACGAAAGGAAGCTCGAGAGGGGGACGGTAGACGCAGCTTAACGTACAATCGCAGTTTGGTGGGAGCCATAGCCGGGTCAGGAACCTATTTTGCCACAGATTAACACAGATTCACACAGATGAGATTTGAAGGCCCCCGTCCTGTCATTGCGAGCGCAGCGAAGCAATCTTTAAGCCATACAAGCCCCGGGGAAGATTGCCGCGTCCCCGGCACTCA
>JAAYCK010000005.1 GCA_012729835.1 Syntrophomonadaceae bacterium
AACAGGGGTTCGAGTCCCCTAGGGGTCACCATATCCGGGCGATTAGCTCAGTTGGGAGAGCGCCTGCCTTACAAGCAGGATGTCGGCGGTTCGAGCCCGTCATCGCCCACCATAATATGATTAAAAAAGTCCGATATAATCGGACTTTTTTATATTTATTGAGTTGGTAGCTCCAGTTATTTTACCCTTTTCAGTGAACCTTTTGCCGGCTTATTTAATTCTTCTTGATTACTATTTTCTGTCTGGTGTTTACGGTCATACCAAAACCGTACAGCAGCGCTTATAATACATTTCGCGGTTCTGCAGTCCGTTATAACCGCCGTTTACCCGGCGGGTGATCTCCTTTACGCTGGCTCCGGCGTCACAGATCCCATTCATTCGGTGGGTGCTCCACCAATAACCGGCGCTGGTCCAGGGGTAGTGTTCCGCTACATAATCCACGCCGTCCATGACCCGAGGGTCCCCAATAGCAGTGGCCAGACTTTGATAATTGTGTCTGCCGGTCACCTGCAGATAACCAGCACCTTTATACCTGGGACCATCGCCTGGATAAGTGTTTCCCAGGTCGCTTCGGCCTTCATAGGCAGTACCGCTGGCGATCTCTTTGGTATACCTGCCGCCCCCTGATTCATGGCTGCACTGACTGATAAAATGCCGCAAACGGGGAGTCGTGTTTATGGAAAAACGCTGCAGACTATCGTTAAGATCCCATAATACACTGTCCGTCACCTTCCGCCAGCCAATGGCATTTAGTTGAGCAGCCGTGACCAGGATGATATTGGGGGCACCGCGTTTTACTGCTGTAATGGAAAAAAGCTTGTTCCATGTCTGTTCTCCTACTTTTCCCTGGTAATAACCAACATTTCCGAGAGAGTTGAGGATTTTAAAGGTGTTAACGGCAGTCAGGGTATTAGCCCCGAAATACCCATCAATAACAAGAGGCTTAGCGTTAAGCCCGGTATAGTCCAACCAATTGAGGCGGGCCTGCATCTGTTTTACTGCAGCATGATTGCTACTACTCTGCTCCAGGATTTCGCCGGGATAAGGCTGGACGGTCAAGCCATTGTAATAAAAATCATTGAAATAATTGGGGTCCACCACTAGCTTGCCATTCACCATAACCGCATTTCCCAGAGCGGTACTAAAATTCTGGATATGACCGTTCAGGTTAACGCTAGCCTCTCTGGTTTGTGCATTCCAGTACAACACACTATCATCAGGCGGCTTTCCGATAATCGTTTCTATCGTATTTCTGAGGAAAACCTTTCCCGCCGGTAAATTATCATCTGACATGCTTGTCCCTCCCACTTCTGAGCCTGAATAGACTTAATACCATAATACAACTAGAGAGAAATAATGGAACCCAAATAACAAGAAATGAAAAAAGAAGAAGCTAGTATATAATGTAGCATTGCTTTCACGAATTGAACATAAAGTCCCATACAATTAGTGACCTATGCAGGATTAAATACCATCGGCTTGGCGAATATGATTAGATTAGGAGCAGGGAGGTGGAGAAGCATGAGACGCGTGTATATTGAGGACCTCGAACCCGGCATGATAATAGCCCGCTCGGTCATGGGAGCTGATGGCAGGCCTTTGCTTACCCAGAACACTCCGCTTACTGCTTCATATATTCTGCGCCTGCGGGGCTATGGGATCGGCTCTGTCTTTGTCAAGGATGGCTTTTCTGATATTGAGATACCTGAGGTGGTTTCGGCCCAGGTCCTGAACGCTGTATCCGTCCAGCTTAAGCAATCCATGGAATCCTTTGCTTCCAGGAGAAACCTGGATATCGGCGCCATGAAGAAGAGTGTGGCTCTGCTTATAGAAAACATCCTAGCCAACCGCCAGGTCTTGATTCAGATCGATGATATCCGCAGTTTCAACGACTACTTACTGCTTCATTCTATCAATGTTGCCATATTCTCCATCATGACCGGTCTCAGCTTGGGTTACGGCGAATCCAGCCTGATGGACCTAGGTCTGGGGTGTCTCCTGCACGATATAGGATTGATATCCATCGACCCGGCTCTGCTCAACCGGCCGGACGAACTTTCAGCCAGCGAGCGCCAGCAATTGAATCAGCATCCCGAGATCGGATTCAACATCCTGCGCCACTACCGAGAGATATCTACTACTGCCGCACATATTGCCTATCAGCATCATGAAAGGGTGGATGGTCTGGGATACCCGCGACAGCTCACCAAAAGACAGATTGTCGAGTATGCCCGGATAGCAGCGGTGGCGGATACGTTTGATGAGATCATATGTGATCGCCCGCATCGCAGGGGTTACACCATACCCGAAGGACTGACCGTCCTGCGTCGCCTCACCCGCAGCCATTTTGATGGTGACGTGGTCGAGGCATTTGCCTTGAATATAGCTATTTATCCGGTAGGGAGCCTGTTGAAGCTGAATAACGGGTTGATTGCCGTTGTCACCTCGGTGAATCGCTGGAACCAGTATCGTCCAGTTGTTCAGGTCATAGCTGATACCAGAGGGGTTCTGCTGGAGTCGAATTACCCCCTCGACCTGGCCAAAGTAAGAGAAGCTCAGATAGTTCGCCGCTTAAGTGAGAGCGAAGCGCAGGAGATCAAAGATAATATTGCCGCGAAGAATGACCGCGTAGCGGTAGGGTAATAATGAGCAAAATAAAAACCGTCAGTCTTCTGAACCAAGTGGAAAGACTGACGGCTTGGTTTTCTTTAGGACTATTTTGCGAATTTGCATTCAAAGGCCTGGAAGCTTGCATTGAGTTGTTCTCTCAGCTCATTACCATTTTCGTAGTCATCCGGCTGAAGCTTTTTCTTGTTGCCTATGCTAGTTTCCAGTAAGAAAGCAGGATCACCAGGCAACCAGGATTTTGCTAACTTGATGTTTTTTATCTCATTGTAGGCTATGCAGGAGTGATCACCGGCTTCGCCAAAGACGATGCCGGTATCGGTCAGTTCAATATAATCACCAACCCTTTTCTTGCCCCTGAATCTGATCATGGAAGCCAGGAAAAGACCTAGAGCAGCGATAGCCAGGGCATAGATCGACCCGAAGAATTTCCATACCAGTAGAGCGCTGATGAAGAGGGCACCCAGCCAGAGCCAGGATTCAGAGTACCAACTTTTTTCACTGACAACATAGCGGCGCAAGGGGGTCACGTCCTTTCGATTAGTTAAATATCTACAGCATTGAAGGAGATTTCGCTGATCTTCCAGATGTCTCCGTCAGGTGTCATAGTGACCAGTAATAAATATTGATCTCCTTCTTTATAACAATTATTATACTGCCTGACCAGTACTATTCTATTCTTGTCTTTGATAGATAGCTCTATTTCATCGCTATCATCTGCCGTCAACAACGGGATGCCGTCGCCCGGAACAATAAACAGAGCCTGCAGGGAATCATTCCACATGGTGCATTCATCTATTATAGCTTCAGCCATTTCTGGGGTAAAGCCCCCCGTCAGGTAGGCTCGTGCCTGAGGGCGGGTACTCCCATGTACCGGGACCATACCATCTCCTGTTAGCCTGTAATCACCCAGAAACGATGAATACAGTGAAAAACTACTTACTGCATAGTTAAACAATAAATCTTTATTATCCTGGGGTTGAGCTGCCACTCCAAGTGTTTCCCCGGATATGGGTTCTGAACTGACCAGGGTACTACCCGGAATAAAGCAAGTGATCAATACTACGATAACAATAGAAACCAACTTTCGCAAGACCTGTCCCCCTCCCCGATAATCCCATTATACAGCAAATGGAAAATAATGGCAAGAAGGAGGGGCGTTTTGGGATTACAGTTCCTGTATGGCTACCCCCAGCAATCCAGGACCAGTATTTACACCCAGAGCGGGACTGATGTCAGAAGTAACTACTTCCTTAATATTAGGCAGGGCCGTCAGCCTCTTCACCAGTTTATCGAATTCATCCTGTGCTCCGCCGTGCATGATAGCCAGGTTGACCGGTCCTGCCTGAGCTGCTTTCTGCACGATTTCTACAAGTTTTTCTATGGACTTTATCCTGCCACGGGTCTTGGCAAAGGTAAAGTATTTTCCTTCCAGATCTACTGAAATGACCGGTTTGAAATGCATGAACTCAGCCAGCATACCGGCTACCTTGCCGATTCGGCCTCCCCGGCGCAGATATTCTAGAGTTTCTAGAATGTAATATACCTTAACCTGGGATTTCACCTGATTGATACGTTGGACTACCTTGTCAAAACTCCAACCTGCTGCAATGTTTTTAGCTGCGTCGTAGACCATCCAGCCGGTGCCCATAGTTAGGGTTTTACTGTCTACGACATTAATGGTGAGCTCCTTGATTTCCTTAGCCTGCATAGCTACAACTTCAACGGTACTGGATAGTGCATTAGATATATGAACGGCCAGGACATGAGTAAAACCATCGAGCTTGATTCGATCGAAGGCTTCCATTATATCCTCGATAGAAGGCAGGGAAGTGGTAGGAATCTCATCGGGCATGCGGCCGTATACCTCTTCCGGGGTAATCTCCAAACGATCACGAAATTCTCCGTAGGGGTAAATGATCCGGGGGGCGATCACATAGATACCGAAACGATCGATTATTTCGCGGGGCAGGTCGCACATGCTGTCGACCAGCAGGGCGATTTTTTCATTCAAGCAAGTCACTCTCCTTAAATAAAATCATTCACTACATTATGTAGTTTTGATTACCACATATTGATTAAAGCGTAACATCATGGTGATACATTCGCAAGTTTTTTGTTCGGATAGGGCAGAGGCTTGACAACCCTCGATTTCTTCAATAGAATCTATATGTAAAGTATTTATCCTTTACACTTGGAGAAACTATGCTGGACAAAATCAGCCGGATCAATCAGTTGCTGGATTTCTATGGCCCTTTGCTGACTGAAAAGCAGCAGGAGGTGCTTAGATTGCACTATGAACTTGATTGGTCACTGGCAGAGATAGCAGAACATATGAACATAACGCGTCAGGCGGTTCATGACACTGGCAGGAGGGCCGAGGCCGCCCTGGAGGATTATGAATGCCGCCTGGGTCTGGTAGAGCGTTTTATACATAATCAGGATGAAATGAAAAGGGTGTTTAAACTGCTTAGCCATGCCGAAGACAATGAAGCTATCGCTCAGGCGGTAGCTATACTGCGTGAACTTACCTAGTTTTGCAGGGAAAAGGAGAGGTATTGTGGCATTCGAAGGTTTATCCGACCGCCTGCAGGATGTATTTCGTAAACTGCGGGGCAAGGGCAAGATAACAGAAGATGACGTTAAGATCGCGATGCGTGAAGTGCGTTTGGCTCTCCTGGAGGCAGACGTTAATTTCAAGGTCGTAAAGGATTTTATCTCACGAGTAAGCGAGCGGGCGGTAGGCCAGGAAGTATTGCAGAGCCTGACTCCAGGTCAGCAGATCGTCAAAATAGTTTACGATGAGATGGCCCTCCTGATGGGGGGAGCAGAATCCAAGCTCAATCTCACTTCCCGTACTCCAGTCGTCTTTATGGCGGTTGGCTTGCAGGGTGCTGGTAAAACTACCACCGTCGCCAAATTAGGCAAAAATCTGATAAAGCAGGGGCGGCGGCCAGTACTGGTAGCCTGTGATGTATACCGTCCGGCTGCTATCAAACAGTTGCAGGTGCTGGGCGAACAGACCGGCATCCCAGTATTTGCTATGGGACAGGGCAATCCGGTGGATATTGCCAAGGCTTCTATTGAATACGCCCGCAGCAATAATCGCGATATTGTTATTTTGGATACCGCTGGCCGTCTGCACATAAATGAAGAATTGATGGATGAACTAAAAAACGTCAAAGCTGCCGTAAATCCAGATGAGATACTGCTGATCGTTGATGCCATGACCGGTCAGGATGCTGTTAATGTGGCGGAGAATTTCAACAAGGATCTTACTTTGACCGGTGTTATCCTGACCAAACTGGATGGTGACACCCGTGGTGGCGCGGCTTTATCAGTCAAAGCGGTTACCGGTTGCCCAATTAAAATGGTAGGTATGGGGGAAAAGCTCGATGCCCTGGAGGTTTTTTATCCAGAACGCATGGCTTCAAGAATACTAGGCATGGGAGATGTGCTCAGCCTGGTGGAAAAGGCGCAGGCCAATTTCGATGAAAAAAAGGCCAAAGAAATGGAGCGCAAGATCCGCCAGCAGGAGTTTACCCTGGAGGATTTCCTGGAGCAAATGCAGCAGGTAAGGTCTATGGGGCCATTGCAGGATCTGCTGGGTATGATCCCCGGACTAGGAAAACAGCTAAAGGGTATGCAGGGTGAGTTTGACGAGAAAGAGATCATATGGGTTGAAGCCATCATACAGTCCATGACCCGGGAAGAAAGAAGGAACCCTGCCCTGATCAACGGCAGTCGCAAGAAGAGGATCGCTAAAGGCAGCGGGACCCGGGTGCAGGATGTCAACCGCCTGCTAAAGCAGTTTGAGGAATCCCGCAAGCTCATGAAGCAATTCGCTGACATGGGCCACAAGAAAGGTAAGAAGGGTGGCATGGGGCCGCTGAAATTCCCGTTCTAAATTAACCACAGATGGACACAGATGGGACGCGGAATATCACAGATATTCTTTATTAGTTAACTTGGAGTCTTCACCTGTATCCATTTATTATAAAGGTTGAACTGTTTGGCCAGGTCGAACCAGGCAGTACAAGGAGTAAAGCAAAGTAGTCAGCTATTTAAACACTTATCTGTGAGAATCAGTGTTAAATCAGTGTGCATCTGTGGTGATTGATTTAACCAATTAAGGAGGTGAAACTATGGCAACCAAGATCAGACTGAAAAGGATGGGTGCAAAAAAGAATCCTTTTTATAGAATCGTTGTGGCCGATGCCAGGTCTCCCCGTGACGGTCGCTTTATTGAAGAAATAGGCTATTATGATCCGGCAACTGAACCTGCTACGATTAAGATCGACGAAGACAAGGCTATGAAATGGCTGGCTGACGGCGCAAAACCGACTGACACCGCCAAATCTCTTCTTCAGAAGCAGGGCATCATAGCCAAATTTGCCGCAAACCGTAACTAGCTATGTCCGTCAGGAGGTGGAATGCCGGTGAAAGAACTGGTAGAATATATAGCTAAATCGCTGGTGGACAATCCTTCAGCGGTGGAGGTAAAAGGAATCGAAGGCGAAAAGTCTCTGATGCTGGAACTGCGGGTAGCTCCCGATGATATGGGCAAGGTTATCGGCAAACAGGGTAAGATCGCCAAAGCCATCCGTACCCTGACCAAGGCATCAGCGGCCAAAGAAGGCGTCAGGGTATCGGTTGAAATCATGCGCGAAGACTAATACCGATTTCAAAAGTTGAACATAAAGGGGAGGGCTATGAAGCTATTTATAGCCCTCTTATCTTGGAGAAGCCATGAACAAAAAAAAGGATGATGAAAAAGTCAATAAGAACAATACCGGGAAAGCGGCACAGCTTTCCGGTAATGATGATCTTATCAGTATTGGCCGCATCGTGGGGACCTTTTCCTTTGACGGTACCCTGAAAGTCTATCCATTGACCGATTTTCCCGAACGTTTCAAAAAGATGAAGAAGATCAGGGTGGAGCGCGGCGGCAAGGTAGAGGAATTTGCGGTTGAGGAGGCTCGCCCGCACAAAGAACTGTATCTGCTAAAACTTAAGGGTGTCGACAGCATGGAAAAAGCAGCTGAATATAAGCATGCCCCCATTGTTATCGGCCAGGATGAATTGATGCCTCTCCCAGAGGGTGAATATTATCATTTTCAACTGGAAGGCCTGCAGGTTATCGATGAGGAGCGCGGTGTGCTGGGTGTATTGACCGAGGTCCTGGCTACCGGGGCCAATGATGTCTATGTAGTACAGTCGTCCCGCTATGGCGAGGTGCTTATTCCGGTGATAAAGGACGTTATTAGTGGCATAGACCTCGAAGCGGGGGAAATGAAGGTGCGCCTTCTTCCCGGATTAGTTGAGGATTGAGGCATGAAGATCGATATCCTGACCTTGTTTCCGGGCATGTTCGAATCGCCCTTCAATGAAAGCATCATAAAACGTGCCTGCGAAAAGGGACTGCTGAATATCAGCATTACTAATATACGCGATTTCGCCCCCGCGCCGCATCACCAGGTGGATGATTATCCCTTTGGCGGAGGTGACGGCATGGTAATGAAAGCCGATATCCTTGATCACGCTGTCAAATCTGTTAGAACTGATAATGCATGGTTGATATACCTTTCCCCCCAGGGCAGGATTTTAGATCAAGCCAAAGCTCGTGATTTAGCGGAAAAACCGCACCTGGTCCTGCTTTGTGGTCATTACGAGGGCATTGATGCGCGTGTTTTGCAGACTGTTGACGAAGAAATATCTATCGGCGATTACGTTTTGACTGGCGGCGAGATGCCGGCCATGATACTGGTCGATACGGTGGCACGCCTGATTCCCGGAGTCCTGGGTGGCGAGCAGTCGGCACATGAGGAGTCCTTCACCAACGGGTTGCTGGAATACCCACACTATACCAGGCCTCGCGAGTATGAAGGAAATGATGTACCCGATGTTTTGCTTTCCGGCCATCACGAAAACATCAGGCTATGGCGTAAGGAACAGAGCCTGAGAAATACGTTGCTTAAACGGCCGGAACTCCTGCTGGAACGGGAATTCGATGAAGAAGAAAAACGCCTTCTGCAGGCGATATTATTTAAACGGGAGAGTAGCCGGTGAGAAAAGCCCGGGTTTATTTGGCGTTATTACACTATCCGATATATAACAAACGCATGCATGTGGTGACCACGTCGGTGACCAATCTGGATCTGCACGACATCTCTCGGGCTGCCCGCACTTATGACATAGACGGGTTTTTTGTTGTACACCCATCACCAGCCCAAAAGGAACTGTTGAGTGAAGTCCTGGCTTTCTGGCAGGAGGGCTTCGGGGTAACTTATAATCCCGACCGCAGAGAAGCCTTTAGGCTACTTTCCCATAAAAATGACCTGGAAGAAGTCAAACAGGCTATTCGTGACGAAACTGGTATGGAAGCGATAACCGTAGCCACTGATGCCAGGATTTATCCCCGCAGCATATCCTATCGCGATATGCGTAACAGTATCACCGAGAAAGAGCAGGCGGTATTGTTCTTATTTGGTACTGGCTGGGGAATACATAAGGATATCATGGATAGCTGCGATTACATTTTAGAGCCGCTGGAAGCAGGCCGTGAATATAATCATCTATCGGTCCGCAGTGCGGTGTCCATCATACTTGACCGTCTGCTGGGTGAACATTGGTTCAAATAATGACGTTTTACTTGTTATTGTTATAGCGCTGTGATAAAATATCAATGTTCTGTTTTTAGAAAGGTGGTCCGCTGCATGTTTCCATGTATGAACACCTGCCGGAGGGAGGTAAGAAACTAATGTCTCAAGACATAATCAGATCTATTGAAGAAGAATACTTCAAGAAAGACATGCCCAGCTTCGGACCTGGCGACACATTGAAGGTGCACGTTAAGGTAGTTGAAGGCAACCGGGAAAGAATCCAGGTTTATGAAGGGGTAGTAATGAAGATTCGTGGGTCCGGGTTATCCCGCACCTTTACGGCCCGCCGCGTTACCTATGGGGTAGCGGTGGAAAGAACTTTCCCCATCCATTCGCCCCGTATCGCTAAGATCGAGGTGACCAGAAGAGGTAAGGTTCGCCGGGCTCGTCTGTTCTACTTGCGTGGCCTGACTGGTAAGAAGGCTCGTGTTAAGGAAAAGGGCCGGTTCTAAACCAGGCCAATGACAAAAGCGAATCTCTGCGTTGTTGCAAAAATCCCGCTCAGTCAACGTACCTTAGTACGCCTCGGTCGCGGGATTTTTACACGCCTTGACCTTCACTCTTGTCATAGCCCTGATAGATGATTTGAATTAAGAGAGGAGAATACCGCAGGGTATTCTCTTTTTGCTTGGTATAATAGGCGCAGATAACGCAGATTTATATGAATGACGCATTAAAATCTGTGTAAATCTGTGTGAATCTGTGGCAATAATTCGTCCCCATCTGTAGCTGTTTATTTGGAGGGAATATATTTTGAGCATCAATTGGTTCCCAGGGCATATGGTTAAAGCCCGCCGGGAGATCGAAGAGAATATCAAGCTGGTGGACATCGTGGTTATGCTGCTGGATGCCCGCGCACCTATTTCCTGTCGCAACCCGGAACTGGAGAAGATGGTGGCGCGCAAGAAGGTGTTCCTGGTGCTCAATAAGATGGATCTGGCTGACCGGAACGCGTTGCGTAAACACATAGCATCATTAAGGGCTGAAGGCTTTGCCGTTGCGGCTATGGATTCAATTAGCGGCAAAGGTAAGCGCGAGGTGCTGCAGGGAATAAGTGAGAGCTATCAATCGTTTGCCGATGCAATGCTGCAAAAGGGACGCCGGGTTCGACCAGCCCGGGTTATGGTGGTGGGAGTGCCCAATATCGGTA
This sequence comes from Syntrophomonadaceae bacterium, assembly GCA_012729835.1. Taxonomy (GTDB): domain Bacteria; phylum Bacillota; class Syntrophomonadia; order Syntrophomonadales; family Syntrophomonadaceae; genus Syntrophomonas_A. The sequence goes on from JAAYCK010000005.1 coordinate 10,438, forward strand.
AGTCTACCTTCCTTAATAGCCTGGTGGGACGGAAGATGGCTGCTACCGGTGCCAAACCCGGAGTTACGCGGGGAAAACAGTGGCTCAGGGTGCGGGAGGACATTGAATTCATGGATACGCCCGGGTTGATGTGGCCCAAGGTGGGGAGTGAAGAACAGGGATACAAACTGGCGTTATTAGATATTGTTGGTGATAAGGCCTATAGTGAATATGATGTTGCGCTATATCTGGTCAACTGGTTTATTATTAATCAACCCGCGATTCTGGCAGACAAGTTTAAGCTCAATGATGAAAATATGCCCGCTGAACAGGTGATGGAGAGCATAGCGCGTCATCGGGGTTACCTGCTCAAAGGTGGAGTACCTGATATGGATAAAACCTGCAAGCTATTACTGCAGGATTTTCGCAAAGGGAAGCTGGGCCCGGTCAGTCTGGACTAGAATTATTGATATAATTATAAGTACTTCGAATGTCCTCTACAAAAAACGTCCGCTTACCACAAAAAAACACGCCTTCTTCGACAAAAGAGCACTTTTTCCCCGAAGGATAGAATCCCCTCTGTGTCAAATAACTATTTAATCACTAATTTGAGGCAGTAACCAGGGGGTAATGATGGGTCAGGAATCATCGGCTTACAGCAAACCCGATGAAAACAATATAAGAACTATGTCCGCGATAAGTACCGGCACTTTTGCGGCATTTGCCCAAAAGCCGCTGGTAAATGTCCAAGTGGATTTTTGCCGGGCTGATGATCCTCGCCCCGGGATATATGCCTGTTCTGACCCGGATCTAAACCTGACCTTTATCAATGATGTCTGGGCCCGTCACTTGCAGAAGTCTCCACATGAATTGGTTGGCATGAATGCTCTGGAATTCATATCTGCTGACCAGCATTTCCGTCTTAAACAGGTATTGGAATTTCTGAATCCACTGAATCCTGTTTGTGTTTTGGAACTCCAATTTGACAAAGATTCAACTAAATGGGGCAGATGGGTTATCAGAGCTGTCTATGATCGCTCAGAATTGCTGGAGTATCAGGGCAGCTTTGAAGATATCAGCGAAATAAAGAGGAAAGAACTTCAGCTCGAACGTGATCGACTGGAGTTGGAGAAGATAGTCGAAGCAAGAACCATTGAACTGCAAAAGGAGATCGCCCGCAGCAAGATGATGGAAGAAGAGCTGCTTCGGAGAGAAAAACTCGAGTCGCTGGGTATTTTAGCCAGTGGCATTGCTCATGATTTCAATAATATCCTCACTATTATCAGCGGAAACAATTCGTTGGCTGGTATCATATCGGAGGAAAAGGGAGATTACGAGGCACTGGAACTGCTGGATGAGGTTCAGCGGGGAGTGATGCAGGCTCGCGAACTTACCGAACAATTGATGACCTTTTCCCGCGGTGGCATCCCGGTAATAGAAACCGTGTCCATTGAAAGCCTGGTCCGTGAAGTATCAGGATTTGTTCTTCGTGGTTCCAATGTGCGAGCTGTTTTTTCCGCCAGTGGACAGATATGGCCGGCGGAGATTGACCGAGGCCAGATCGGACAGGTTTTTCACAATATCATTCTTAACGCAGCTCAATCCATGCCTGGCGGAGGAAACATCGAGATATATATGAGTAATATCATGCCGGAAACAGCAGCAGCCCTGGCTCTGGTCGAAGAAAAATATGTTCAGATCGTTATTAAGGATCATGGGACCGGCATTGCCAGTGAAGACCTGGGTAATATTTTTGTACCATACTTCTCCACCAAGGAAAAGGGTCATGGTTTAGGTCTGGCAATGGCCTATTCCATAGTCAAAAAACATAGTGGAATGATCATAGTGAATTCGGAACCCGGACTAGGTACTACCTTCGAAATCTATCTACCGGCCTCGGACAATATAATAATTGAACAAGTGACTGCCGCTAAGGTTAACTTATCTGGTCATGGCAGGTTGCTGGTCATGGATGATGACCGGGTAGTTAGAAATACCCTGGGGAAAATGATCCGCCAGTTAGGATATGTTGCAGACCTTAGCAGCGATGGCGGGGAGACTATACAGATGTATATGGAAGCAATGCAGGCCGGGATCCCCTATCATGCAGTGATTCTCGATCTGACAGTCCCCGGAGGGATGGGGGCTAAGGAGACTTTACAGAAACTTTTAAAATTAGATGGAAATATTAAGGCAATAGTCAGCAGTGGTTATTCTTCAGATGACTTGCTGGTTAATTACATGAACTATGGTTTTTGTGCTGCGATTCAGAAACCTGTTCAGATTGAATGCCTGAGCAGGGTCTTGTATGATACCATCGGCTTGGATTATAGCTAAAGTAGAATAATTTATAGAGACTTTGATGCTATTTTGGATGTACAATTGAAGGGACTCTTGGCTGCGCCGGGAGTCCCTTTTCAGATTCTCTTTACTTATGGAAGTGGATAGTTTGTATCGAAGGATAATTGTAACACTATTTATAATATTTGTAGGTACCCTGGCATCATTCCAGGCCTATTCCTGGGCCATAAGCCTGGATATACAGCCAAGCCAAGGGGTCAGCCCCGCTAAGGTTCCGGAGACTGAAACCATTACTTTGACGGCAGCCGGGGACTGTTTGATGCATATGCCGCAGGTGAATTCGGGTTTGCAGGCAGACGGCTCATATCGCTTTGATACTTTTTTTGCAGATGTGGCTGACTTGATTAGGGAAGGCGATTACAGTTCCACCAGCCTGGAGACGGCTCTAGCTGGACCCGAAAGCAGCTATACCGGATATCCTATGTTCAACAGTCCTGATGAAATAGCTAACACCTTCAAGCAGGCTGGCTTTGATATGGTTATTACTGCTAATAACCATTCACTTGACCGCTCATACTCTGGAGGTATTCGAACATTAAAGGTATTGAGAACTGCGGGACTGGACACCCTGGGGACCTATCTGAACCCGGGGGAGGCCAGCACCTTTCTGATCAAGGAAATCAGGGGGGTCAAGGTGGGCTATCTGGCTTATACCTATGGCACCAATGGCATTCCGATCCCCTCAGAACATCCCGAGTATGTAAACATACTGGATAAAGAAAAGGTGTTGTCCGATATAGAAAAGCTGAGGCCGCAGGTGGATGCGCTAATTCTGGTTCTGCACTGGGGGGTTGAATATCAACCCCGTCCAACCCAGGATCAGGTGAGTATGGCCCGGGCTTTCTTAGCTGCCGGGGCGGATGCTATACTGGGTAGCCACCCTCATGTCATCCAGACCATGGAAATCATAAACGTAAAGGGCAAAAATAAATTCGTGATTTATGGTATGGGTAACTTTATCAGCAATCAACAGGAATTGGAACGAAAATGCGGAATAGTCCTCAAGCTCAGATTTAAAAAGGATTTTGATACAGACGAAACCAGATTGATAGAAGCATCATATACTCCGACTTTTTCTCATCCTTATCAGGCCAATGGCCGCATCCATTATCGTGTCATTCCCCTTTCAAAAACCATAGAAAAGATCAAGCAGGGACAGGAGCCTTTTATGGACAATTCCGATTTGCCGCTATTGGAAGCCGCACTGCGATCTACCCTCACACAACTTGGTCCAGGCTACCAGGATCAATAATTTAATGCCCGCAGATTTAACCCTTTCAAAATATCCGATTAGTAATATCTGTTCGACAAATATTCCCAGCTTTCATCAAAGGGAATTAAAAGGCAATGTCTAAATAAATATTTTAGGCAGAATTCTTGAATAATATGCAACATTATTTGCTGCATGAAATGTTGGGGGTAAAATGGATCACTCGAAAGCTAGATCGACGACTGAGTTGCAGGAAGAGAACAGCGCCCTGAAAGAGCGCCTGGAAATATTGGAGCGGGAGATAAAAAGCTGGCGGGGACCAGAGCTGGACGAAAGATTGGAGATCGAGAAAGCTCTGGCGGCTTGTTCACACCTTTTTGCCCAACCTGGTGATGTAAATATTGAGAATATCCTGAAATTGATCGGCCATGCCCTGCGGGCTCATCGAGCCACCATCTATCAGTTTGAATCTGATACCCTGATAGGTCATTACAACTACGAATGGTGCGCACCAGGAACCCCTTCCCGTATGCAGGAATTGAAAACCCTTGATTTTAGGTGTTTTCCCTGGTTATTGGCCCGAGTGGTCAATGATGGGGTGATAAATATTATGGATACCTCAGCCCTTCCTCCGGAAGCCCAACCTGAAAGCGATGGACTAATTTCAGCAGAAGTCTGTTCTATGGTAATAGTACCTATTTATAATTATGCCAACGTGATGATTGGCTGGATGGGCTTTGCTGACAGGACCAGGCCCCGTGCATGGAAAGATGAGGACATTATCTGCATACAGATCGTAGCTCAGATGCTGGGCATTTATTGGGAGAGAAAACGCGCAGAGGAAGAGATTCTTCATCGCCTGGCAATAGAGGAGGTAATTGCAGAATGTTCCCGGCTGTTAGTTGGTGATAGTGAGGCCGATTATCTGCAGTTGCTGGAAATCGTAGGCCGGGGGGTTAATGCCCAGCGGGTATGTATATATCAATTCGGACTTGATAATGTCGCCGCAGTCAGGCATGAATGGTGTGAAGCAGGAACTCTTCCGCTGGAAAAGGAGTTTAGAACCCTGGATTTCTCCCGATATCCCTGGGCTTTAAACAATATACAAACTGATCAGGTGCTGATTATTGAGAGCCCCGACAAGTTATCAAGAGCAGCCAGCTCGGAAAAAGAAACCCTGCAAAGGTCAGATGTCCAATCAATGCTGTCAGTGCCCATTTGGGACAGTGAACGCAAACTGAAAGCATTGATGGGATATGCGGATACCTGTACTCCGCGTAAATGGCATAATGATGACCTGAGATGCCTGCGGATCGTAGCGGAAATGGTCGGCTCTTACTGGGAAAGGGTGATGGCCCGGGAGCAGGTATTACATCGTCTGGTTGTTGAAGAGGCTATTGCTGAAGCCTCCAGGTGTTTCCTGCAAACAGACGAACCCGATATAAACGAGATCATTAAACTTATTGGAACTGTTGTCAAGGCTAACCGGGCTTATGTTTTCGAAATCAATGAGCAAACCGGGATGGTGGATTGTACCTATGAGTGGTGTGACGATACTACGGAACCACATATGCATCTGCTCAAGGATTTGGGTTCTGAAAGTATTGATTGGTGGGCAAACCAGCTGATGGCCGGGAAAACTATCGTGATTCCCGAAATAGATTGGGCTTCTCCAGATTTCATAGCTGAAAAGGAAGTTCTGTTGGAAATGGATGCCAAGTCCTTGGTGATGGTGCCCATTTTCGGAGCTAATCACCGCCCCCTGGCCAGTCTGGGCTTTGATGATGTACAGGGGCGTAAGATATGGCTGGACGAGGATATACGGTGTTTGCAGATGGTCGGGGGAATGTTGGGTGCCTACATGGAACGCCGGGAAAACGAAATGCTTCTCCGGCACAGTGAAAGTAGGTTCAGGCTGCTGGCTGATATAACGCCCGCTTTTACCTATATTACCAATTTGCAGCCAGTTAATCCCTTGTTATTCCTAAACTCGGCAGGCTGCTCACTGAGTGGATACACCCCTGAAGAAATAAAGAATATGAATCCCTGGAACATATACCACCCTGATGACCGGCCTATATTGTTAGAACGCGGTCTGGCACGGATGAGGGGCGAGGAAGTAACTCATAATTATGAAGTGCGCTATTTCAGGAAAGATGGCAGCATAGGTTACGGACTGATGAACTCGGCCAAGATCGAATGGGAAGGAGAACCTGCTTTAATATCGGTTGTCCACGATATAACAGATCAGAAGAGTCTGCTGCAAGAGCTTAGTGAAGCTCGTGACCATTTAGAATTGATGGTCATTGAGCGAACTTCTGATCTGATGAAAGTAAACAAGGATCTCTATTTAGAGATCAATGAAAGAAAGCAGATCGAGCAAGAATTGCGCGAGAGCGAGGCTAACTTTAAGAAACTAGCAGAAACCTCTCCGGCCCTGATATTCGTTATCGATGATAAAAACCTGCTATATATCAATTCAGTTGGGGAGCATATGATAGGATACAGCCGTGACCAGATTGTTGGTAAGTCTTTTATACATTTGCTGCATGATGACTATAAGGACATATTTGATAAATTCGGTATTCCCCGGCTTAATGGTCAGGATATCCCGCCTTATGAAGTGAAAATGCTCCGTCATGATGGAACTGAAATCTGGGGGATACTATCGGCTGATATCATTGAGGTCGAAGGTTCCCGCTGCATTATCGGAGCCATTCTCGATATAACGGAGTATAAGAAGATGGAAGAAGAACTCATGGCCAGGGAAAGGCTGGAGACACTGGGGTTGATGGCTGGCGGCATTGCTCATGATTTCAATAACATACTTACCGTGATTTCTGGTAATGCCTCGCTGGCTCAGATGATCTGGGAGGGTGATGAGGAAGCGGAGATCCTCATGCTGCTGGATGATATTAAAACTGCTTCACTGCAAGCCACCCACTTGACCAGTCAATTGCTTACCTTTTCCAAGGGTGGCGCTCCCATGAAGCAGAGTCTGCCGGTTCAGGAATTGGTGATGGAATCGGCCAGGTTTGCTCTAGCCGGGTCTGGGTTTAAGTGTACCTTCTCTTTTGCGGAAGATCTTTGGGCTATCCATGTCGACCGTGAACAGATGAGCCAGGTCATCAGGCACCTGGTCAGCAATGCCTGTCAAGCCATGCCTCAGGGTGGGGAGATTCGCCTGGAAGTTGAAAACCTGCAGCTTACAGAGGCTGGACGAGGTCTTGAGCCAGGTATATATATCAGAATAGCTGTCATCGACCAGGGTCATGGTATTGATA